>PAQX01000022.1 GCA_002709835.1 Deltaproteobacteria bacterium
AGCAGAAAAGAAGGGATCAGCTGCGCGGGGGCGCTGAAGGGGAGGCGCAGGATGCTCGCCAGTCCGAAGGTCGAGATTGTCGCTGGCACGACGACCGAGAAGGAGAGCAACACGGGCGAGAAGCGGCGGAAGAGAACGATCAGGAAGAGCCCGATCACGACGAGGCCACCACCGAAGAAGAGCGGCACGTCCTTGCCGAGCTGCTTCGTGAACTCGTAGGTCATCATCGTGCCGCCGGCCGCCATTACAGGAAAGTCGGGTCCGGCGTGACGCGCGATCACGCGATGGATG
Organism: Deltaproteobacteria bacterium; assembly: GCA_002709835.1. Taxonomy (GTDB): domain Bacteria; phylum Myxococcota_A; class UBA9160; order UBA9160; family UBA4427; genus UBA4427. Next base: position 292 of record PAQX01000022.1, read on the forward strand.
CTCTCGATGACCCGAGCGTTCTCGACACCCGAGAGGAAGGGACGCTTTCGAACCGACTCATCGGTGCCCTCTTCCGCGAATGCGTCCTCGAACTCGCCGTCGAATCCCGCAAGGTCGAGCTCCCCGTCGAAGACATCGGCGCCCTCACCGTAGACCGCAACCTCGACACGTATGCCCGTGGCACGGCCATCGCTCGAGAGCATCCCGGTCTTGAAATAGAACGGGGTCGAGAGCACCCGCTCTCGGAACGCGGCGAGTTCTTTCTCGTTCCCGGGCATCTCGTCGAGCAGGTCTTCCACGACGAGCTCGTCACCGCGCCCGTAGGTCGAACGCACGTTCACGAGACTCGTCACTTCCTCGAGGTACGGCAGCTCATCCTCGAGGTCGCGGTGGAACGCCTCGAGCTTCTCGAGAAAGGCGAGATCGAAGATCTCGGGCGGCGACACTGCGACGATCGTGACCTGATCCTGCCCGAAGTCGCGGCGAAACTCGTCGTAGACGGCGCGCACCGGATCGTCTTCGAAGAGGAAGTCCTCGGAGGCCATCTTGACCTCCATCTGAGGGATGAGCGACGCGAGCGCGCCGGTCAGCACCAGCACGCCGAGCGCGATCGGCCAGCGAAAGCGCAGGACGACGTGCGCCCACGCGCCGAGCCCGTCCTCGACCCGCTGCCGCAGCGGCCCCTGCGAAGCCCGTTCGGAATCCGTTCCGCTCAAGAGGAACTCCGCCTACCGGCCCGGCGCGAGGGCTTCGATCGCGTCCCACGCGATTTCGCCGTACGCGCCACCCGGGTTCACGAAATGAATGCAGACCTGATTCGCCCCCGCCTCGATGTGCCGCTGCAGGAAATCTTCGATCTGGGTCTCGGTACCCCAGGCGACGGTCTCGTCGATCAGCCGGTCCGAGCCTCCGTCCTCGAAATCGGCGTCTTCGAGACCGAACTCGCGCCAGGTCTTGCGATAGTTCTCGAGGGCGATGTTGGTCGCGCCGGCCGCACGCGCCGCGTCCCGGGCCTTCGTCGGGTCCGTCTCGAAGACCACCTTGACCTCGGGGACGAGCAGCGGCTCCGGACCGAGGATCTCGCGCGCGGCCGCAGTGTGGGCCGGTGGCATGAAATAGGGGTGCGCGCCCTGCGCGCGATCTCGCGACAACGCGAGCATTTTCGGGCCGAGCGCGGCGAGCACGCGCGGCGGGCCGGTCTGGACCGGTGGCACTTCGCTCGGCGTGGCATCGGGACCGAGGAAGACGCTCATGTCCGGCCCCCGGTCCATGGCGTCGAGATAGTTTCGCATCGAAGTCAGCGGCGGCCCATAGGTCAGGCCGTGCATCTGCTCGACGATCGGCGCGTGGGACACGCCGAGCCCGAGCAGGAAACGCCCGCCCGACTGCTCGTTCAGCGCGAAGTGCCCCGCCGCCATCACCGCGGGCGCGCGTTCGAAGATCGGGATGATGCCCGTCGCGACGACGAGCGCGTCCGTCTCGGCGAGGAGCTGCGAAGCGACGACCATGAGATCGCGCTGCATCGCCATGGGGTGCCAGAGCGCACTGTAACCGAGGCGCTCGATCCGCTGCGCCGCTTCTGCACGGCCTTTCAGATCGAGCGCTTCGAGCGAGACCCAGATCCCGCGCGGACCGAGCTGCATACGTTTCACTCCTTCTCGTCCCTCATTGTTTCAGGATCGAAGAGTATGTCAGGGAGTCGGCGGTCCCGCGAGAGCGCCAACGTCCGACGCAGTGGCTCAAGCGGCGGTTCGGGCGTCGGCTTCCTGAGCCGCCCGCGCCCGGGACAGATCGTCCCGCACGGTCCGCGCCGCGAAGACGCAGGCGATCGCCGAGAGCACGAAGCCCAGCGACAACCAGACGAGCCCCCAGCGAACCGAATCGTCGCCGTACGCCTCGGCGAAGAACCGGCTCAAGTACCCCACGACGAGGGGCCCGAGCGCGCTCCCGACGCCGGTTCCGGTCAGCGAGAAGATCGCCGCCGCGGAAGCGCGCATCCGGATCCGTGCGAGCCCCTGCACCAACGAGAGGAAGGGGGCGCTGTGCATCCCGCCGAGAATCGAGCTCGCGACGCTCCATAGGAAGGCGACGGGGAAGAGCGGCAGCCCCCCGCCGAGGTCGATCCGGTGATCCTCGGGCCAGAGCAGGAAGAGCAGCATGAAGGGGAGCGAAGCCACCAGCGACAACGCCGGGACCCAGACGTACGCACGCTCGTCGCGTGTGATCCACCGGTCGCAGAGCCAGCCGCCGAGCCAGAGACCGAATACCGAAGGCAGCGGCGTGGTGAGGAAATACCAGGTCCCTGCCGCGCCGGTTCCCATCTCGTAGGTCCGGATGATGAACGACGGCTCCCAAGCGATCTTGCCGGATGAATACAGGAGCGCGAAGGCATGGGCGACGATCACCCATCGCATCGCCGGCAGCGCGAGCAGGTACCGCGCGTCGTCGGCGAGGGAACCGCGCCGCTCGGTGGTCGCGTCGCGTCCCTCGCTCTGTCCGCGGGCAGGCTCCCGAACCGTGAAGCGCACGACGAGCGCCATCAGGAGACCGGGCGCGCCGGCGATCAGGAACGCGACCCGCCATCCCCAGAGCTCGTTCACCCAGCCCCCCCCCGCCATTCCCACGGCGATTCCGAGCACGGCCCCCACTGAGATGAAGGAGAGCCCCTGAGCCCGCTCCTCGGGCGGGACAGTGTCGGCCACGAGGGACTGAATCGCGGGGCTCGCGCTCGCCTCTCCCACGCCCACGCCCATCCGCATCAGGAAGAGCTGGACGTACCCCTGCACGAAGGCGGTCGAGAGGGTGAAGACGCTCCAGACCGAGAGGCCGAGGGCGATGATGTTCCGCCGCACGCCCCGGTCGGCCCACCTTGCGAGGGGCAGGACGGACGCCGCGTAGATGAGGGTGAAGCTGGGCCCGAGAATCCAGCCCATCTGTGCGTCGTCGAGGCCGAGATCGGTCCGAATCGGATCCACGAGGATCGACACGACCTGCCGATCGACGGTGTTCAGCATCATCACGCCGACGATCACCGCGTACAGGTAGCGGCGATAGGCCTTCGAAGAGACGTCAGGCGTCGTCGCGCTCATCGTGCTTCCGACGAGAAAGTCAGCGCGTAGGGGCGAAGCGGCTGCGAATCCGCCGATCGTGCATTTTCAACAGACATTCTCCGCCCGAGGGCTCCTCCCACGCACGCACTCGAGGCGACCGTCGACCGGATCCGGACCTGCGCGACCGCTAGGCCTGCGCCGCGCTGCTCCGACCGCCTCGCAGGAGCTTCCCGGAGTAGGTCTGGGTCTCCTTGTCGTCCTCGATCGTGACTTCGCCGTTCACGAGGACGTAGCGGTAGCCGGTTCCCGCCGAAGCGACGCGGTATTCATCGCCCGGCAGGTCGTGGCGGAAGTTCGGGAACTCGTAATCGAGCTTCTCGTAGTCGTAGACGACGACGTCCGCCGCCGCGCCTTCGCGCAGCACGCCGCGATCCTGGAAGCCCGCGCAGAACGCGGGGAGCGCCGACAGGCGCCAGTGCGCCTCTTCGAGACTCAGCATCTCGTGCTCACGCACGTACTGGGAGATCAGCTCGGTCGCGTAGCTGCCGGCCGCCAGGTACTTCAAGTGCGCGCCACCGTCGGAGAGTCCCGGGATGACCCACGGGTTGTCGAGCAGCTGCTTGATTCCCTCGAGGCCGATGTCGAACTGCGGCGCCTGGAAGCTCGTCTTGAGATCGTCGGAGACGACGAGATCACAGATGGCGTCGACCGGATGCACGCCGCGCGCGTCGGCAATATCCTGCACGCTCTTCCCGACCCACTGCTCGTTCTCGCTCTTCGCGACCGAGACGACCCGGGCTTCGTCGACACCGCCGATGAACTGGTACTTGAGCGGCTCGGCGCGCAGCCGCTCGCGGACCGACTCGTCCGCCAGGTTCGCGAGGATGACGTCGTTCGCTACCTCGGGGCCGGCGACCTCCTCCCAGACGGGTCCCCAGAGATCCCAGTAGTCGAAGGTGAAGAGCAGCGGCGGGTTCTGGGTGATGCCCTGGCCATAGATCCGCAGGCCCTTCTCACCGCACGCATCGAACCACTCGAAGAGGTTCTTGTGCATCTCGATCATCACGTTCGAAGCGGGCAAGGCCTGGTAGATGATCGGCGCGCCGGAGACCTCAGCGAGCTTCTCCCAGTGATCCCGGGGCATGGTCGCGCCGGAAAGCTCGATGAATCCCTCGCCCCGCTCGCCGAGCACCTCGGCGAGAGCGAGCTGAGTCTCGGGCCACATGACGTCGGAGGGCATCGGCGTCCCGTCGAAGTCCGACTGCGCCGCGCCTCCGGCGGTCGGCGCCTTCGGGTCGCCCGGGGTACCGAGGGTCTGGGACGACCAGCCACAAGCGCCCGCATCCATCGCCTCGTGGAGGAGGCGCTTCAGCTCTTCCGTCTCTTCTGCGGTCGGCTTGCGTCCGGACTTCGCATCCTCGAGGCCCATCACCCAGATGAGCAGCGGGTTCACGCCGACATAGGGAAGCAGGTTCACCGCCTTCGGGACGCGATCGATCGAGTCGAGCATCTCCGGATAGCTCTCCCAGTCCCAGGGGATCGCCGCCTCCATCGTCGCCATCGGAATCGCCTCGACCTTCGTCATGGATTCCATCGCGCGGTACTGCAGCTCCTTCTTGCACGGCGCGAAGCCAAAGCCACAGTTGCCGACGACCACGCTCGTCACGCCGTTCCAACCACTCGTCGTCAGGTAGGGATCCCAGAAGACCTGCGCGTCGTAGTGGGTGTGGAGGTCGATGAATCCCGGCGCGACGACGAGACCTTCGGCGTCGATCTCTCGCTCGCCCTGCCCGGCCGGAATCCGCCCCATGCGCGTGATCTTGCCGTCCTTGATCCCGACGTCGCCCTTGTATCGCGGGTTGCGGGCGCCATCGACGATCATGCCGTTCCGGATGACGAGGTCGTAGGTCGGGTTCGCTTCGGACATGGAGAGCTCCTCTTGGGCTTTTGGGATCGCCCCCGAGAATAGACCGCTCCGATCCCGCTCTCACACCCCCGATTTTCTCCCTCTCGGCGGACTCAATCGCCCTCCCCTTCCCGCGCGAAACGGCTCTCGAAGGCAGCCACGAGGGCCGGAGCGAGGGTCACGTCCGCGAGGAACGCCACGACGATCGCCGCCGAGATCGACACTCCGAAAGTGTAGAGATTCACCATGTACGCCTGCGTATAGACCAGAAAGCTGCAGGCCAACACGCAGGAGGTGAAGAGCAACGCCTGCCCCGTGCTCTTGAGCGTATGATCGACGGCGTCCGAAACTTCCTTGCCCGTCTCGTACTCCCGCCGAAAGTTGTGCATGAAGTGGATCGTATCGTCGACGGCGAGGCCGATCACGATCGAAGCGGTCATCAGGCTGAGCATGTCGAGCGCGAAGCCGAGCCAGCCCATCAACCCGAGCGTGAAGACGACCGGCGCCAGGTTCGGGATCATCGTGAGCAGACCGAGGCGCACGCGACCGATCAGCATGACCATCAGGATGGTGATGATGACGAGCGCCGTCGAATAGCTCCGCAGCATCGTCGCGAGCGCCGCGGTGATCGTGTTGCCCACGAGCCTGAACTCGCCCGTCACCTCGTGGGAAAGATCTGGGCCGAGGATCCGCTCGATCCCGGGCGCGACCGCATCGAGGTAGGGCATGATGTAGGACGCATCGTCGAAGGTCACCCGCGCCGTCAATCGCGCGGTCTCGAAATCGCTGGTGACCAGGTCCTCCACGTCGTCGCTGCCGGAGTTTTCGAAGAGCAGGAGCTCCTGAGAGACGAGCTCGCGGGCGTCGGGAATCGCGTAGGCCTCGGGCCGGTTCTCGTTGAGAGCGCGATGGGTCTCCTTCACGACGTCGACGATCGACACGACCTTGCCAGCGCGCAAACCGCTGGACTCGACCTCCAGTAGATGGTCCGAGAGGGCCTCCAGCCGCCGCAGCACCTCAGGCTCGTGGAGCCCGTTCTCCTCGCCCGTCGACACGAGCACCTCGTAGCTGACCGCGCCCCCGAAAAACTCGTTCGTGAAATCGATCGCCTGAACGATGTCGGCTTCGGGCGGGAACCACTCGATCATGTTGTGACCGATGTGGATGCGAGGGATGCCGGCGCCCGCCGCCACGAGGATCGCTACCCAGATGCCCAACACGAGGCCCGGCCTCGCGGTCGAGAAGCGCCCGGCCGAGACGAGCAGACGCTGGGACGCGGTGTTCGCCCCTTCCGCGCCCTTTCCGATCCGGCGCACGCGCACGACCGCGAGCAGCGCCGGCAGCAGGATCAACACGTAGCCGAGCGCGAGCAGCACGCCGATCGGGCTCACGATCCCGAAGTGGGAGATCGGCGCCAGGGCAGCCGGGATGAAGGAGAGCAAGCCTCCGGCGGTCGTGAGCGAGGTCATGAGAATCGGCAGGCCGGAATGTGCGAGGGCGTGCGCTACGGCTTCGCCCTGGGCGAGCCCGCTTCGCAGCCCCTGGTAGAAGATCGCGACCAGGTGGACCGCGCCACCGATTCCGACAGCCAGCAGGAAAGAGGGAATGATCTGCGTTGGCGCCATGATCGGAATGCCCAGCGCCGCCATCGTCGCCATCGTCGAGAAGACCGACAAGAGAACCGTCACGAGAGGAAGCACGAGGCCGACCACGTTACGGAAGAGCAACGTGAGGAAGATCGCCGCCACGAGGACAGCAAGGAGCGTCGCCTTCGCCATATCCGGCGGCAACGTCCGGGAGATCATCGTCGAGAACGATGCCATGCCAGCGACATGAATCTCGATCCCGGGCGGAAGCCGCTCCAGAACGGCCTCGATTCCTTCGAGGATCTCGGCGTCCTCTTCTCCCGTGATGGGCCGTCGCTCGCCCTTCGCCGCGTCGTCGCTAACGTCGTCGAAGCCTTCGAGCGCATCGACCTGCCCGATCTGGGAGTACGCCTCCGTCTCGACCACGATCATCGTCGCGCGACCGTCTCCCGACAGCACGAAGTTCTGATAGAGCGCGTTCGCGCGCGCGCGAGCCTCAAGTTCGGCGAGGGCCTCGGGCGTCTCGGGCCACTCTTCCAGAAAATCCCGGACCTCGAGGCCTTCGTCGTTCCCGAGCGTCTCGCGGATGTTCCAGAGGCTCGTTACCTCGACGACGTGCGGGACCTCATCCTCGATCGCGATGTGCGTGTCGCGCAGCGCCGCCAGGAACTCAGACGTGAAGACCTCGCCCTCGGGATGCAGGACGACGGCCATCCCGGCGCCGCGTCCGAAGATCTCCTTGAAGGCGTCGTTCTGGAGAACGACCGGGTCGTCCTCATGGAAGAACTTGTCGTTCGAGGTCTCGAGATAGAAGTGCTGGATCTGCGTCCCGATCGCGACGGTGAACAGGGTGACGGTGAAGATCACACGCCAGGGGTGACCCGCGACCCAGGCTCCCCAGGCGCCGAGCACCGCTTCGATTCGATCCTTCATACGACCGGCGCCATCTCTCCGTAGCGCGGGTTCCGCTCCCCCCAGAAGAATCGGCTCGCGTTCCCGTAGAGGAACTTCTCGAGTACGCCCTCACGGAGATCGAGGGCCCGGGCCTCGTTCACGCACCGTTCCCAATCGAGGGCAGGATGATCAGAAGCGAAGATGATCTTGTCCTTCCCGCGCGTGTTCATGAAGTGGAGGAGTTCCGGGGGGAAGTGTTTCGGCGAATACGCGGACGTCATGAGATGCAGGTTCTTGTATTTGATCATGAGGCGCGTCGCGATCCCCCACCAGGGATCGGCACCGTGAGCCATGCAGAGCTTGAGCTCGGGGAACCGCACGCAGACGTGGTCGAGATGGATCGGATTCTGGCACTCGCCCGCCACGGGCGGACCGGGCAGACCGGTGTTGATCGTGAGCGGGAGGTCGAGTTCGACGCACTTGGTGTAGAGCGGGTAGTAGCGCTCGTCGGAGGGGGGGATGTCCTGGCTGAAAGGAACCACCTTCGCGCAGACCGTCGGGTGGTTGCGCGCGAGCGCTTCCATCTCCCAGAGTCCCTGCATGATCGGAAGCCGGCTCGGGTCCATCGAGAGCCCGAGAGAGAAGCGCTCCGGCGCCCTCTCCACGAAGCGGAGCACGCGCTCCGAGGGCTTGGCCACGTTCAGCGTGACGATCGCACGCTCGATGCCCAGACGATCCATCTCGGGGAGAAGATCTCCGGGCTCGAAGCTTCGAAAGAAATCGTCGCCGCCCTTGAGGTAGTCCTCTTTGACCCGCTTGAGGAACTCGACGTCGACCTGCTCCCCCATGTCGACGTTGATCCAGCCATCGATCGCCTTCTGCATCTGCGCCTCCGCTCGCGCCCCAGGAGCGGGGCGCCGGCGCGGACGATAGCGAGATGAACGGGCCGGCCGGGCTCGAATCGAGGCCGGGGCTAGCCCTCGACCACGCTCGGGTCGTCGATGTGGCGGCTGATCAGCGAATGGAAGGCCGGGACGCCGGCGCCGTACTGGATGAGGTCCTGCTTCGCGTAACGCGCCGCCTCGGCGGAGATCGGCTTCGCATCACGGGCCTTCATGTGGGCCTCGGCGACGCGCTCCATGAGCACGAAGCTGCCGACCGCCTCCGCGACGCTCAGGCCGACGGTGAGCAGACCGTGGTTCGCGAGAATCACGGACCGGTTCTGTCCGAGCGCCTCGGCGATGCGGCGCCCGCCGTCGGTGTCCTGGATCTGGACTTCCTCATCGTCGAAGAGCGCGTGGTCCTCGAAGAAGACGCAGGACTCCTGGGTGATCGGGAGCAGCGGGCGGCGCTCGGCCGCAAAGGGCGTCCCCCAGCCGGTGTGGACGTGCGTCGCGCTCACCGCGTCGGGGCGGGCCGCCAGGATCGGGCCATGAATGTAGTAGGCGGCGACATTAATGCCGCCGGAGCCGATGCCCTCGACGATCGCACCGTCAGGACCGATCAGGACGAGGTCCTCGACGGTCGCTTCGTGGAAGGAGACGCCCCAGCGGAGCACCCAGAAATGGTCGGTCCGCTCCGGGTCTCGCGCGCTGATGTGGCCGTCCCCCGTGTCGCCCCATCGCTGGGCGGCGAGGATCCGGTATCCGAGCGCGACGTCGCGCTTTCGCCGGGAGCGAATCTCGTCCGGCGACTTCTCGTTCGCCTCTCCCGTCAGAATCGCTGCAGCCTCGGCCATGTCGCCCCTCTCCCTCTCATCTCGGCGTAAACGCGCGCCGGACCGTAGCGGATGGCGAATGTCCGGATTCCCGGTGAGGTTCGTCCGCGTGGCCTAGCCCCGCGTGCCCTGCAGATTCCGGGTCCGCTCTCAGCGGTCCGGGTTCGAGCGAGAGAGCGCGCTCCGGGGCCGCGACCGGACTTCTACTTCCGGAACTGCTTGAAGTCGGCCGGGCGCTTCTCGATGAACGCCTTGATCGCCTCGATGTTCTCGGGAGAGCCTTGCGCCTTGGACATCTCGTCGTGCTCGATCTCGAGCGCGGCTTCGATCCCGGCGCGGTGGGCCTGGTTCATGATCTTCTTGATCGCGACCAGCCCCGAGATCGGCCACTGGGCGATCTCCCGCGCCTTCTCGAGCGCCGCCGGAAGCAACGCCTCGTCCGAATAGGCGCGGGCCGCCATCCCGAGGTCGACGGCCTTCGCGGCGTCGATCCACTCGGCGGTGAACATCAACTCGTTGGCGCGCTGGCGCCCGATCGAGCTCTGAAGCGTATAGCTGCTCGCGATCTCCGGAACGAGGCCGAGGTTCGCGAAGGGCAGCCGCGCCCGCAGGCTCTCCCCGACATAGACGATGTCCGAGGCGATGGCGATCGTGCAGCCGCCACCGACGGCGACGCCGGTCACCGCTGCGATCAGCGGCTTCCCGAAGGCCAGGACCTCCGCCTCCGCGGCGAAGAATCCGCTGGCGAAGCCGTCTTCACGCGGCGGGCGCTCCCCGCCGCTGAAGCTGCCCAAGTCCGCGCCGGAAGAGAAGTTGCCTCCGGCGCCGGTCAGCACGACCACGGCGACCGCCGGGTTCGCCTCGGCGTCCCGAAGCGTCTGGCAGAACGCATCCCACTGTTCCTCGTCGAAGGCGTTCTTCTTTTCTGGCCGGTTCATCGTGACCAGCAGCACGCCGTCTTCGTCGAGTTCGGTCAGCACGCGGGATTCGTCGCTCATGTCTTCTCCAGAAGGGGATGGGGAGCGCGAACGATCGCCTACGCGGACGCGCCCAGCCAGCCCTCCCGCCCCATAGCTCGCCCTCGCCGGCTCCGCCGGCCCCACGGTATGCGCCTTTTGGAGGCCTGCCCGAGCGGAGTCCCTGTATTAGAGTCGTTCTCGCTACACGAGCCGTCTCCGTGGACACCCAACTTCCGCCGAGCCACCGCCAACGAGGACCCGTCATGCCGATCAGCCCCATGGACGACTATCTCGCCCATCAGACCACAGACACCTTCGACCACGTCTTCACGAGCGATCGCAACTTCTTCGATCGCTACTACTTCAACCTCCATGCGTCGAGCGACGAGCTCTTCATGGTTTTCGGCCTCGGGCAGTATCCGAACCTCGGAGTGACCGACGCGTTTGCCTCGATCTCCCATGGCGATACCCAGTACACCGTGCGGGCCTCGCGCGAGCTCGGCAGCGACCGCATGGACACGTCCTGCGGCCCCTTCAAGTTCGAGGTCCTGGAAGGGCTCAAGAAGCTTCGAATCCAGTGCGACGACAACGAGTGGGGCCTCGCCTTCGACGTGACCTGGGACGGCTCCCAGCACCCCCTCGAAGAGCCGAAGTCGGTCAAGAAGAGCTTCAACCGCACCGTCATGGACAACGCGCGCTTCGCGCAGACCGGCTGCTACACCGGATCGCTTGAGATCGACGGCCAGAGCTACACCGTCGAGCCCACCAAGTGGAAGGGAGCGCGAGACCGCTCCTGGGGCGTGCGGGGCGTGGGTGAGCCGGAGCCGCCGGGCATTCGCGTGACCGAAGAGCGCGCACACGGCTTCTTCCACAACTGGATGCCGATGCAATTCGAGGACTACATGATCAAGACCTTCATCGAGGAAGGCCCCGACGGCGAGCGTCAGATGGAGGAAGGCATCAAGGTCTGGAACTACGGGATCGACAAGCCGAACGAGATCCTCGGCTCCCCGAACCACAAGATGCGGTACCACTCCGGCACCCGAGAAGTCGCCGGCGCGACGATCGGCTATGCCAACAGCGACCTCACCGTGGAGAACATCCCGCTCCGCACGGTCAACCTCGGCATGGGCTCCGGCTACATCAACACCGATGGCTGGGGTCACGGCGTCTACCAGGGCAAGGAGAAGGTCGAGGGCGTGAAGTACGACGTCTCGACCCCGGCCAAGCGCGCAGAGGTCTTTGGTCTGAACGAGACCCTGTGCCGGTTCGAGGCCAGCAACGGGGACGTCGGCTACGGCATGCACGAGAACTTCATCGTCGGGATCTATCGACCCTACGGCTTCGACGAACCCGGCACGATGGCGCCTTAGCGCCCGCCCCTTCGCGCTGACTCGCCAGCCCGGGCCGGGCGTTCGATCGCGACCGGGCTCAGCCCTCGTTCGCCCCGTTCGCGGCGAGGGCCGCCGCGAGCCCCGAGTAGCGAGGTTGATCGATCGCGAGCTGGTTGACCACGGTCGCGCGGAGATGATCCGCGAGCCCCGGCAGCTCGAGAGGGATCGATCCGTCACGCAGCCCTGTGGAGAGCCGCCGCCGGAGCCCGTCGATCGGCTCCCCCGCCTCGCCGTCGACGAGCGCGAGCAGCCGAAGCCGCTCGGCCGCGACGTGCGCGGGGCCGAGGGTCAGCTCCCGCAGCACGATGTCCAGGGAGTTCGACGCCACGAGCGAGAGGAACGCGTCCCGCCCCTTCAAGCGACCGCGCAGGTCGTTCCGAAGGAAGTCGCGCACGCTCTCGAGCAACTCGTCCGACCGCGGCATGTCCAGGGAGCTCGCCGCCGTGCCCTCCTCCACCAGCTCGACCGGCCCCGGAATGATCAGGTTCGCGCAATCGACCTGACACTCGGAGCTCCTCCGCGCGATCCCCGGCCGTTCGACGCTCGCGTCGACGCCACCGCGGTACATCGCCGCCATCTGGAGCGTCCCGACCGCCCACCAGAATGAGCCGAAGACCTCCCACCACCGTAGATGGTCCGACGTGATGCGGATGCCCGACTCGGCCTCGTATCCCTCGAGGAGGGCTTCGCGGGAACCGAACCCTCCCACGGGCTGGTCGTGGCGACCGAAGCGCCAGGAATTGGTGCAGATCCAACCGAGGTCGCGGACCGGATCGCCGAGATAGGCGACCTCCCAGTCGAGCACCGCGGTGATTCCGTCCGGCGTGATCATGAGGTTGCCGTTCCGGAAATCATTGTGGACCAGGCGCGGCGTGTCGTAGATCGCGTCGGGAAGGTGGTCGAGGAGCCACCGGGCCGTGAAGTCGATCATCGGCTGGGGCGTGTCGTAGCTTCGGTAACCGGCCCAGAGCCGCTCGACGTACTCCCGCGTCGTCTGCGTGTCGAGCAGCGCCGTGAGCCCCGTCGCCTTTGGATCGATTCCGTGGATGCGCGCCAGGACCCGGCCGCATTCGAAGGCGAGCGTCGGGCGCACCGCCTCGAGCGCGGGATCTTTCAGGATCTTCCCGCCGAGGGTCTCCCCCTCGAGCCACGCCATCAAGAAGCCTTCGCCGAGTCCGTCGCCCTCCTCGAGCACGAAGAAGACCTCGGGCTCCGGCACGCCGGCCTCCCGAGCGACCTCCATGAGCCGTGCTTCTCCGGCGAGCCCCGGGCCCGGATTCAAGCCGCTGCGGTCCGGTGAACCGCCTCCCGCCGCGCGGCGGAACGCCAACGTCTGCGACGTCCCGTTCGCCACGATCTCCACGCGATAGGTCTCCTGGCTGGCGCCGCCAGAAAGCCGTCGCACCGCGACCAACTCCTCGAAGCCGGAGAGTCCGCGCGTGAGCGCGGCGGAGAGCCGTTCCTCGAAGTCTTCCATCGCCGCGGATTCTAGACGACGCCGACTCGCCCCCGCAGCCTACGCCGACGACGGCGCCCCGAACCAAAACGGCGCACCGACGGACTCCGTCGATGCGCCGCGATTCGGTCCTTCGAGGCCCGCGCTAGGAGCGGTACTCCTCCGGGTAGCTGCTCCAGTCGATCTCGCGGATCGGGCCGCCCATCTTACCGGGCCAGCGGGAGCTCCCGATGGTGTCGACGAAGGGCCAGAAGGCGTCGGGATCGAGCGCGCCCTGACGGGAGATCTCGCGCTGGATCGGCTTGCCGATCGCCAGACAGGCCTCGACGTCGCCCTGGATCGGAAGGCGCTCTGCGATCGGATCCCAGGGGCTCTCCCGCAGGATGAGTTCGCCCTCGACCTTCTCGCGGTAGACGGGCTGGGTCTTCGACTCGACCGAGACTACGAAGGGTTCGATGTCGTAGGCCTTCTCGGCGCCGCCGACCGCACGCGAGCACTTGATCCACCACTGGAAGTCGTGCTCCTCGTCGGGCATCTCGAGGTTGCCTGCGGTCTTCCCCTTGTACTCGAGGAACGTGTATCCCTGGTGGGTACAACGCGCCTTGACCGACTCGCCGATCCGGTAGTACTCGATCTCGCACGGGAATTTCGGCTGGCCGTTCATGTCCTTCGAGATGTAGATCGCGCTCTCCTGATCGATGCCATAGCCGAGGCAGTAACGCCCCTTCTGACCGCGATAGTCCGCATCGACGTCGATGACGACGCCGAACTCGGGCTCGTCCGGAACCGGGATCAGATAGATGTTCAGGTGCACGTTCGACGTATCCGAAGGCTCGAGACCCGGGGGCAGGAGCTCGGCGAGCTTCGCCGGATCGGTCGGGTACTTGATGCGCAGGTTCGGCCAACCGAGGACCTCGCCGGGATTGATCTTGAAAGCGTCGTTCGGAATGGACATGGAATCCTCCTCTTTAAAATGACTCTCTGTCGTGTAGGCCGTTTACTCGGTCCGGAACTGGCTCTTCTCGGGGCCGATCCGATCGACGAGGGGCTGGAGCGCCGCGACGTCGAAGCCGTAGAACTCGGCGGCGTTCCCGCCCAGGATGGCGGTGATGTCCTCGTCGGGCAGGCCGCCGAGAACTTCGACCATCATCTTCTGGGTACTCGGCCACGTTCCCTCCGGATGCGGATAGTCCGAGCCCCACATGATCGTGCCGAGGCCGATCTCGTGACGAAGCTCCGCTTCGCGGCGCGACATGGCGGAGCTGCCGACCTTGATGTTCCGCTTGAAGTACTCCGACGGCTTCATCGAGAGGTGCTTCTTGTATCCGGTTCCGAGCTTGGCCGAGAAATGGTGATCGCCGTATCGCTGATCCATCAGATGGAGCAGCTCGGGAACCCAGATGGTCGACCCCTCGGTCACCGCGGTCTTGAGGGTCGGGAAGCGCTCGAAGACGCCGCCCCAGATCATGTAGACGAGCGGGCGGGTCAACCACCACGCGACCTCGGTCACGTAGATCCCGAGCGCGCCCGGCATCTCGACGGGCGGCTCGGCGAGCTGCTCGGGATCCCGGGCCCGGAAGATGTCCAACCCGTAGTACTCGTGCATCGGCGCCGCGCCCGAGTGGAAGTGGATCACCATGTCGCGCTCTTCGCAGGCGCGCCACATCGGATCGTATTTCGGATGGTGGTAGGGGTCCTGGCCGGTGAACATGTGGGGAAGCATGATCCCGCGAAGGCCGTTCTCCTTGGCCCAGACGATCTCGGCCACCGCCTTCTCGACGCCCCAGAAGGGCGCGATCAGCGCGAGGCCGTAGCGGCGCTCGGGGCTTTCGGAGCAGAACGCCGACATCCACCGATTGTGCGCGCGGCATCCCGCCCACTGATGGTCCGGATCCACGCCAACCGGCATGAGGCCGAGGTCGCCGCCGAAGGGCGGGGAGTTCTCCTCCGTCAGGCCGTCGACGAAGAGGATCTCCGCCGCGACGCCGTCGGCATCCAGGACCTCGTTCCGCCGCCCGCCGTCCCACGCGCCGGCGAGACCATGCGCCTTGTCGGAGGCCCATTGCTGGCTCTCCTGGCGCATCTCGAGTCGCTCGCCCGCCAGCTCGAGCGCCTTCATGCGCGCCTCGTTCTGTCGATCAAACTCCTCCCGGTACGAAGGGTCGAGGTAGTCGCGATAGATCTCCGGTCGCGGCCCCGCGTGGCCATCGGAAGAGATCACGAGATAGCGATCACTCATCTTCGTCTCCTTCTCACGCTTCGCCGCGGATCTGCGCGATCGTCGGACCGATCTCGCTTGCGATCGGCGCGAGCTTGTCGACATCGAATCCGTAGATCCGCGCCGCGTTGAGGCCGAGCATGTCCCGGATCTCCTGCTCAGGGTAGTTGCCGAACGTCTCCTGCAGCTCCTTCATGGTCGAAGGCCAGGTTCCTTCGAGGTGCGGGTAGTCGGTGCCCCACATGATCTTCTCGACGCCGATCTCGTCCTTGAACTTCGCTTCGTGCGGCCGGAGGAAGGAGGCGCCGATGAAGCAGTTCTGCTCGTAGTAGCCGGTCGGGCTCTTCGACAGGTCCTTCGTGAAGTGCTTGAAGATCGGGTCCGCCGCCTTGAACTCAAGCACGCGCAGCTTCTCGATCATCCAGCCGACCCCGACCTCCGTCAGGATGTACTTGAGGTTCGGGTGGCGCTCGAAGGCCCCGGACCACATCAGCGCCGTGAACGGACGCTGGGCCCACATGTCGACCTCGCTGATAAACATCGCGGTCGCGCACTCGACGTCGCCGTAGTCCGGCGCCCAACCCGAGTGGGTCTGGAGCGGCAGATCGAGCTCCTCGCAGACGGCCCAGATCGGCTCGTAGCGGGGATGGTGATAGAAGGGGTGATTCCCCGTGCTCGACGGCAGCAGCACCCCGCCCAGAGCCCCATCGCCTTGGCCTCGCGGATCTCCTGGACCGTCACGTCGATGTCGTCCACGTTGATCAGCGCGACACCGGCCATCCGCTCCGGATGCGAGCTGCAGAAGTCGGCGAGCCATCGGTTGTATGCGCGGCAGCCTTCGAGGTTCTGCTCGGGGCTGATCTCGTTCCGGTACTGCATGAGCCCCGCGCCGAAGGGAGCCATCTGCGGGAAGATGATCTCGCCGGCGACCCCGTCGTCGTCGAGCTCCTTCATGCGCACCTTCGCGTCCCACTCCCCGGGCCGCGGCGCGAAGGGGTTCGACGGGTCGGAGAGCATGTCGAGGAGGTCCGCGTCCGTCGGCGCGTAGTCCGGGTCGGACATCGCCTTCATGCGGTTGCCGCCCTGCTCGCCTGCGCCTTCGCTGTAGGCCTCGACCGCCTCCTGATCGAAGAAGGTCCCGGCGCGGTTCATCATCTCGCGCGTGTACTGAACCCACCACGCGTTCGCTGCGTCGTGGAACTTCGGATCCATGAACTCGTTGTAGCCGGACGGGAGCGTGCCGGCGTGACAGTCGGAGCTGATGATCAGGACCGGGTCGTTGGAATCGGTGCTCATTGGATGACTCCTTGAATCGACGGGTGCGATTCGGTGATAAGGGAATGGCCGGGCCGGCCTACGACAGGCCCATGTGTTCGAGTTCGATCGGGCACTCGCCGGCGGCGAGTTTCTTCGCGCGGTCGACCAGGGTCGCTTCCATGGTCTCGCGACCGATCATGATCACGAAGTCCTCGTTGCGGATGCCCTCGAGACAGAACTCCGCGAGTTCGTCGAGATCCTGAACCGGCATCTCGAAGCCGGCTGCCTTCGCGCCTTCCATGAAGTCGTCGAAGGTCGTCTCCTGGCTGGAATCGACGTCGGTCTTGCGCGCGAGGTCCGCCGGGCGATTCCGCTTGGTCGTCCAGATGCCGGTGTCGAGCATCCCGCCGGACGGGTAGAAGATCGCGGCGCGGAGATTCGTCCCCCGGCCGACGAGCTGCGCTGCGAGGCACTCCGTCATCGTCGACACGGCCGCCTTGCTGGACGCGTATACGACCTGCTGGGCGAGGGGAGAGATCCCACCGTCGCCCGACGACGTGTTGAGGACGTAACCCTCTTCGCCGGACTCGATCATGCGCGGAACGAAGGCCTGGATGCCGTGGGCTACACCCGCGACGTTCACACCGTGGACCCAGGTGAAGTCCGAGGGTTCGGTCTCCCAGACGTCGAGGTTCGGCGCGGAAACGCCCGCGTTGTTGAAGAGGATGTGGCAGGCGCCGTGCTTGTCGAACGTGTAGTCCGCGAGGGCCTGGACCGAGGCCGGGTCAGAGACGTCGGTGACGACGCCACTCACGGCGTCCCCGAGTTCCTCGCAGGTCGCCTTGAGCACCGGCTCCTCGACGTCGCCAATCACGACCTTCATGCCGGCGCCGACGCAGGCCTTGACCAAGGCCTTGCCGATACCCCCTGCGCCGCCGGTGACGACCGCGACCTTGCCTTCAAAATCCTTCATGAGGGGAGTCTCTCCTGTTCGAGATGAATGGGATTTGCGCGCTCTCGGGCGCGGGGAATCAATCGGCGGGCAGCAGACTCGCCAGAAAGCGCCCGACCTCCGAGGTCCGTTCCCGAACGTCGTAGTCGTCACGGTGGACCCACTCGAGGGTCGTTGCATAGATGGAGCCGAGCACGACCTCGGCGAAGGTCTCGACGGAGGCGCCGCGCGGGAGCTGCTCGAGCCCGCCTGCGGCCAGCAACGCCTGCACCGCGTCGCTTACCCGGATTTCCCCCTCGCTCGCTTCAGGGGTTCCATGCGCCGCGCCGAAGAAGGAACCGACGAACTCGCGATGGACCGGGCCCATCTCGAAGTCTTCCGAGGCATAGAAGCCGTCGAAGAGAATCGTGATCCGCTCGCGCGTCGTGCGTCCGGCCGCCCGGGCATCGTCGATCGACGCGACCATCCGCGACACCGCCTCCCGGGACAGCGCCTGGACGATGTGGGCCTTGGTCGGAAAGTGATTGCAGAGCGTCCGCTTCGCGACGTCCGCGGCTTCGCAGATGTCGTCGATCTTCGTCGCTTCGATCCCGCGCTCCGTGAAGAGCTCTTCCGCCGTCGTGAGGACGCGGGCGCGGAACTCCTGGACGCGTCGATCGACGCGTCCGGGCGGGCCGTCCGGATTCAGGGGCTGGGGGGACGAAGCCGGCACTCGTACTCCTCTTGGCCTCTAGCGGCCAAGTGGCATTTAAATGCCATTTCCCGGCAAGCGAGTCAAGACCGGATAAGGAAGGTCCCGGCCCTTTCCCCCGCCCTCGACCGGAATCCCTCCTGAGGTCAGGGACTTCGAGGCTAGCCGGCGGCGAGCTCGTCGAGCACGAATTGCGGGATCTCGAAGTACGAGACCTCGTTCGGCTCCTCCAGCCGCCCGAAGAGATCCAGGAGAAGCGGCCCAGCCGCACCCAAGGCCTCGGTATCGAGCGCCTCGCCGACCTCTGCGGAGCCGGCCTCACCGGCCAACTCGCTCGCCCGCGTCGTGAGCGCCTCGATCCCCCACGCCACGGAGTCGGCAGCGGGGATCACCGTCTCTTCCTGGCGCTCGGCGGGCGCGTGGTAGTGAGGTCGCGTTCGAAAGAGGTCCATCCGGACGAGCTCGACATCCTGGCCCGCTTCCTGGCCCCAGACGTAGACCGAGATACCCCCGTCGATCGTCCCGACCTCTCGCCGGCAGGCGACGACCCGGAGGCCCCCCGCGGTGACCTCGTCGTCCGGGCCCTTCTTGATCTCGAGCTTGGCCATCGGTTCTTCTGTCGTCACGTCGGGACTCCTCATCGTCGCGCGGTCGCGTTCCGCCGAAGCCTAGTGTAGTTGCGCGACGCGCCCTCGCTCAGCCCAGGGCCTGCTCGAAGTCCCCCGCGAGCAGATCGCGCACGGCCGCCCCGAGGTCGGAGCGAACAGGGATCGCGTGTTCGACGGCGAAGGCGACGTCGTCCGCCCTCCCCTGGCCGCTCTGGACGAGAACGGCCGCACACCCCGCGGCCCGCGCCGCAACGAGATCGACCTCGCGATCCCCGACCATCAGGGCCCGCGCGGGAGGCACGTCGAATCGCCGCAACGCCTCCCGAAGCAGACCGGGGCGGGGTTTCCGGCATTCGCAGTCGTCTTCCGGCACGTGCGGACAGAAGAAACACGCATCGATCCGTCCGCCGTGCGACGCGACCGCGTCGCGCATCTTCTCGTGAATGGCGTCCAGTGCCGCGCGATCGAAGAGCCCGCGGCCCAGACCCGACTGGTTCGTCACGACGGCGACCCGACAGCCCGCCGCTTCGAGGGCCGCGATCGCTTCGAGGGCCCCGGGGATCGGCACCCAGTCCGCGGCGCACCGGACGTAGTCGGCGCGGTCCTGGTTGATCACACCGTCGCGATCCAGGAGCACGAGTCGAGGAAGGTGCGCTGCGGCGCCCGATCGAAACGACACGCGCGACCTAGCGTCCGGACGCGCGTGGACCCACGCGCTCGAAGACCACCTCGTCCGCGCCCACGGGCATTTCGCGTCCGCTCGCTGCCGAATCGACGGGCGCCTCCGCCGTAGGTAGTTCGGCCGCCACCGCGCCGTAGCCCAGAGCCTCGAGCTGCGCGGCCAAGACGGCGTCGACGCTCGCCGAAGCCGTCCCCTCGAGTACGGCCGATCCGGGATTGAGAAAGGGCTCGCCGGGGTGATGCACGATGCCGGCTCTTCCGCCGGTGGACGAGGCGAACGTCGCCGCGGCAGCCGGCCCGGAAGCGGCGCCGGCTGCACAGGCGGTGGAATCACCCGTGTAGGGCGCCTCGCCGCAGAAGACGTCCATCTCTCCGAGCGATGCGGGAATCGCGACGCGCAGACCGGTGGCGGGCGGATCCGTTTCGAGGGCGACGGAGAACCACGCGGTCGGCTTCGCAGCCACGAGCCGAACGCGGAGGTGTCGGTCATCGATGCGTTCGAGGACGGCCCCGACCGACGGCCACAGGACCGCGTCTCGAATCGCGCCATGGCTCTCGATGTCGATCACGCCCTTTCCGCGCGGCGCCTCGAATCGGACGGCGAGCTCCGTGCGCCCACGCAGATTGCGCGACCAGCGACGCGCGACGTCCTCCCCCTCGCCCCCCCCCAAAGGTTCGCGCTCCTCGCCGAGGGTCATCCGCTCGGGGACTCCGATCTGGTCCTCGAGGGTGATCCGGTCGACCTGCTCGGGAGTAATCCGCGCGATTCGATACGCCGCTTCGTAGGGCGGCTGGACCGCGGCTTCGACCGCGTCGCGCCCTGCCAGCGCTCCGTCGCCATCGCCGTCGCGAAGCAACGCGCGACCGTCGGTGGCGATCGGAGGCAACCCGAGAAAAGAGAGGAACGTGGCGGGGACGTCCGCGATCGAGGCGATCTCCGCACGCCGACCGCGATCTTCGGGTCGGTGGGTCCGGATCACGAGGGGCACCCGCAATAGCTCCGGCTGGAGTTCCTGACCGTGCTCCAGCAGGTGCGTTCGCTCCTGGAACACGTCTCCGTGATCGCTGGTGACCGCGACGATCTCCGAGGATGCGGCCGGGAGATCCTCCAGGCCGGACAGGAAACGCGCCATCCGCCGATCCACTCGGAGAATTCCCGCGCGATAGGCGGCGAAGAGCAGGTCGAGCTGGGCCTGCGGGAGTCGCTCGCCGTTCGATCGCCAGGCTTCCATCCACGCCCACATCTCGCTGCGCGAAGGAAGTCCCTCCGTCGACGAGCGCCCCGCGTACCGAGCGAAGGCGTCCGGGTCCGGGTGATAGGGAGCATGCGCCTCGTAGCTGTGAAGGAAGAGAAAGCTCGGCCCGCTCGTTCGGGCGAGTGAGTCGAGGGACCCTTCGACGCCCTCCTTCAGCATGTGATTCGAAGGCAGGACGACGTATCGATCGAACCCGTTCGAATGACCGAAGCGCGCGTCGACGAAGCCCCCCTCCGTCCACGCCTCGGTCCAGAACCCCGCGCCGCGAAGCGCCTTCGCGAGGCTCGGCTGGGAAATCGGGTAGACGCGACTCCCGCCTTCGACACCGTGCCGTGTCGGCCAGAACCCGGTCAACATGCTCACGTGGGAAGGCAACGTCCAGGAGGACGTGGAGTAGGCCTGATCGAACACGATCGCCGCCTCGGCCCACGCGTCGAGCGCTGGGCTTGGGTCCCCTTCGGCTCCGTAGAGACCCAGGATGTCGGCGCGCACGGTGTCCAGGGAGACCAGTACGGCGCGCGGACTCGGCCGTGTGTCCCGGGGCAGTGCCCTCACCGCCGCGACGACGACCGCCGCGTCCTGGTCGTCTTCCCCCAGGCCGTACACGAGGCTGGCCGGAACATCGAGATCGACGTCCCAGAACACCTCGTTCCAAAGCACCGTCTGCCCTGCGGGCGCGACCGGGTCGATCTCGATCCGCGTGGCGTCGACGACCTCGCCGCCGCGTTCGATCTTGAGCGACAAGGCGCGCGACCGGGATCCGGCATGGACTGCGGCGCCTCGCAGCCGCCACCGACCGGCCGGCAGCGGCTGGGTGCGTACCTCCCCCGGCGCGAGCAGGAAGGCGGGCCGCACTTCGCTGCCCATCCGGATCGCGTCGAGCGGGTCCTCCGCCACGCGGTCGACCCCGAAATCACTCGGCCAACCAAAGGTCGCCAGCGCGCCCACGGCGAGACGGACAGGATGCGGCGCCTCGATCTGGAGACGGACCTCGACGATTTCGTCCACGAAGCCGGGCGCGCCCCGGAGCATCCGGCGGGCGACCTGCTTTCCGGGCTCGGGCATCGGCCACGAAACGTGGCGACTGAAGTCGAAGGCCTCGCCTTCCCGCCTCCAGAAGAAGCGCACGACGCAGGGACGGTCGTTGATCGCCTCGAACTCGATCTCGAACGCGTCGTCGGCCGCGAATTCGGCGCCCCACTCGACGTGCGCGTTGCCTTCCCCGGTCGACTCGATCACGAACGAGTCGAGGGACCCCGCCGCCACGCGCCGCGCCCGAAAGAGCTCGGCACTCGGATCCGCGACGAGTCCGGCGAGGAGGTCGAGCGCGCGCACCTGATGGGCGCGAAGATCGAGATACCCGCGCACGGGCTCGCCGGGCGTCACCACCACTGACGCGCCCGAGTCCTTCGGCGCCGGGGCGTCCTCGCGGCCGCTGCACGCCGAGAGACCGAGCGACGTGATCCAGATCGTCGTCAGGACGACGAGGCCGAGCCCCCGCGATTCGCGTCCGGCCGTTCGCCCCATCGCTCGCGGCGCTCCCTTCGATCGCGATCTCCGCCGGGGTTCCCTCGATCCGCGTCCCTCGAGATCGGCGGCCAGGTCGCGGATTCGCCTCGAACGGGTCGTGGTCGCGCGCACGGTATAGTTTCGTGCGAGCCGCCGCGTCGCTCGCGGCGAATCTACCCTACGAGGGGCCCGCCGCGCCATCCATGGTCTTCTCCGAGCCGGTCTTCCTGTTCGCGTTCCTTCCCGTCGCGCTCGTCCTGGTGGCCGTCTGTGCGCGCCGACCGGTGCTCCATTCGAGCGCGCTGCTCGGCCTCAGCCTCGCCTTCTACACCTGGTCCTCCGGACGACTCGTCTTTCTCCTGATCGGGTGCCTCGTCGCCAACTGGGCGCTCGCGCGGGCGATCGAACGCAGCGGAGACCGCCGCTGGCTCTCGCTCGGGTTCGTCGTCAACTTCCTGCCCCTCGCCTATTACAAGTACGCCTTCTTCGCGGCCAGCCAGATCGACCGGATCTCCGGCGCTGCCTGGGCGCCCGGCTTCGCCGACGTCGTCCTTCCCGTCGGCATCTCGTTCTTCGTCTTCCAGGGCGTCTCCTACCTGGTCGACGTCGCCCGGGGAGACACCCGCGCCGAGCCGAACCCGATTCACTTCGGTGCCTACCTCGCCTTCTTTCCCCAACTGATCGCGGGACCGATCGTGCGCTATCGCGACGCGATCGAGGACTACCGCGCACCGGCCCACTCGCTCGATCGAGCCGCCTATGGCGCGCGACGATTCGCGCACGGCCTGCTCAAGAAGATCCTGATCGCGGACACCGTCGCGCCGATCGCGGACGCTTGCTTCGCGACGGGAGGCGACGCGCTCTCGATGGGCGCGGCCTGGCTCGGCGCGCTCGCGTATTCGATCCAGATCTACTTCGACTTCTCCGGTTACTCCGACATGGCGATCGGCCTGGCCGCCATCTGCGGCATCGACCTCCGCGAAAACTTCGAACGCCCCTACGCGAGCGCGACCCTCACGGAGTTCTGGCGTCGCTGGCACATCTCGCTCTCGAGCTGGTTCCGCGACTACCTCTACATTCCGCTCGGGGGCAACCGGGCGGGAACGGCGCGGGTCTACGCGAACCTCCTCGTGGTCTTCTTCACCACCGGCCTGTGGCACGGGGCTGCCTGGAGCTTCGTCGCCTGGGGCCTCTACCATGGCCTCTTCCTGATCGGAGAACGCCTGCTGATCCCGAGGGAGCGCCTCGCCGCCGCCGGGCTCTTCTCGCGATTCGCGTATGCCTTCCCCGTCACCGTCGTCGGCTGGGTCGTCTTCCGAGCCGACTCGTTGGGCGAGGCGATCGAGTACGTCGGCGCGATGTTCACGCCTTCCCCGAATCCCGCCGCCCTGCCCGCGCTCGTCGAGCAGGCGGCGACGCCGGCCACGATCGCCGTCCTGCTGCTCGGGACCTCCTGCTTCTTCATGCCGCGGGAAGGGCGTCCCGCCGTCTGGCTTCGCGAAGCGGTCGCCGGCCCGGCGGATTGGGGGCGCACGGTCTACCTGACCCTCGCCCTCGCCGTGAGCGGCCTCCTCGCGCTGACCAGTGGATTCAGCCCCTTCCTCTACTTCCGGTTCTGATGTCCCGACGAACTTCCACACTCGAGACGAGCACGGACGCGAGCGCATGAACCGTCGACTCGCCGGACTCCAACTCGGTCTCTTCGGTCTCTTTCTCGTCCTCCCGGTCGGCGTGCTGATCGCCTTGGGACCACCCGCGCCCTACGTCTACGGGCGTGCACAAACGGAGTGGCCCCCGATCTCCCATCTGCTCGCGTTCGAGCCGGAGGCCAGGCAGGCGTTCGCGACCGCCCTGCTCGACCGGCTGGCCGTCCGTCGCGAGACGATCCGGCTGCGCAACACGTTGACCTGGTCGGCGACCGGTTCGATCGATCGCGAGAAGGTCGTTTCCGGGGCGCCGGGTTGGCTCTTCTACAAACCCGCCTTCGCCGCCTGGGACTGCGAGCGCCATGGGCGGCTCGACCGCGGCCTCCACCGGCTGGCGCTACTGACGGAGCTCGCCGCCGCGAACGACCTCCCCCTCGTGATCGCGAACGCGCCCAACAAGGCGGCCATCGCGCGCGACCAAAGCGGGGGAAGAGCCGACCTCTACTCGGCCTGCTTCTACGCCTACGAGGCACGCGCCCGAAGACGCTTCGCCGACCTCGACTCGGCGCATTTCATCGACCATGCCCCGGGACTGCTGGAACGCGAGGGCGAAGAGGACACCTACCTCCCGACCGATACCCACTGGACCCGCCGCGCGGCCTATGCCGCGTTCGAGGATCTCCTGCGCGAGACCGCGCTGGATCGTGAAGCGCCGCCGAAGCCGAAGCCCGACACGACCGAGAAGATCTCGGACCTCGGCAACCAGATCCTTCTCGTGGGCGCGCCGCTCGAAGACCCTTCCTACGCGGCGACCTCGATCGAAGCGCGCGCCGTCGGTGAGGGCGTCGTCGTGATTCACGATTCCTTCTACCAGGAAGCCCCCGACCTCCTCGACGCCATGCTGCCCGGGGTCCGGCGCGTCAACGTGAACTTCCCCGAGTTCTCTTCCATCGATCTTCGCGAGGCCGAGCACGTCGTCCTCGAGAGCGCCGAGCGCGCGATCCTGTCCCGGGTCCTCGACCACGGGTTCTTCGGCTGGCATTCGCGGGTCGGACGTTGGCTGCTCGACGGCATGGATCGCGCGGCGGCTTCCTGCCGCTGGACCGAAAGTAGGGATCTCACCGCGGGGGCCGAACGGTCGTCGCTGTCGCTCGAGGCGGACGGTTCGATGCAGGCCGACGGACCGGCACCGAAGCTCTTCGTCTCGCTCCCGGAAATAAGCGGCGACGCGACCTGCCTTCGACTCACCTTGTCTTCACAGGCCCCCGTGCATCCGCGCCAGGTCGCGCGCCTCTACCTCGACGCGAAGCAGGTCCGCATCGCGCCCGAAGACCGCGTCTTCGAGTTCGTCCATGGTCGAACCGTCGAGCTCCGCTACGGCCGCAGGAGAGATGGGACGGCGGCCGATCGCCTCGCTTTCGTCCTCCCGGCGAGCGCGGCGGGGCGGCGCATTCGGATCGACTTCCAGGAGCTGCCCGCCGACGCGCGACTCGGAGCGATCGAGGTGGCGCCCAGGTTCGGCGCCGCGCCGGCCCGATCGGCGAATCCCTAGGACGGGGATCCATCTCGGGGGAACGCCGACCCGGGCCCGACGCGCCGGTAGATCGCCTCCAGTGCGGCCGTGTGCTCTTCGATCGGCGGGACGCGCGGCACCCGCTCCGCCATCGAGCGGGCGAAACCAGGCTCGTCGGCCAGACGCCGGAGCACCGCCGCGAGGGCGGGCACGTCCCCGGGCTCGAAGAGCAGCGGCTCGAGCGCCCCCAACAGCTCGGGGTGCCCTCCCACCCGGGACGCGACCACGGGCCGGCCGAGGGCCAGGGCTTCGAGAATGCTGAGCGGCGCGTTCTCCCGCCAGACCGAAGGCACGATCACGGCGTCGAGCGCAGCGACGTGCCCGGCGACCTCGTTCGGTCGCGCCTCGCCCCGGAACCGGATCCCGGGATGGCGCGCCCACGCACGAACCTCGGCCACGTACGCCGGTGCGTCGTCGAGCGAGCCCCATAGGTCGAGGCGCGCGTCTTCGGGGAGCGTCTCGAACGCGCGCACCAGATCGTGCACGCCCTTGTGCGGAACGATCGAGCCGACGTATCCGAACCGACGCGCACGCTCGGCGGGGGGGCGCCCGACCTCCCCCTCCAACGAGAGACCGTGCGGGACGTGGAGACAGCGCCCCTCCTCGAGGCCGAACTCGATCGCCCCTCGACGCATGTCTCCGGAGGGTGAAACGAAGAGGTCGACTTCCGAAGCGAAGGCGCGCAGCGCCGACCATCGCGCCTCGATGGCGCGCTGCCCCGCGTGGCGAACCAGGGAGGTCCAGACCCGCTTCGCCACGCCCGAGCGACCGGGACGCGTCGGGGTGGGCGAAGGCGCGTCCCGATCGTCGCCGGACGGCGACCGGTCTAGCACTGGAACGGCGCTTGCCGCGCGGCGCAAACGGGCTCGCTGACGGGCGCCGCGCATCCGGAGCGCGGGGCCGATCTGCGACGACACGCAGGCGCCGCAGCGCGACTCGTCGAGGACTTCGCACCGGGTCCGATCGGCGTGGAAGCGTTGTCCTCCGGAGGCGCAGGAGAGCCAATGGTCATGGAGGGTCATCACGACGGGAATGCCGCGGCGCCGGGCGATCCGGGGAAGAGACAATCCGAGATTTCCCAGGTGCTGAACGTGGACCACGTCCGGTCGGAAGGCGTCGAGGCCCCGCTCGATCCCCGGTTCGACCCGCGGATCGAGCCAGGTCCGCTCGAACCGATGCCAGCGCCGGTCCTGCGCGAGCGCGAAGAGAGAAACCGCTCCCTCGACGGAGGTTTCGACGTCTCCGGCCGAAGCAGAAGCCCCGAGTCGCGCGAACAGGATTCCAACTTCGTGCTGGCGCGCCTGATCGTGCGCCACGCGATTCGTGTAGACTTCGATTCCGGCGACCTGCTCCGGCAGATAGTCGTGGAGCGCGTGAAGAATCCGCATTCCTGATCCCGTTCGTTCGGTCGGCAGGGTAGCCGAGGTACGAGCCTCGAGACCGAAAAGGCGATCGCCGCAGAGAGCGCGCCCAGCGCGGTGCGGCCGCTTCGAGATGGCGACCGACCCATGAACCACTCCTCCCGCATCGCGCTCATGCTCGCCGCCGTCTGGGTCGGACTCGTCTTCGCGGTGCGCGACGTGCTCGCCCTCTTTCCTTCTTCGCGTGGATCGGCGCCACTCGAAGCCTTCCTCTTCGACACCGACGCCGTGATCCCGGCGCTGCACGTCGCCCTCGCGACCCTCGTCCTCTTCCTTCGGCGCGGCGCGCTGACCGAGGCCGCCCTCGGAGAGCGATCGGGGACGCGGCTGCTTCCGCTCGCGGTCTCTTCCTTGGGGCTGCTGGTGCTCTGGTGGGCCCACCGCTCGGGCCAGGCGGATTTGCAGATCGACGCCCTCCTGGTGCTGACGGCGGCCGCGGCCCTCTGGATCGGCGGAACGAAGCTCCTGGGGCAGTGCATCTTGCCGATCGCGCTCTTGGCGCTCGCGCGCCCCTGGCCCCCGATGCTCGCCCACCATGTCCACGAAGGCCTGCAGACGATGACCGGCGACGCCGTGACCGCGATCCTCTCGACCTTCGGCGAGGTCGAGCGCAGCGGTCACCTGATGAGCTGGGACGGGCGTCTCTTCGAGGTCATCGAAGGCTGCAGCGGCCTCAAGATCGAGATCTCGCTGCTGTCGGCGACGCTCGTCTACGCCGCCTTCCTCTCCCGGAGTCGCCAGCAGACGCTCGGCCTCGTCGCGCTGGCGCTGGTGCTGGCCCCCGTGATCAACGTGGCGCGCGTGCTCGTGATCATGACCGATTCCTCCGCGACGATCGGCGAGGACCACACCTCGCAGGGGCTCGTCGCGATCTCCCTCGGCGTCGTCCTCCTCGCCGTGATCGACCACTTCCTCGAGTCCTCGCTCTGGCCGCCTCCCGAGGGCGAGGAGACGACCGCCCAGCCGACCTTGAGCCCGTCGCCGACGTCCGACGTGGGCAGCATCGTAGGCGTCGCGTGCACCACGATCCTCGCCATCGCGATGGGTTTCGTGGTGCCTCCGCCCTCCCATTCCGAGAAGCTCGAGGGCTGGGCGCTCCACGAGATCCGTCCCGTCATGGGGGACTGGAAGCGGGTCGGCTCCCGTACCGTCGAGCCGACGTTCTTCGGCAGCGTGAAGTTCCAGAGTCGACTCTTCTGGGAGTTCGAACACCGGGACGGGACCCGCGCCCTGGTGTTCGCCGCGATCGACAACCGTCGCCGACGCGACTACAGCGGCTACTCCCCCAAGACGCGCTCCCTCGACCGGACCTGGGAGATCGTCGAGCACGAACGTGTCCATCTGGACGAGCTTGACGTCGAGTCGGACCGCGCCCTCATGCGCGCGAAAGAGGCGTGGTGGGAGGTGCTCCACTACCGGATCGCCGAACGCCCCCTCCTGATGGCCTCCTTCGACTGGCTGCTCGCGCGTGACCTCTGGCGGGGCACACCGGCCTCGGATCTCGTCGTCGTGCGCCTCGCGGTCTCCACCGACGGCCCCCGAAACCCGCGGGCACGCCGCGCCCTCGCCGACCTTCAGCGCGAAGTCTCGGCCGCCCTTCGCCGGGCGGCGCCGGAGGGCGCCCGGGCGCGACTAGGCTGGCCCCAGTGAAAAACGCCCGCACCCTGATACGGGTGCGGACGCTCATCGATCGTTCGTCGGGCTACGGCCCAGAGAGGGCCGTTGCCCCTGGCGGAACGTGCGCGAGATTCTCGCGCGCTCCTGGATCACGAGGCGGGGCAGCCGTCCTCGTCAGCCGTGGTGCCGTCGAAGTCACCCGTCACCGGGCGATCCGTACCGGTCGCGCCAAAGCGGAGCAGCGAGTCGGCCGTTCCACCGGAGGTCACGTTCGTGAAGTAGAACGTGCCACCGATCGAGCCGCCCTCGTCGCGGTAGACCGCCTGGGTGGTCGTGTCGTCCGCGTCCCAGTCGCCGGAGAGACTAGTGTCGCCGCTGGCGCCGAAGGTGCGCGCCGAGATCGACGCGCCGCCCGAGTTGCTGGCGAGGGAGAAGAACTGCGACGTCGAGGGGCGATACACGCCAACCTCGTCGGAGCCGTCCACCGAGCCGTCCCAGTTGCCGACGACCGGCAGGTCGCCCGTGGTGCCCGCGCGGAGCGCGATGATGTCGAAGTCGTCTTCCAGGAGGAAGAACTGGTTCGTGGAGGGGCGGAAGACACCGACCTCGTCGCCCGCGTCGGACGGATCGAAGTTGCCCACGATCGGGATGTCGCCGACCGCGCCGAAGTTGATCCGGGTCGCGCTCTGAGCACCCGTGTCGTTGTTCGCGCGGACGAAGAAGGAACCGAAGCCATCCGACGTACGGAAGACCGTGGCCTGGTCGATGGTGTCGTTGCTCAGGTCCATGGTGAGGACCGTGTCGCCGTCATCACCGAAACCGAACCGGGTGATGTTCGCGCCCGTGCACGTCCGATCGGTCGAGGCGCGGAGGAGCCAGAGAGCAGGGTTGCCCTGGCCCGAGCCCCCGATTCCGCGAACGACACCAACGGTGTCTCGCTTGGGAAGATCCGGAGCGCCCGCCTGGACGAGCGCCGGCGTCAGGACGACCAACACAGCGAAGGTAAACAAAATTCGAAGAGACAAACTAACCCCCAGTATTTATCAGAACGATCGGGACGCTCTCGTTGGCGTTCCGGCTAGTTGGGCTTGTGACTTGCTACCGCGGAGGCCACCTCGAAGCGGCGCGTCGGAAAGAAAGTCCATTTTCGGTTTCCAACCGAGCGATCGGGCGAAGGCTTGGAGAGATCGTGCAGTCCGAAGGGCGGAGCGCCCCTTTCGGGACAAGCCCAACACCCTCCAAACTTTAGCAGAGAATCGCGCGGCGAAAGCTAGTGCGTGGGCCGATCGGTGGCATGAATCGCAGGTCGGAATGCGCGCGAAGCCTGGTCGTGATTGAGCCTCCGTCAGGCTCGCCCACTGGGGTTCGATAGAACCTTCGACCTGGCGAGTGCCGCGGCCGATAGACGGAGCCATCGAGACGATCGACGAACGGTTCTCGTCTACCCGCGCCGAACGAGGCCGAGCCGGGAAAGCAGCGCCGAGCCGATGGGATTTCGCCGCACTCGATGCGCCCAGCCCCAGATCAGCTGGGTGAAATCGGATCGCAGCAACCGACCGAAGATCGGGCGGGCCGCGATCCATTCACCGACCCGGTCCGCCCGTTCGAGATGCGCGACGCGGCCGGAGAGCGCGCGGACCCGACTCTCCTGTTGCTGAGCGAGCTCAAGGAGCCCCCCGATCGGGGGCGTTGGGGCCGGCGCACCGTCCGGCGTCGTGCCATCGGGCGCCGCGCGAAAACCCGCCGGCGAATAGTGGAACCAACCGTGCTCATCGAGGTGAGTCCGCGGACGAAAGTCGGTGTCGAGCCGGCTGAGGTTCGGGTTGTAGTACGGGTCGCGTTCGATCACGTCCGACCAGCGATCGAACATCACACCGACCTCCCGGTCGTTCTTGCTGTCCCCGCGCGACGCGCTGCCGACGTGGATCAGCTCCGCGAGCGGATTCATGACGACCCGCCACCCCGACGCCCTCGCCTTCAGGCAGAAATCGGTGTCGTTCCAGGCCACGCCGAGCTCGGCCTCGTCGAACCCACCGAGCGTTCGATAGGTCTCGCGACCGACGATGAAACACGCCGCCGTCACCGCGCTCACGTTGCGCGGCACGTGCGCGAAGTAGCCCGGCTCGAGGGGCGCGAAGCGATCGAGACAACCGTCGAAAGCGTGCGCCGTCAGGCCGTGAACGCCCATCGTCACGCCGGCGTGCTGGATCCGACCGTCCGGGTACAGCAGCTTTGCACCGACGATCCCGACCCCGTCGAGGGCGAGGGTCCCGACGAGCTCGTCCAGCCATTCCGGGGTGACCACCACCGTGTCGTTGTTCAGGAGTACGATGCAGTCGGCGTCCACGGCTTCCACGCCGGCGTTCACGATCCGCGAGAAGTTGAAATCGCCCGGGACGCGGAGGACCCGGTGCTCGATCGCTTCGAAGTAGGCGAGCGTCTCCGGTTCGGCGCTGTCGTTGTCGAGGACGAGGACCTCGTAGTTCGGGTAGGTCGTCCGGTCTTCGATCGAGGTGATGCAGTCGCGCACCAGATCCAGTCGATCGCGGGTCGGGATCAGGATCGCGACCCGCGGCGCGTTCGCGTCCGATGCGAAGCGCGTCCGGTAGACGCCGAGCCGCGCTCGCTGCGCCCAGACGGGCCATTCGGCGTCGCCCGCGATCCCGCGACGTTCGAGCGCTTCCTGCACCGCCTTGCGCCCCGACTCGAACGCCTGCGGCTTGGTGTCCGAGCTTCGGGCCATCGAGTTGACCGCGGCGCGCCACGAGTAGAGCACCTCCGGAACATGCCGGATCGCCTCCGTACGCTCCGCCACACGGAGCATGAAATCGTAGTCCGCCGCGCCGTCGAAGCCGTCCCGGAAGCCGCCGAGTTCGCGCGCCAGCGCGATTCGGCAGACCTTGATGTGCCCGACGTACATGTACGAGAGCAGGAGTTCCGGAGACCATTGCGGCTTGAACACGCTCTGGAGGCGCGCGCCCTCTTCGTCGATCACGGCGTGATCCGAGTAGATGAAGTCGGTCTCGGGCGCTTCGCGGAGCTCCTCGGCCAGCCGGACGATCGCATGCGGGGCGAGCTCGTCGTCGTGATCGAGAAAGACGACGAAGTCACCGGTCGCCAGCTCGAGCGCCGCGTTCGTCGCGCGAGCGATCCCGCTGGCCGATTCGTTCCGCACGAACCGGACCCAGGGTTCCTTCGCGAGCAGCTCGAGCCGGTGAACGACTTCGTTCCGCGTCGACCCGTCGTCGACCACGCAGAGTTCGACGCCGGGCCAGACCTGACGCGCAACGGACGCGATCGCGCGTTCTAGGTCGTCCATCGCCGGATCGTGGACCGGCATGAGGATCGAGAAGACCGGCGGCGACGCAGCCCAGCCGGATCGTCGGATCCGCTCTTCCGCGCGCGCTCCCACGTCGATGCGATCGGTCACGACTGCCTCCCCAAGACTCGATCCTTCAGATCGGAGACCCGCCGCGCCAGCCGGACCAGTCGACGTCGCTGGATCGACTCGAGCTCGGCGACGCGGCTCGCACCTGCCTCTAGATCGCGCCGCGCCCGCCCGATCTGCGTATCCCGGTCCTCGATCTCCACGCGCGCCGCCGCGAGCTCGTCCCGCATTTCCTCGATCGCCGATCGGGCTTCCGCGCGATCCTCTTCCATGCCTTCGATCGCGCGCTCCGCGTCCGCGAGCTGATCCACATGCCAGTCGATCGTCGCGCGCGCGGCGACCAGCTCGCTCCGCATGGTCTCGGCGGCGCCCGAAGCCGCGTCGAGCTCGCCGTCCTTGCCGGCGATCGCCGCTCGGGCGCGCCGCAACTCGCCGTCCTTGTCGACGATCGCCGCTCGGGCGCGCCGCAGCTCGCCGTCCTTGTCGACGATCGCCGCTCGGGCGCGCCGCAGCTCCCCTTCCTTTTCGCTGACCGCCTCCCGCGCGGTCTCGACCTGCTCGGACAGCGACCGCTCGCCCTCCTCGTGCAGCGCGAGCTGCTCGACGAGCGTCTCGAAGTTCCGGGTCAGCTCGCTGAACGCGAAGACCGTCGCCTGAAGCTCGGTCTCCGTCTTGGCTTGCGCGACCGAAAGCTCGTCGATCGCCGCCCGCGCGCCATCCCGCTCGCGGCGGACGCGTCCGGCGTCCGAGGTTGCCGTTGCAAGCTCTTGCCGCACCGTCGCGAGCGCCGATTCGGCGGCGTCGATCTGGTTCGCAGCCTCCGTCAGGCGCTGCTCCCGATCCGCCGCATCCTCGCGTGCGCGCTCGACGTCCCGTTCGTATCCCTCGATCACCGCCCGGGCCCGCTGGATCTCCTCGTCGCGTTCGGCCACGACCCCTTCGACCGCCGACGCCGCCGCGACGGCTCTTTCGCCCTCTTCCAGCGCCTGCGTCGTGCGTTCTTCCGCCTCCGCGAACGCGGCTCGTGCCGCGTCGCGATCTCGCTGCAGCGCGTCGATGGCTTCGCCCGAACGCGCACGCTCTTCTTCGAGTTCGCGCAACGCGGCGCCGGCCTGCGCGAGCTCGGCCTCGAGGGCCGCG
Organism: Deltaproteobacteria bacterium; assembly: GCA_002709835.1. Lineage (GTDB taxonomy): Bacteria > Myxococcota_A > UBA9160 > UBA9160 > UBA4427 > UBA4427. The sequence goes on from PAQX01000022.1 coordinate 33,211, forward strand.
ATCGCGCGCGCCGCCTCGTCACGCTCCCGCTCGACGGTCTGGAAGGAAGTCTGCACCGCCGAGATCTCTCGCGCCCACGAAGACGCCTGCTCGGCGGCGCGCTCGCGCTCTCGCTCGAGGGCCTCGATCGCCATCCGCGCCGCGTCCCGCTCGGTCTCGAGAGACGCGATCGCCGATCGAGCCGTCGCCCCGTCCTGTTCGAGCTCGGCGACGCGCTGTTCGAACGTGGACCGCTCGCACTCGAGCGTGTCGATCGAAGAAGAGGCGGACACCCCCGTCTCTTCGAGGGATCGGATCGACTCCGCCGCCTGGTCCCGCTCCGCCTCGAGGCTCGCGATCGCCGCCGCGGCCGCGTCGCGCTCGCCTTCGAGCTGGGCAATCGACGTGTGCGCCGCCGACAGCTCGTCGATCAGCCGCCCGCGCGCCGCATCACTCTGCTGGGTGACGTGCGTGTACTGACCGAGCAGCCACTGCGCGGCGTCGTGCAGGATCGAGTCGTCGGGGATCCGCTCCGCCAGTCGCTTTCGCCCCGCGGTCGAGTTGGCGCAGAGCGCCAGCAGATAGACCGGCATCGGGAGCTGATCCTCGTTCGCCTCGCCGCTCCACTCGGCGGCACGAAACTCGGGATTCGGGAAGCCCCCGTCCCAGCGGAGGGCCTGCACCGAGCGCTCGCCGAGATCCGGACGGTTGCGGACGCGGGTACGCTTCCCGATCCAGGATCCGGCCCAGAGCCCCTGTCCGAGGATCCGGCAGCTCGAGAAGCGGCGCCGGAGCAACTCGCTGAACTCGTCGCGGTTCATCTCCGCGACGTGGTGCTCGTTGTCGTGACCGGCGCGCTCGGTGTAGATCGCGCGGTCCGGGGTCGAGACGATGAAGACGGCCGGGTCGCGAAGAACGCGGCGGACCTCGTCGACCAGTCGCCCAGGATCCGGCACGTGCTCGATCGCCTCGAAGCAGACCACCGCATCGAAGCTCGCGTCGCGGAACGGAAGCGCCTGGGCGTCGCCGCAGATCCCGCGCGGGCAGGCGTCCAGACCGACCGAGGAGAGATCGAGAGAGGTGACCGAAGCGGCCGACGTGGCCAGCAGCTTCGTGCCGTACCCGCTCCCGGAGGCGAGGTCGAGCACGTGGAGGCCGGCGACCGCGCGCTGGGCCAACACGTATCGGTGGAAATGCTCGTAGGCGAGATCCGGCCCGTCCCGCGAGGCGTCGAAGCGCTCCGCCTCCGGTTCGGACTCGACATTCGCTCTGCTCTTGCGCTCGCTCACGTGATCGGCCCCATGCGAAACGCCGGTTCCCTAAGGAGTTCGACCCGTCGTTTCCCGCTCGTCTTCGTACTCATCGGTCTCGGCGTTCGTGAGTAGCCCGCCACCAGTGCTTCGCTTGCGCGCACCCGGGCGCGCCCGGAATCCGCCGGGCGGGACGAGGAGGGAGTCGCCAGAATACCGGACGCTCCCGGAGGCCGCACGAAAGCCCCGGGACCGCCGCCGCTCAGTCGTCACGGTGCGAAGCGATCAGCTCCGTGAGCAGCGCCTCGTGCTTCGCGACCGAGACCCGCTGCGAGAACTCGGCCTGGATCCGCGCCCGACCGGCCTCCCCCATCCGCCGCGCGACGCTCGGATCGGACAACAAGGCAGCGAGCGTCTCGCCGAGCGCCGGGACCTCCCCTGCCCGCACGAGTCTCCCTTCCCGACCGTCCCGCACGAGCTCGGGAATCCCGAAGACGTCCGTCGCCAGAATCGCGACGCTCGAGGCCATGCCTTCCTGAATGACCCGAGGCAGCGACTCCTGGAAGGAGGGACAAGCGACGACGTCCGCGGCGGCGAACCAGTCCCGGGGATCCTCGACGTGGGGCAGTAGCGAGACGCGCCCCGTCAGCCCCGCCGTTTCGATCTCCTCGCGGATGCGATCGAGATAGCTGCCTTCGACGACGCCGAGGAGGACGAGGTGCGTCTCCGCAAGCGCCACAGGGAGCGTCGCGAGGGAGCGGACGAGCTCGCGCTGCCCCTTCCGCAGACAAGTCGTGCCGGCGCACAGTACGAGCGGCTGATCCGAAGCCAGGCCGAGCCGGCGGCGAATCCGAGCTCGGACGGCCTCGCGATCCTTCACCGCGAAGCGATCCACGAAGAGACCGTTCGCGATCACGTGGGAGCGACCCTCGGGAAGCGAATCGACGAAGAGTCGACGGGTCGCCTCGGCGACGAAGACGGTCGCGTCGGCGAAGCCAAGCGCCTCCATCGCCTTGTCGGCGACGGCGGTCGGCCAGCGCGAATGGAAATAACATCCGGGCTCTTCGCTCTCATGGACGAACCAGAGCGCCGGAACACCGAGCTCCCGCGCGACGTGAACCGCCCAGAAGGTCTCTAGCGTGTTCGCGACGATCGCGTCGGGGCGCTGCAACGCGATCAAGGCCGCGAGGCGCCGGATCCGCGCATCGAAGTCGTCCGCTCCGCCGACGAACGGCTCGATCGGCACGATCTCCATCGGGATCTCCGCTTCCTTCCAGGACGCGGCGAGCCCTCCGTCCGAAGGCGCGAGACCGATCGGGTCGAGGCGGCTTCGGTCGACGGAACGCGCGAGATCGAAGAGCGCGATCGGCGCGCCTTCGAACGCCAGACCATGCGACACGAAGAGGACCCGCGGCGGATCGCTCGGCGCGCGCGGCGTCGGGCGCACCGTCGGCGCGGGGAGGTCCAGGTCCGGCCGGGGCGGCGGGAGCTCGAGACGACGCGTCTCGAGCGTATGCGTCGTGCCGTCCGGCGTTCGCGCCCGCAGTTCGACGTCGACTTCCCCGGCGACGGAGGGAACCGGAACGAGGGCCCCGAAGCCGGATCGGCCCGAGTGCGCGACCGCCGGGTGGACTTCGGCCACGTCCTCGCGGAACAGACAGGCGTGCCCGGTCGCGACCACTTCGTCCGCGACCACGAACTCGATGGACAAGTCGTCCACGTGCGGGCTGAAACACCAGCCGCGGAAGAAGATCGAACGGTCGTCCGTCACCCCGGAGGGATCGATGCCCCCTGGCGTAGGCTGTTCGATCGCGAACGCGAAGCTCGGTTCGACGTCTTCCGCCTGGGATCCGCCGAGGACGTCCACCGGAACCGGCTCATCGACGCGGTCTTCCTCGAGCGGGGCGCCGTGCGCCTCCCCCTCACGACGGACCGCCCCGGTCGCGACGTCGACGTCTTCCAGGGACCACCAGCCAAAGAGCCCCCGTTCGTTCAGGCACTCGAGGATCAGCGCGTTCTCGACCCAATCCGCCATCCGATGGGTCTCGACCGTGCCTTCCGCGACGGCCGGAGACAAGGCGATCGGTCCGGACGTGAGCGGCGGCCAGGTGAGGCGGAAGACGACGTCGAGCTCCTCCCGCGGCTCGAGCGGTGGCAGGGCGCGTCCTTCGACTTCCGAGTTCGTCGCGGTGATCACGTCGCCCAACCGGTTTCGCAGCGTCACCCCGACGAGCAGACGAGCGATCCGCCGCTCTGCGCGCACGCTGAGCACGAGGTCGACGGACTCGCCGGGGCGAACCGTCGAGACCGGGGCGCCGGTCGGGTCCCGCGCATCGAAGCCCAGGAGGCGCGCGGCGCCGTCGCCGAAGCGGTCGACCGCCCCGAGCGCTTCCGCTGGCCGGATCGCGACTTCTCCGGCCGCCCGGAGATCCGGCGCGCCGAGCGTGGCGTCATCGAGTTCGCAGGCATCGGCGTAGCGCGCGGCGAGGAACGACTTCACGACTTCGTCCGGCGCCCCGTCCTCGACGACGCGACCGGATTCGAGCCACAGGCAGCGGGTACACAGGGAAATGATCGCCGAAGGATCGTGGGAGACGAGCACGACCGTCACCCCCGCGTCCCGCATCTCTCGCAGTCGACGGAGACATCGCTGCTGGAAGAACGCGTCGCCGACGGCGAGCGCCTCGTCGATCAGGAGGAGGTTCGGGTCGCCATGCACGGAAGCGCTGAAGCCGAGCCGCATCAGCATGCCGGAGGAGTAGGAGCGTGCCGGGCGATCGAATGCCTCGCCCAGCCCCGAGAAGGCGCGAATCTCCTCGACGCGCGCTGCGGTCTCGCTCCGGGTGAGCCCGGCGAGCAGACCGAGCAGCCGTGCATTCTCGGCGCCGGTGTACTCGGGCGAGATTCCGGAGCCGAGATCCAACAGCGAAGCCAGACGCCCCTCGACTTCGACGCGGCCGCTCGACGGCGCGAGCGTTCCGGCAATCAGACGCAAGAGCGTCGACTTGCCCGATCCGTTCCGTCCGACGATCCCGACCGCTTCCCCGCGGCGTACTTCCACGTCGATTCCGTCGAGGGCGGGCCTGGGCTTCGGACCCGCGCGAAGCAGATTGCGAAGCTCCGAGGTCCAGGACGCGCTCCGATCCCGGTAGGCCTTCGAAACGCCCTCAAGCCGCACGAGCACGTCGGCGGCGGCGGGGGCGACCTCCCCGCCTTCGGACGGCGCGTCGACGCTCATACGAGATCCGGCAGGGCGCGATGGACCGCGCGATAGGCGAAGACACCCAGCCCGAGACAGAGTGCCGTCGAGATCGCGACCGGCGCCATGATCTCGAGCGAGGGAAGCTCGCCGTCGAGCAGAACCGACCGCATCGCCACCAAGAGGGAAGCGATCGGATTCAGCTCCAGCAGTCGCGCGTCGACCGCCCGCAGCCTCTCGGCGGGGTAGAGGATGGGAGACAAAAAGAAGAGGAGCGTCACGGCGGGCGGCATGAACTCCGCCAGGTCCTTCACCCACAGGCCGATCGTCGCCAGCAGGAGGGCGAGCCCCAGGGTCATCAAGGCCGTCGCCGCGAGCAGACCGACGGCGGCGATCGCGCTCCACGCGAGCCCGCCGCCGAGCACCACGTGCGCCGCGGCGTAGACCGCGAGCCAGGGAAGCGAGCGGTACAGACTCGCGAGACAAGGGGCCAGGACGATGATCGATCGCGGGAATCGCGGTCGACGCACGTAGTGATCGGCGCTCCGGAAGAGCGCCGGCGCGCGCACGATCACGTCGGCGAAGAGGTTCCAGACGATCAGGCCACAGAAGAGGAAGAGCACGTAGTCCGTATCGCGGCCCTCGCGGCCGATGCCGACCGGGATGAGTCGCGAGAACACCAGCGAGTACGTCGCGAGCATGGCCACCGGGATCAGCACCGCGCCGAGCACGCCCGAGACGTTCCCCCGGTACGAGCCGGGAAACTCCCGCGCGGCGAGCGCGAGGGCGAGCGCCACGTAGCGTCGGAACTCGGCAGCGCCTGTCATCTGTGGAATCCCGTGTGGGGCAGCGCGGCCGAAAGGAAGGAGGCGCGAGCGTCTCGCGTCTCGCGCGATCGTGGCGGCGACGACGGGCCCTCGATCGGGACCGCCCGGATTCGATCGGCTCTCCGGCGAGCGGGTTGATCCATGCCGCGGCTCACGATACCAGCGGCCACGACGCGCGCGCAAGACGAAGGCGGGGCGTTGGCGCATCCCGCGGTCGGGCGAGACGGACTACACTCGCCGGTGATGGATCGCGACTCCACCCTCATCGAGCGTTCACTGGACGAGTCCCTGGGTGCCCTCCAGGCGACGCGCTCCAATCCCGCCGTGATCGAAGCGACCGATCGTTTCGCCGAGCTCGCCGCCGAGAGCGTCCGCCGAGGCGGCCGACTTCTCGTCTGCGGCAATGGCGGCAGCCTGAGCCAGGCCACCCACTTCGCCGAGGAATGGGTCGGCCGCTTCCGGAACGACCGCGCAGCGCTGCCCGCGATCGCGCTCGCGGAACCTGCGACGATCACGTGTATCGCGAATGACTTCGGCTTCGATCAGGTCTTCTCCCGACAGGTCGAAGCCCACGCCCGCCCCGGCGATCTGTTCGTGGCGCTCTCCACGAGCGGTCGGTCCCCGAACGTGATCGAGGCCGCCCGCGCCGCGCGCACGGCCGGGATCGCCTCGGTCGCCCTCACAGGACCGAACGGTGATCTCCTCGCGAACGAAGTCGACGTCGCGATCAGGATTCCGACCGGGCGCTACGCGGACCCGGTCCAGGAGTGTCATCTGGCGATCCTGCACGCGGTGGTGAAGCAGGTCGAGTCCGTGCTCTTCCCCACCCAGGAGGACCGTGCGCCCCTCGCCCGTAGCGGCGCGACGAAGGCGGCGCCCGGCGAAAGCTGGCTCGAACGATGAGCGACGACGCGGAACGGACGGACGAGACGACCCCCGTGGCCGGCACGCGATCGAAGAGCGAGCGCGGCGCCCTCGCCCTTCGGTCGACGGTCCGCGAACACGTCGCGGAACATCTCTACCTCCGTCCCCAGCTCGAGGCGATGCTCGGCGACGCGAATTGGTGCGTCGATTCGGTCGAATGGGACGGCGACGAACTCGAGATCCGTGGCTGGGCCATCACGCCTCCGGACGCCTACGCGCCCGCGACCTTCACGCTGGACGGTCGTCCCTTCGACGAGATCGACTACCCCCGAGCGCGGGCCGACATCGGCGAGCTCTTCTGGTTCCGCCCGGGCGCGCGCTACTCGGGCTTCGTCTGCCGAACCACCGCCGCGGATCGGGGCAGTTGGCCGCGCGGATTCGCGACGATCGATTTCGCCGACCGCCGCAGCCTCGCGCCCTTCGCCCCCCTCCGTTCCTTCCACTTGATCGATCCGGACGCCGACGCCTTGCCGATTCCCGAGGAGGCGCGGCGGACGCGCGTTCACGGGAACGACGACGTGACGTCGTTCCTCGCGCAGGGGGCGAGCGCCTTCGTGAAGCTCGAGCGTGCCCTCGAGAAATCCGCGGCCAAGTCATTCGACGACCTGCGCTCGGTGCTCGATTGGGGCTGTGGCTGCGGCCGCGTCTCGCGCTACTTCGCGCGTCACCCGAACCTCGCCCTGACCGGAATCGACATCGACGCGTCGAACGTGGACTGGTGCCGAACGAACCTTCCTTTCGCGCGCTTCGAAACCTGTCAGGTCGATCCGCCGACGGGACTTGAGTCGTCCTCCTTCGATCTCCTCTTCGGGATCTCGGTGATGACGCACCTGAGTGAAGCGGACCGCGAAGCGTGGCTCGGCGAGCTCGCGCGCCTCGCCCGCCCGGGCGCGACCGCGCTGCTCACGACCCAGGGTGCCTCGGCGCTCTGTCGTTCGAACGCCGACGCCGACCGCGTCGCGCGATGGAGACAGGTCGGCATGATCGACGTCGGCGTGAGCGTGGCGGCGTCGGACCTCTCCCCGGAACCCGATCGCTACATCGACTGCTTCCTGACGCCGGACTACATCCGGGACCGCTGGAGCAACGAATTCGAAGTAGTCGATCTGCTCGAAGGCTATATCGGAAACGCGCAGGACCTCGTAGTCCTGCGACGACTTGACTGACCCAGGCCATTCAGCGCGCAGCCCATCGCGCATCCAGCGCAGCCCTCCGGCGACCGACACGCCGATAGGCCGCGACTCGGAAGCTCAATTTGCAGCTTCTGAGTTAGGAAATGGCGATTTTCTCGCCACAAGTTAGGAGTGCCCGCCACTAGGAGGAAAGCCGTTTCCTCCTAAATCGTGAGGCCCCAATGTACCCTCTGCTCGACAGACTCCCCCCGCGGGCGCGCGCTGCAGGCACGCGCGCTATTTTCGCCGCAGCTGCGTTCCTCTTGCTCAACGTTACCAGCAGTGCGCAGGCTGCGTCCGTCGGATACTTCCAGGACTGGAACGACGCCGATATCGGTGTCGCCGGTTGGACCGGAACAGTCGCGTCGAACTTGACCAGCTGGCAGGCCACTGGCGGCAACGGAGGCGGCTACCTCCGCACGACGCTCGCGGGAGGCGGCGGCACCGCAGACGTCGGCGGACGAGCGCTCTCGAACGTGCCTGAAATGACCGGCGATTTCCGCGAACTGTTCTGGACCATGCAGTTCGACATCCGGCTTGAAGGCGGATCTGCCGACGCGGCAATGCTCCGCCTTCAGGGCATCTCCACAGGAAACGGATGGGTCCTCGACCTGCCTACGGGTTTGCCGACCTCGAGTTGGAGCAGCGTACTCATTTCCTTCAACGGGAACTGGACAGAATCGGAAGCCCGCGACAACGGCTGGATGCCGGACAACGAGCATCCGGTCCTCTCCCCGAACGCCCCTGCTTCCCTCTCTTGGGAAGCGACCGTTGAGAACGTGCGCGCTCTCGCAATCCGGATCTCGGGGGAAGGCGAGCCGCTCACCTCGGGTCTCGACAACGTACGCCTCGACGGCACCTCCGCGCCCTCCACTCCGATCCCCGAGCCCTCGGCGGCACTCCTGCTGGGCCTTGGGCTCCTGGGCCTGGCAGGCTTCAGCCAGCGAAACTGAACCGTAGAGTCGCCGGGCGCATCGCGCCTCGCTCGGTCGCCATACCAGACTAGACGGACGGCTCGACGTCCACGAGCCGCGGCGCCTCAGCGTCTTTTTGTGTCACGATAGACGGCTCGATCGGCCACTCGATCCCGACGTCTGGATCCGCGTAGTGGAGGGCACGCTCCGTCTCCGGCGCATGCATGTCGGTGCACTTATAGTGGACGAGTGTCTCGTCCTCGAGCGCAAGGAACCCGTGGGCGAAGCCTTCGGGGATCCACAGGCAGAGGTCGCCGTCGCCGGTAAGTTCACGCCCGACCCACTTGCCGTAGGTCGCCGACCCAGCACGAAGATCGACCGCGACGTCGAAGACGGCGCCCTGAACGCAGCGCACGAGCTTGCCCATCGCGTGGGGCGCGATCTGGAAGTGCATGCCGCGCAACGTGCCCTGTCGCGACTTCGACAGGTTGTCCTGGACGAACTCCGCTTCGAAGCCCGCTTGCCGCCACATCTCGACCGAGTGCGTCTCCGCGAAGAAGCCGCGGTCGTCTGCAACCCGCCCCGTTCGGACCTCAAGCACCGCGTCTAGTTCGGTCGACTGGACCTCGACCTTCATCGGCATCGTTCATTCCCCCTCAACCGCGCTTCGCCCTTCGCACCCATCGGCGCATCCCTCGAGCGCAGCCGTCGCACAGGCGGAAGAGTCAGGTAGGCCCCTCGAGTTCGCAAGCACGCGCGGCGATTGCCCGTCGTTTGCGGAACGCTTCTGGGAGCGCGCTCGCCGCATCGAGGTAGGCGGGGAGCAGCCTCGGGTCGCACAGCACAGTGAATCCGAGCCGAAGGATTTCCCATCCGAGGATCGACGGTGCGTTTCGGATGAATTCGCTTCGCGTCTCGTTCTTCACGAGCTGGAGGTAGTGGTTCTTGAACGAGTGTCGGCGGATCTCGACCGGGATGCGTTTCCGTCCCGCCTTCTTCCAGCCCCGGGCATGAACGGCCACCGCCGACGGGACGTAACGGACGCGGTATCCGAGTCTTCGCGCGCGCCAGCCGAGATCCGTGTCCTCGTGGTAGGCGAAGAAGGTCTCGTCGAAGAGTTCGCCTTCGATCGTCAGATGATCGATCGTGCGGGTCCGCACGAGAAGCGCCGCCCCACTCGCCGCATCGACGTCCTCGGCGCGATCGAATCGCCCGTCGTCAGGCGATTCGCTCCCCCGGTCCCGCGGCCTACGATGGGGCGGGAACGCGATCCCGGCGCTGTCGAGGGTCCGCCTGTCGGCACGGAGGAGCTTGCCCGTAGCAAGAGCGACCGCCGGCTCCGACGCGACGGCAGCGAGGAGGGTCTCCGCGAAGTCGCGGTCGAGGGTGACATCCGGGTTGAGTAGAAGGACGAACGTCGGTGCCGTTGCTCCCGCCCTATCGAGGAGCGCGCGAACGACGCGATTCGCGCCGCCGGCGTAGCCCTCGTTCGTCCCGCCCGCGAAGTAGACGTCCGCGTGGCGCGCGGCGAGATCGGCAATCGCTCCGGCGTCGACACCGGTATCCCAGACCGCGACGTCGTCCGGTGGATGCGACTGGCGGGCGATCGCCGCGAGGCACGCCTCGAGGTCCCCGAAGCTGCCGTGGTTCACGATCCCGACCGACCAGGTCGCGCGCGGCGGCGAGGCGTCTCCGGTCTCGATCGTTCCGGTCAAGCGTCAGCCCTGCCCGAAATACCGCTCGTAATACTCGTCGATCTTGCTCTCGAGCTTGCCCTTGAGCGGCCTGAGCATGAGCGGCAGCGAGACATCGATCCTGATCACCTCGGCGTCGTACGCGACCCGGGCTTCGGCGCCGCGGGTCTCGCAGACCGCCGCGTCGCCTTCCCAGTGCCATTCCCCGCCGAGCCGGTCCGCGACTTTGTCGGCGAGCCCCTCGATCCGTGATCGCACCGCGATCGGATCGTCGAAGCCGTGCGAACGCCGCATCGAAATCTCGGCCATCGATCTTTCCCTTCGTGCCTTCGACGTCGCCGACTCAGGTCGCCGGGTCGAGGAAGTCCTTGAAGCCGTACTTCACCGACGGCCCCATGTGGATCTGCTCCATCACGCCGATGCCCTGCTGGTCACCGCAGGTCGCGCGCATGACCGACTGGATGTGCTGGTTCGAAACTTCCATGTTGTCGCACTCGTCGATCGTCCAGGAGCTGCCGCCGACGGCGAGCTCGCCCTTCCACTTCCCGTGCCCCCACTCGGGATGCGTGTATCCGATCCCCTTCATGCGGTAGACGAGCAGGCTCTCCAGCTCGATCTCGGTGATCTTCCCGTCGAGGTGCTTGAGGGAGACCTGCGCGCGACGGGCGCGGCGGGTGCCGGGGAAGAACTCGTAGATCTGATGATCGACGCCCGCGAGGGACTCCATCGCCGGATCCTCGACGCCGGGGATCTGATCCGGTGAGCCGTAGGTCGGCATGATCATCCCGTCCCAGTGCCAGGTCACGCCGTGCTCGTTCTCGAACATGCCCGCGTGGGTGCAGCGGTCGTCCCAGTGGATCGGGAACCAGAGGAAGTTGATGGCCGGGGCTTCCGTGGACGGCGCACCGGGCGGCGCCGGATCACCGACGGGGCGGATCCCCCAGGAGCGATCCTTCGTTCCGAAGACGCGCTTCGGATCGACCGTCACGGTCTTCCCCTTGTAACGGATCTCGCCCTGCCAGTTGCCGAACTGATTGAAGCGCGTCGCTTCCATGTGTCGGGCGGCGGTCTGGGGCGTGCGCTTCGAGCGCTGGTGCTCCTCGGCGAAGCTCGCGGTACGAGGGATCCAGAGCAGGTCTGCGCTCACGCCACTCTCGTTGTCGTCGAGGGTCACGCGCAGGCTCATCATCGGCTCGATGATCTCGATCTTGAAGGGGCCGACCTCGATCTCGCTCCGCTCCTTGCCGGCGCGGCGCGACCCGTGGAAGGAGTTCTGCTCCCCGTCGTGCACGATCGAGAGGCCACAGTCGACGATTCCCAGGTTGGGATAGACCGCGGCGCCGATCCCGAAATAGAACTCGCCGTCGTCCTGGTAGCCGTTGAACCAGTAACGGTCGTACGCGTGCCGGTCGGTCGTCGCGACGACGGCCAGGGGCTCCGAGGTCTGATGGATCGGGTAGTCGTCGAATTTCGTCAGCATGTCTGTTCCTCTATTCGTGTCTTCGGCGGATTCCGCCGTCCTAGCCCTGCACGGACTCGACGGCGCGGAAGAAGGTTTCGGCCTGGCCGAGCAGATCGTCCCCGGCCGGGGTGTAGAGAATCTCACTGGTGCCGGCGGCGGCGCTCTCTTCGGCGCGCTTGCGCACCGCCTCGGCCTCGCCGACCCAGCCCCACCACGGCACGGCGTCGCCGTAGGCCGCAACCGCCTTGCGATCGGCGTCGTTCAGGTGCGAGCAGTGGCCGCTGTGGACCGCGAGGTGTCGCTCGGCTTCATCGCGCTCGCTCTCGATCTGCGCGAGCCAGTCTGCGCCGCCCGGCATGTCGGGCAAGCCGCTCGGGTTCGTCTCCCAGCCCATGTGGTAGGCCCCGACGAGCCAGGGGCCGGCCTCGTCGAGAACGCGCGGGGCCGACGGCGATTCGCCGGGAGCGAGCACGGTCCCGTTGACCATGTGGACCGACCAGTCCGTCTCGTAGGGCGGCGGCGACATCCCCATCCAGCCGTCCGCGACCTCCCGCGCGATGGCCTGGCCCTTCGGTCCGAACGCGGAGATCAAGATCGGCACGTCGATCGGGCGCGCCTTCGCGAGCTCGGGTCGGTGGATCATCTGGCACGGCCGGCCGTCGATCTCGACGACCTCGCCGGCGAGCAGCGCCTTCACCTGCTCGATCCAGGTCCGCGTGGTCTTCCACGAGAGCGCGCCCTGCCCGAGAACGAGCCGCGCGGTGTACCCCGTCCCGACGGCGCAGGCGAGGCGGCCCGGCGCGAGGCGGTCGACGGTCGCGATGGCCGAGGCGGTCGTCATCGGATGGCGCAGGTTCGGGACGAGCACTGCGGTCCCGAGGCCGATCCGCTCGGTCGCCTCGCCGATCCGGGCGAGATGGATCCAGATGTCCTCGTAGATCGCCGCCGAGTCGTAGAGCCAGATCCGGTCGTAGCCGAGTTCTTCGGCGCGACACGCCAGGTCGACGGCCTGGGGGCCGGGGGGACATCCGATCGAGATCTTCACCGGGGGCACTCTCCTGCTGGGCCGCACGCGCGGCGACGGCCATAGCCTACCGCGCGGGCGGGCCCTGCGAGGGCCGATTTTCGCGGGTCGGTCGCGCCCCCTTTCGCCGCCCGTTCCTGGGATAGACTGTCAACATGCCGCGCGCCGCCGCCTGGGAGAAGTGCACGAACCAAGAGCTCCTCGAGTGGCGGATCTGCGACCTCGGCCTCGAACTCGAAGGAAGCGGTCTGGAAGCGCCGATCGAGCGGCTCTACCAGGAGCTCGACCGCCGCCACCTCCGCGTGCGCCCCCACTGCTGGCTCTCCGAAGAGTGGTTCTCTCCGGATGGCGTGCCGGGGATCGCGATCCCCTTCTACCTGGCCCATCCCCGGCTCAAACGACTCGAGCGCTCGCAGATCCTCGAGGTCGAGGGCGGGACCAACGCCGAGTGCCTCCGCCTGCTCCGGCACGAGGCGGGCCACGCGATCCAGCACGCATTCCGTCTCCACCGCCGGAAGCGATGGCGCGAACTCTTCGGCTCGACCACGGAGCCCTACCCCGACTACTACCGCCCCAACCCCGGCAGCCAGCGCTACGTCGTTCACCTGCCCGACTGGTACGCCCAGAGCCATCCGGACGAGGACTTCGCGGAAACCTTCGCGGTCTGGCTCACCCCGGGTTCGCGTTGGCGTCGCAAGTACTTTGGCTGGCCCGCGCTCCGCAAGCTCGAGTACGTGGACGAGCTGATGCGCGAGCTCGCCGGCGAGAAGCCGCCCGTCCGCTCCCTAGCTCGGCCCGACCCCGTCCACCGGATCAAGACGACCCTCGGTGAGCACTACCGCGCCAAACGCCAGCGCTACAGCGGACTCGCCAGCCGAGAGTACGACCAGGACCTCTTCCGGCTCTTCACCCCGATCGAAGAGAGCAGCGCGCGCTCGCCGTCGCCCGCAGCCTTCCTCCGCACCCACCGGACGGAGATCCGCCGCAACGTCGCGCGCTCGACTGGCAAGAACGAGTTCGCCCTCGACGTCGTGCTCGGCGAGATGATCGCCCGCAGCCGCGAGCTCAAGCTGCGCGCGGTCGGCCAGAAGCGTCAGTTGATCGTCGACTTCTCGATTCTGCTGGCCGCACGAAGCGTCGAGTTCCTCTACCGGGGAAGGGACTGGCACGCCCTATGACGGACGCGAAGAAGAAGAGCGCCGGAGACAAGGGCCCCGATCGGCGCAAGAAGACGCGCCGCAAGAAGCTGCGCGTGCTCGTCCTGATGCACGAGGACCTCGTCCCGCCCGATGACGTGAGCGGTCTCAGCGAGAGCGAGTTCCACCGGATCAAGACCGAGAGCGACATCCTGGGCGCGCTCGAGAAGCTCGGACACGAGACCCGCAAGCTCGGCGTGCGCGACGCCGTGCTGCCGATCCGTCACGCGGTCGAGGAGTGGGAACCGGACATCGTCTTCAATCTGCTCGACGAGTTCCAGGGAGAGGCGATCTACGATCAGCATGTCGTCGCCTTCCTCGAGCTCCTCCGGGTCCCGTATACCGGCAACAACCCCCGAGGCCTCGTCCTCGCGCGAGACAAGGCGCTGTCGAAGAAGGTCGCGATGTACCACCGGATCCAGGTGCCGCGCTTTTTCACGGTCCGGCGCAACCACCGGGTCCGAAAGCCGAAGCGGATCGACTTCCCCTTGATCGTGAAATCGCTGGTCGAAGAGGCCTCGATGGGGATCTCGAAGGCCTCGATCGTGCGCGATCAGGACGCGCTCGAGACCCGCGTCGAGTTCATGCACGAGCGAATCGGCACCGACGCGATCGTCGAGCAGTTCATCCCGGGACGCGAGATCTACGTCGGCGTCCTCGGCAACGAGCGCCTGATCGCTCTCCCCCCGCGCGAGCTGATCGTCGACGAGCTCGAGCCCGGCGAGGACCTGATCGCGACCGAGAGCCTGAAGCACAACGTTCACTACCAGGAGCGCCACGGCGTCCGGATCCAGGGCGCGAAAAATCTCCCGGACGGGATCGCCGCCGCGCTCGAGCGCGTGAGCAAGCGCATCTACCGCATGCTCTCCCTCGAAGGCTACGCGCGCATCGACTACCGCCTTTCCGAGGACGGGAAGCTCTACTTCCTCGAAGCGAACCCGAATCCCGAGCTCGCGAACTACGAAGAGCTCGCCCATGCCGCCGCCAAGGCCGGCATCTCCTACGAGAACCTGATCCAGCGAATCCTGAGCCTGGGCCTCCGGCGTTAGTCGGGACGCCCCCGGCCCGCTCTCCGGCGACGGTCGGGAAGCCTCCGAATCCCGTTCTACGGCCTCGGTCGGGATGAAACCCGGGCCCGGTTCTTCAGCGTGAGTCGCGTCGGGTCGGCAGCCCGTCGATGCTGACCGCGTTCTTCGTCGACCAGTAGTCGCGGAGCCCGTCGTCGCCCTTCTTCTCGGCCCACTTCGCGAGCGCGTTACGGTCTTCGCGATAGTCCATGAGCGGCGTCTGGTAGCCGCAGCTCGTCTGCACCGACTCGACTGCGACTTCGAAGTACTGCCGCGCCCCGACCGTCGCCGGGATCTTCGCGACGCACTCGTCCCACCGCGTCTCGTCCGGGTGGATCACACTCGCCCGGCCATAGACGCGCAGAATCAGCGGCGGCCCCTCGAACGACGTCCACATCAGCGTGAGGCGGTTCTGCTCGAGGACGTGGGCGGCAGTCTCGTTGCCGCTCCCGGTCAGATTCAGCCAGAGCAGACGATCCGGGCCGAGCGGCACGACCGAAGGCCCTCCCTTCGGCGAGAGGTTCACACGCCCATCCACGGCGGCAGTCGCGACGAAGAAGACGTGCTGGCGCCCGATGAAGCGCTGGTGTTCGTCGGTCAGGGCGTCGAAGAATTCGGCCATCGGTCATACTCCCCGGGCGCGGCGCCGCGCGCCGTAGCGCGCACCGGCCGGATGGATCACGAAGACGGGCTCTAGCGGATCCGCTGCCCCGGTTTCGCGCCGGAATCGGGCGACAGGATGAACAGATCGCCGTCCCCGGGACCCGCGGCGAGCACCATCCCCTCGCTGACCCCGAACTTCATCTTGCGCGGCGCGAGATTCGCGACCAGCACGGTCAGCCGGCCCACCAGCTGCTCGGGGTCGTAGGCCTTCTTGATCCCGGCGAAGACGGTTCGTCTCTCGTTCCCGCCGAGGGAGAGCGTCAGTTCGAGAAGCTTGTTCGCCTTCGGCACCGACTTCGCTTCGAGGATCTCCGCCACCCGTAGATCGACCTTCACGAAATCGTCGATCGTGATCTCGGCCTCGAGGGGTTCTTCGTCGAGGGCCTCACCCGCCCCGGCTGCCGCGGCCGCCTCGGCTTCGGAGGCTTCCCAGCCCGCCCGACTCGCTTCCAGCATCGCTTCGACCTTCTCTCCGTCCGCGCGCTCCATGAGATGTTTGAACTTGCCCACCACGTTGCCCTCGACGGGCACCGTCGCGTCCGACCAGGTCGTCTCCCCCTCGATCCCGAGCAGCTTCGCCGACTCCTCCGCGAAGCGCGGCAGGACCGGCGCCAGATAGACGGTGATCTGCCGGAAGAGGTTCAGCGCGATCGCACAGACCTCGACCAGCTCGTCGCGCTTCGACTCGTCCTTCTTAAGGGTCCAGGGTGCCTGCGCCTCGACGAACTCGTTCGCGCGATCGGCGAGCGCCATGATCAAGCGCATCGCTTTGTTCGTATCGCGCGCCTCGAACGCGGCCGCGATCTCCTCGCCGGCAGCGGCGCCGGCCGCGAAGAGCCCGCCGTCCCGCGCCGTCGGGTAGGCAGGCAATGCCTCCCCCTTCACGAAGCGCGCCGTGCGGCTTGCCAGGTTCACGACCTTGCCGACCAGATCGGCATTCACCTTCTGGACGAATTCTTCGAGATTGAGGTCGATGTCGTCGACCTTCGTCGACAGCTTGCTCGCGTAGTAGTACCGGAGGTACTCGGGCGAGAGATGATCGAGATAGGTTCGCGCGAGAACGGCCGTCCCGGTCCGCTTCGACATCTTCTCGCCGTTCACCGTCAGGAAGCCGTGGACGTGGACCGACTCGGGAAGCTGGAACCCCGCGGTCTTCAGCATCGCCGGCCAAAAGAGCGTGTGGAAATACGCGATGTCCTTGCCGATGAAGTGATGGATCTCACAATCGGGATTCCGCCACCAATCGTCGAGGGACTCCCCGTTGGCGTCGCACCATTCCTTCGTCGCCGCGATGTAGCCGATCGGCGCGTCGAGCCAGACGTAGAAATAGTTGCCCGGCGCGTCGGGGATCTCGAAGCCGAAATACGGCGCGGGGCGCGAGATGTCCCAGTCGCGAAGCGCGTCCGCCAGGAACGTGCCCTTCAGCCAGTTCGCGGTCTCCTGAGGCATGCGCCCGGGCGCCTGAGTCCACGTCTCGAGGAAGTCGTGGAAGGGCTCGAGCCGCACGAAGAGATGCACGTGCGAACGTTCTTCGGGAACGGCGCCGGTGATCGCGCTCTTCGGGTCGACGAGCTCCGAGGGTTCGTAGGTCGCCCCGCATTCGGCGCAGTTGTCGCCATACTGCTCCGTCGCACCACATCGCGGGCAGCCGCCGAGCACGAAGCGATCGGCGAGGAACATCCCGGCCTCGGGATCGTAGAGCTGCGCGACCTCGCGCTCGTCGACGCAGTCCGCGGCGCGCAGCGCGGCCCAGACTTCCCCGACCAGCGCTTCATTCGCCGGCGTGTGGGTGCTGCTGTAATGGTCGTGGACGACGCCGAACGCGTTCAGGTCGCGGACGTGGTCGGCCTTCATCTCGTCGAGCAGCGCCTCGGGCGCCCGGCCTTCCCGCTCGGCGCGGAGCATGGTCGCGGCGCCGTGCGTATCGTCGCCGCAGAAATAGCGGACGTCGTGGCCCCGGAGCCGTTGGAAGCGAACCCAGAAATCCGTCTGCAGCGCCTCGACCATGTAGCCGAGGTGGATGCCTGCATTGACGTAGGGCAGCGCGCTCGTGACCAGGATCTTCCGTCGATCCAACGTTCCCACCTCCACGGGGGCCAGGGCCCAACGTGTCCTTGATTCCGGGCTGTCGGGGGGTGCGCCGGGCGTCCATCGGCCCGCCGAGCGGCGGAGAATAGACGATCGTGGCGATTCTCCTGCCCCTGGACAAAGCGGGATTTTTTCACCACACCCTCGTTGCCCTCGCCCGCCGGCACGAACCCGCAGCTTTCACCCGCATGATCGCGAAATTCCCCTAGATTCCGCCCCACGGACCGATAAAATGAGGCCCGAACGAATTGCTGTCGGGGGCGAAGGTCGCGCGGCCGTACCGTGCGAGCGCACGCTCGGTCGATGGGGCCCTGCCCCGCCTGCCCGAGACCGTCGCCGAACTCAGAAAGGGAAATCACCCATGGAACTCCTGTCCGCAAGCGGGATCGAAGTCCTCCTGCGATGGATGCACGTCTTCGCCGGTGTCGTCTGGATCGGCGTCCTCTACTACTTCAACTTCATCCAGACCCCGTTCTTCGGTTCGGAGCTGGGCGGCACGGCCAAGAGCGCGATGACTCGCGGCCTGGTCCCGAACGCCCTCTGGTGGTTCCGCTGGGGCGCGATGTTCACCTTCCTGTCCGGTTGGACGATCGTCGGCTACCGCTACGGCCACCTCGGTATCCCGCTGACCGACGGCTACATGACGAAGATCCTCACGGGCGGAATCATGGGCACGTTCATGTGGGCGAACGTCTGGTTCGTGATCTGGCCGGCACAGCAGGTCGTGATCGCCAACGCGGAGCAGGTCGCCGGCGGCGGCGACCCGATCCCGGAAGCCGCGGCGCGTGCGAAGGTCGCCGGCATGGCGTCCCGCACGAACACCCTCTTCTCGATCCCGATGCTCTTCTTCATGATCTCGGCGGCGAACCTGCCGGGCTTCCTGTCGGGCACCAACGATATGGTCTACTGGCTCGTCGCCGGCGCGATCATCCTCGCGGTCGAGATCAACGCCCTCGCGGGTAGCGACGCGACCCAGAAGCCGCTCACGAGCGTCTCCGGCACGATCCACTTCGGCCTGGGCCTGTGGCTCGTCCTCATGCTCGTCGGATACGGCCTGAACAGCTGATCCTTCGCCTTCGGGCGCCCGGCGAGCTCGCCTCGCCTCGCCCAAAGGGAATCGAACGAACGACGCCCCGTCTGGCTTCGGCCGGACGGGGCGTTTCTCGTTTCGAGGCACCCGCGCGAAACGCGCGGCGGGCTAGAGCGACTGCAAGTAGGCAGCGAGCTCCGGGATCCGGGGCGCCAGGTGCGGCAAGGCGATCATCACGCGGCTCCCGCGCTTCGGTTCGTAGCCGGGCGGATATTCGCCGCGCATGACGCGCGCCTCAAGAAGCTCGAGGGACGAGCCAGCGACGGCGGGACCGAGCGCACCGTCGATCGCCGGGTTCATCGCGTGACAAGCGATGCAGTTCGCGTTGTAGGTCGCACGACCGGCCGCGACGAGCTCGTCCTGCGTGCGGGTGTCGACGGCGGTCTCCCCGGGCGCAGGGAACGGCGGCGGCTTCGTCGCCTCGACCGCGCCAGAATCGCCCGCGGGTGTGGGCGCCGGGTCGTCGCCACATCCGAACGCGAGGCCGGCCGCCGCGAGCAGGAGGCCGAGCCGCCAACCGGGACGAGAGGACGCGGTGCGCGTACGGGAAAACCGGGATGCCAAGGTTCGCTCCTTCGATCAATCAGCTCGTCGGAGTCTATCCGCAGGCCAGACCCCCGCCAATCGAGCGGGACCGAAACGGATCGATGCACCACCGGCCTGCGTGCATCCGGTGGGACGATCTGAAACCAGTCCCAACCCGAACTCGTAGAATCCGGCACACGCAACCGAGGAACCTCGAAGCCATGTCCCACCGAACCGCCCTCTCGACCGCTGCCCTCCTCGTCCTCCTCGCCGCCGCGCCGGCGCAGGCCGAGCCCGACCTCGATCTCTTCGACCGCCTGCTCGAAACCCATACGCGTGAGGTCACGGACGTCGTCGGCACGCGAGTCGACTACGAGGCGATCGCCCGATCGGCCGAGTGGAAGGAGCTCTCCCGACAGTTCCGGGCGGAGCAGCCGAGCCGCTTCGATCGCGAGCGCCAACTCGCCTTCTGGATCAACGCCTACAACGTCTTCACGATCGACCTGATCGTCGAGCACTACCCGGTCGAGAGCATACGCGACATCGGCTCGTTCCTTTTTCCGGTGTGGAACGAGGGCGTCGCGACGATCGAAGGCCGCGAAGTCTCCCTCGGCGACATCGAGCACGAGATCCTTCGAAAGATGGACGAGCCGCGGATCCACGCGGCAATCGTCTGCGCCTCGACCTCCTGCCCTCCGCTCATGCGCACCGCATTCCGCGCCGACCGCCTCGACGAGCAGCTCGACGCAGCGATGCGCCGCTGGCTGGCGAGCCCTGAGAAGGGCGTCTCGATCGACCGCCGCGCCAAGACGGTCGTCGTCTCCGCGATCTTCGACTGGTTCGAGGAGGATTTCGAGGCGGGCGGCGGCGTACTGGCCACGATCGCCCGACATGTCCCGGAGCCCGACGGGGCCTGGCTGCGCGGGCCCGGCCGCAACGCGCGCGTGGGTCACTTCGACTACGACTGGACTCTCAACGACGCGCGCTAGGCGGACGCGCGCTGGCTAGCGCGTCCAGGACAGAAACGTCTCGAAGAGCCGCTTCACCGTCGGCGTGAGTCGCGTCCGCGTGTAGGCGCCCGCCGCGCGCTTGATCGCCTCGCCCTGGGTCGGGTAGGGGTAGATCACGCCGGTGAAGGCCCCGAGACCGATTCCGTGCTGGATGGCCATCGTGAGCTGAGTGATGAGATCGCCCGCGTGAGCGGCCACGATCGTGGCGCCGACGATCTCGTCGGTCCCCTTCTTCACGTGGACCTTCACGAGACCTTCCTCCTCCCCGTCGGTGACGGCGCGGTTCGATTCGGCGATGTCCACCTGATAGGTGTCGATCTCCACGCCCTGCTCCGCGGCATCCCGTTCGTAGAGACCGACGTGCGCGATCTCGGGCTCCGTGTAGGTCGACCACGGCATGATCAGGTCGGAGAGCTTCTTCCGGCCGAAGGGGCCGACCGCGAAGAGCGCGTTCTGGACGGCGATCTTGGCGGCGGCATCGGCGGCATGGGTGAACTTCCACTGCATACAGACGTCACCGACGGCCCAGATCCGCCTGTTGCTCGTCCGAAGCGTGTCGTCGACTTCGACTCCTTTGTGCGGATCGAAGCGGACACCGACCGCTTCGAGGCCCATGCCTTCGACGTTCGGGGCACGGCCCGCCCCCACGAGGATCTCGTCGACCACGAGCTCGCGCTCGCCCTCGTCGGGACCCGTCAGATGGATCACGCGTTCCTCCCCCCGGCGCTCGACCCGCTCGATCGCGCAACCGAAGATCATCTCGACCCCTTCGCGGACCATTACGTCCTGCACGATCGCGGCGGCATCGGGGTCTTCACGCACGAGGATCTGGTCCATCCGCTCGAGGATGTGGACCTGGGAGCCCAGGCGTTGGAACGACTGGGCGAGCTCGCAGCCGATCGGGCCCGCACCGATCACGGCGACGCGCCGGGGCCGCTCGGTCAACGAGAAGACGGTTTCATTGTCGAGGTAGCCCGCTTCCACGAGCCCCTCGATCGGCGGAGCGACGGCCCGGGCCCCCGTCGCGATCACGGCCTTCTTGTACTCGAGGATCTGTCCTTCGACCTCGACGCGTCCTTCGCCGACGAAGGAGGCCTCCCCCATGTAGACGTCGATGCCGAACTCTTCGGAGTAGCGCTCCGCGGAGTCCTCGTGGCTGATGCGCGCACGGATCTCCCGCATGCGCCGCATCACCGCCTCGAAGTCTCCGAGATCGTTCGACGACGCGGGCATCCCGAACTCGGCGGCTTCCCGCGCTTCGTGCACGATCTGCGCGCCCCGGATGACCGCCTTCGACGGCACGCAGCCCACGTTCAGGCAGTCGCCGCCCATCAGGTGGCGTTCGATCAAGGCGACCCTGGCACCGAGGCTCGACGCGATCAGCGCGGTGATGAGGCCCCCGGTCCCGGCGCCGAGGACGACGAGGTTGTAGCGGCCCTCGGGCGTCGGGTTCTGCCACTTCGGGGGATGAACGTTCTCGACGAGCTGGGTGTTCCACTCGTCGGCAGGGAGGACCTGGATCGGCTCGGCCATCGAAGGGCTCTCTTTCTCGTCGCGCGGGATTCGCGCGTTGAAGACGTTCGGATCAGAGGGAGGTTCAGGCGGTCGCTTCGTCGTCGGTCGCCGCATCGAGTGCGCGCCGCGCGATCCGCGTGATGTAGAGCGTGACGACTGCGGTCGCGAGGAGCCCGACGCCGCGCACGACCCAGTCCGCGGTCCCGGCTTCCGTCTGGACGCCGCCCGCGACGGCCGCCACGTCCCCGATCAGTTTGCCGGTGTAGACGTAGAGCAGCGTGCCCGGGAGCATTCCCAGGGAAGCGATCAGGTAGTCGACCAGGCGGACCTGCGTGAGCCCGAGGGCGTAGTTCAACAGGTTGAACGGGAAGACCGGCGACAGGCGAAGCAGGAAGACGATCTTGCGTCCCTCGCGGCCGACCGCGCGATCGATCGCCGCGAAGCGGGCGTCGCCTTCGATCCGGCGCTCGACCGCGGCGCGGGCGCCGTGCCGCGCGATCAGGAACGCGCCCGTCGAACCGAGCACCGCGGCGAGGAAGACGTAGAACGTGCCCTCCCTGAGTCCGAAGATCGCGCCGGAGGCGAGGGTGAGCACCGAGCCGGGCACGAAACCGATCACGGCAGCGGCGTAGCCGAGCACGAAGACGATCGGCCCGAGCGGGCCGAGCCCGCCGACCCACTCCGCGAAGCGCGGCACGTAGGCCCCGGCACTCCGACCGAGCAAGACGACGCCGGCGAGGAGGGCCAGCCCGATGAAGACCTTCAGCACGAGACCGCCTCGCCCCGTGGCTTCGGTCTCTTCCTGCGTTCCGGTCGGCGCTGCCATCGTCGCTCCTCTCGCTTCAGCCGGAACGGGAAAGTCCGGACCTCGTGGGAGGTAGTACGCCGTCCAGAGCGATTCGGGTACGGCACCCGGCGAAAAAGATGGGGCGACCGCAAGTCATCACGCTGGCCCGGACACGGTTGCGCGAATCTCCGCGTCGCCCGCGAGGACTTCGAACGCAAGCACGAACCCCCCGGCAGCGAACTCGCCCACGAGGCCCTGGACTGCGTGCGTCGCGAGGAACGCATCTGGAGAGTCCGGCGGAGGGCGCAACGGCACGACGTTCGCGTGATCGGCTTCGGGTGGACGCGGAGCGGCCCACTGCCAGCGAAGCACCAACCGCCCCGCTCCGGCCGCCGCGACGCGATCCGCGGGACGCGCGGCGGACAGCAGAAGTTCGCAGCCCTCCGGCGCCGACGCCGACGCGAGCCGGACCAGCTCGGCGAGGCGATCGCGCCCCCCCGCGTCGACCGAGAGCCACGCGTCGGGATCTGCATCGAGTCGCAGGACCTGCGCGCGCGCGGCGAGGTCGTCCCCGACGCGGGCCGCGACGTCCTGAACGAGACGCGGTGCCGCTTCGATCGATTCTTCGCTCATCTGACCGCTCCCGCGCCCATCGGCCGAGCCGCTCGAGAATAGGAAAGCGACCGCCTGACACCGCCCACAACCGCCCCTCCGTCGCGTCCGGCCGAATCAGGAAGACGCAATCGCCTCCGAGTCCCGGCGGACGACGACGGACATGACGAGCGACAGAAGGAGCACGATCACGCCCATCGTCAGAAGTACGTTGTTCACGCCGAATCGATCACCGAGCCCCCCGGTGACCGGCGAGATCAGGCTGAAGCCGGCGAAGGCCAGGAAGTTGAGGGACATGACCCGCCCCATGAAGGCGACCTCGGTCACCCGAGCCGTCACGGCTCCGTTGAGAGCATGGAAGCCGCCGCTCGTCGCGCCGACCAGCACGATCGCCGCGAGGCCGGTCTCGTAGTTCGGCGCGAGGGCGAAGACGATCAGGGTCACGCCGAAGCCGATCGCCATCCACGAGTAGATGCGCGTGGCAATCGCAGCGTCGGCGAAGCGCGCGAGTGACAGACTCGCGGTGAACGCGCCGATCGCCGAGAAGATCGCGACGATCGCCACGTCTTCCCTCGGCCGCCCCACCTCGGTCTCGAG
The DNA here is from genome assembly GCA_002709835.1 of Deltaproteobacteria bacterium. Taxonomy (GTDB): domain Bacteria; phylum Myxococcota_A; class UBA9160; order UBA9160; family UBA4427; genus UBA4427. The sequence continues at coordinate 56,806 of PAQX01000022.1, forward strand.
CCAGCCGTTCATGAGCGCGACGTGCGGGAATCCGACGAGCATGACGCTCACGAAGAAGATCAGGAGATGGCGCAGCTGCACGTGATGCCACGCGTACGCGAGGCCTTCGCGGAGATCCTGGAGAACGTGGGTCTCCCCCACGTTCTCACGCACGACCGAGCGGGGCAGCAGTCCCAGCAGCATCGCGGAAGCCAGATAGAGCCCCGCCATCGTCCAATAGGCGGCGGCCGGGCCGAGGGACTCGAAGCGCAGGAACGTGCCGGCGACCGCTGGCCCGAGCAGACGCGACGTCGTGTTCGACACGTTCGTCAGCGTCATCGCGTTGCCTCGAAGCGAATCCGGAACGAGGTCGACGACGAGCGCCTGTCGCGCGGGACCGATGAAGGCGAAGGCGCTGCCCATGATGAACGAGTTGAACGCGAGGTTCGGCACGGTGATCGTGCCGTCCGCATAACGAACCGCCAGCACCGCGAGGGAGAGCGCAGAGATGGCCTGACCGACCGCGATCACGAGCCGCTTCGGAAGCCGGTCCGCGTAGGCGCCCCCGATCGGGCCGATCAGCATCATGCCGAGTCCCTGCCCGAAGACCGCGGTGCCGACCGCCACGTTGAGCCCCTCGAGCTCGAAGGCGACGTAGCCCTGGACGAGGGTCGACATGAAGAAAGCGGTGAAGGAGAGAACCGTCCCGGAGAAGAGCGTGCGGAAATCGGGGATGCGGAGGGCGCCGAAGGTGCCCTTGCGGTCGGGAGGCATCGGGAGAGCGTAACACCCGGGCTGTCCGCGCGAGCGCCGGGAGCGCGTCCCCGCCTCCGCGGAGGCGGTCGAATCGGATTCGGCAGGCGGGGGCGCCGCGGGACGGTCCATCGAGGCGTCAACCGCCCGTGTTTGACACCCCATCCCCCTCCCGGTAATTTGCGCGCCGTCTCCGACGGCGGGCGTAGCTCAGTTGGTTAGAGCGCCAGATTGTGATTCTGGAAGTCGCCGGTTCGATCCCGGTCGCCCGCCCCATTCATTCGGGGTCGTGCCTCTGACGGCGCCCTCGTCCCACCCGGTCGGAGTTCCTTCTCCGAGCGCTGCGGCCGCTAGCCGGGGCGCGCGGCTCCGTCGCGGCCCGAGCGCCCCGTGCCCAGGGCGTCGCGCCCTGCGTCCGAGGCGATGCGCTCCCCGCGCCGACGGAGCGAGGGGGAGTCCCTTACGCCAGAGCAGGCGCGCCTTCGGAACGGAAGCCTTCGTAGTGCTCGATCGGGACGACTCCGAGGCGACGTCGGACGTCTTCGAGGGGCAGTTCGAGGAGCGCCTCCCAGTCGGCTCCGGGCAGCCACTCGGCCTGACCGGCGCGGCGGTAGCCATCCCGGATCAGCACGCGTTCGCCCGCCATCGGGCCGCGAGCCTTCAGGTAGGCGACGGCGACGATGAAGCCGATTCCGCGGTTGCGGATCTGCCGATAGGTAAAGGACAGGAGTGCTGCCTCTCCGAAGAGATCGCGACCGTAGCCGGTCACGACGTGCCAGAGGTCGTGGCTGTCGCGGAGCCGCTGACCGAAGAGTTCGCGGCGGGGATCGAGGTCGTCCAGGTTCCGCTCGACCGATTCGCTGGCCTCCACGAGGCCATCCGCGGTGATCTCTTCGCGGGCCGTGAAGTCGGCGTAGACGCGACCCAGGGTGCCTTCCGGCAGGGATTCGAGGTACGTACGGTTCGAGAGCGTGTCGAGGAGGACGCGCTCCTCGGCGAGGATCGTCGGCCCGTGTTCCGACCGGAGGAAGCGCTGGAAGGAGCGCTCCTGGGAGTTCCCCGAGAGCGCGCGGATGATCCGAAAGACCTGCGACGTGTCGTCGGGATCGCGGATCAGCGCTCGGATCGCATCCCAGGCTTCGCGGAAGAGAATCGGATTGCGGCGAGGCGGCATGCGGACTCCTGGGTTCGATCGTCCGACCGGACGCGCTGGACGTGGACTCGACCCGTCGGGGCAAAGGACGCCTTCCGGGATCCTTCGAGGCACGCCTCACGAACCTATCCCACGGATCCAGTCGTCAACAGGGCTTCCCGGTCGCTGCGGACGGAAATTCCGACAATCGGCCGGGCCCCTCGAGAAATCGGGTATGCCCCCGAGGTGAGCCCCGGTTTCCACCCGATCGAGCGGACCGTCCCGCCGGCCGATCTGCGTAGAACATGCCGATCGAGACGACGACACTCTGGACCGTACTCAGCCTCTCGGCGGGGCTCGCCCTCTACGTCCTGGGCGGCATGCGCTTTCGACGCTGGGCGATGGCGGACCGCTGGGGCGTGCCGCGCTTCTCCCCCTCCGTCGAAACGGTCCTCCTCTGGCTGCTCTACAGCACCGCAGTCTCGGTCGCGATCATCGTCGCGCGCCAGACCCTCCGGCACTTCTAGCCGCCGCAGGTCGGCTTCCAGACGCACGAACGCCCCGGTACGGGTCTCTCGCGAAACGCGGCGCACCGAGGCGGTCGATTCAGCGATCGTGGCGCGTTCTAGTGACCGCCCAGCGGATCGACCCAGATGTACTCGGCCGGACGCAGGACGAGCTGGCTGAAGGGCTTTTCGATCTCGTGGGGGCGCGTCACGAGGACGATCGGTGCGGTCACGAAGAAGAGGCCCGTGCCCACGACCAGGCTGACCTAGCCCGCCGGGCGGAGGAGCATCACGTCGACGACCGGCGACGCGTTCGCCGCGTCGCCCTGCGCGACGTCCTGCGCCGCGGCGGTCTGCACGAAAGCGGCCTGGAACATCAGCATGGCGGCCGTCACGGCCAGGATGCGTCGAAGTCGATCAGACATGGACTGTCCTCCAAAATGCGATTCCCGGTGTCCATCGACCGTCCCGGATCGACGCTGACCCCCCTCGCACGCCCGGGAGGGGCCGCCGCCTACGGAACCGGAATCGCCTCCAACGTCCCTGATGGGTATCCTCCCTCCCACCCTGCTCGGCCAGACTCCGTTCCCAGAGCGCCCCGCGCCGCCCCTCCCCCGACTGGACACCGGCAACTCCCCCGAAGAGAGAAGCCTCGCATGGCGAATTGGCTCGCATTCACCCGCGCGCACTGCGCGGTCTATCGCGGAACCCGCGGCCTGATCGGCGGCAACCTCATCGGGATGCACATGCTGCTGCTGACCACGCGCGGCCGAAAGACGGGCAAGCAACGCACCCTCCCCCTCGCCTACGTCGAGTACGAGGGGGAACTGGTGGTGGTCGCGAGCAACGGCGGCGCGGAGAAGCCCCCCGCCTGGTGGCTCAACCTGCGCGAAAGCGAGACCGCCGAGGTCCAGATCGGCGGTGACCGCTTCGAGGTCCGTTGGGAACACGCCCCCAAGGCCGAGCGAATGGAGTACTGGCGAAAGCTCCAGGCCGCGATCCCCGCCTACCGCATGTACCGCACGCGCACGGACCGACAGATTCCGATCCTCCGCCTGATCCGCTGCCCCGCTCGTCCCGCCGTCGAGGGCTGGTCTGCGAGGCCGATCGCCGGCCGCGACTGAAGAGAGCCGCCGCGCCCGCCCGCGTCCGGTGGGCGAACGAGCATGGCCCTCGCTCCTCCCCACCACGGGCAACGAGGCCGGGACTTCGTCCGGCCCGACGTGAGGGTCCCGGCGCCGATCAGGCGTAGTGGTTGACGAGGTATTGGATGATTTCCGCCGACTCGGGCATCCAGCGGACTTCGCCGTCGGCGCCCTCGATCTTGAGCACCGGCACGGTGCCTCGACCGGTCGCCTCGACGACGGCCTCGAGATGGGTCGCATCCTGCATCGTGTTCAGCAGCGGAATCTCGAGGTCGAGTTCTTCGATCGCGCGGAGCACGCGCGCGCAGAAGGGGCACTGCGGATACCCGTAGAGGGACAAAGTCCCCTTAGCGCTCGTCGAACCCGTCGCCTGCGTCGTCATCGTCTTCGTCCTCGTCCCGGTCGAACGCACTGGATTCTAGCGCCGGTCGGGACCGATCGGCGCGGGGCCCCCGCGGCGCGCTGTTCGTCGGCGTACGGAATCGTTCGAATTGGTCGCCCACCTGACGAAAATCCGACGCTTGAACGGTTCGGGTGCCGCACGACTTGGCGCCCTCACCCCTTCAAGGCGCCCCAAGCTATCGAAATCTATGCGCTTTTCGATTTTTGCTGGCTCTTCCCCGGGCCCTGGCACGCTTCCTGCTCTTACGAGTCTCCATCTGGGGGGACCAATGGAAGACTTCGCGAACGACACCGCCACCTGGCTCGAATCCGAGCTCCACGACGCACCCGTCGTCGAGTGCGAGCTGGGGTCTCTGATCGCTGCCGCTTCGGCCTGGACCGAGGACGAGCAGGACCTCGACGACCTGATCGGCGGTCTCTTCGAGACCGGCCAGATCGACCTCTCGATCGGCTGAGGTCCTCCGGGCTCCGCGGTCCCCACCGGACCGCCGGGATCGCCGCGTCCCATGGAACCGGGACGCAATTCGGATAGGCTTGCGCCCTCTTTCAGGGCCGCAGCCAGGCTGCGCCCCCCCCACCCGGCGCAAGCCCCACTCCGGAAACGATCCCCATGGCACGAGTCAACGACAACTACCTGAAGCTGGCCGCCGGCTACCTCTTCCCCGAGATCTCCCGCCGCATGGACGTCTTCACGTCCGCGAACCCCGACGCCGACGTGATCAAGCTCGGCATCGGCGACGTGGTGCTGCCGCTGGGCGACGCGGTGCGGACTGCGATGCACGACGCGATCGACGAGATGGCGACGGCCGACGGCTTCCGCGGCTATGGCCCGAGCGAGGGCTACGACTTCCTCCGCGAGGCGATCGCCGAGAACGACTTCGGCTCCCGCGGCGTGAAGATCGACCCGAGCGAGATCTACGCCTCCGACGGCTCGAAGTGTGACTCTGCGAACATCCAGGAGATCTTCGCCGACGACTGCTCCCTCGCCGTGTCCGACCCGGTCTACCCGGTCTACGTCGACACGAACGTGATGGCGGGTCGGACCGGTCAGCCGGACGAGGGCGGGCGCTACGCCGGCATCACCTACCTGCCCTGCACCGAAGAGTCGGGCTTCATGCCGGCGCTCCCTGAAGAGCCCGTCGACCTCGTCTACCTCTGCTCGCCGAACAACCCGACCGGCACCGTCGCGCCGAAGGAAGAGCTCGCGAAGTGGGTCGAGTGGGCCCGCGCCAACGAAGCGATCATCCTCTTCGACGCCGCCTACGAACGCTTCATCACCGAGGACCACCTGCCCCACTCGATCTATGAGATCGACGGCGCGCGGGAGTGCGCGATCGAGTTCCGAAGCTTCTCGAAGACCGCGGGCTTCACCGGCATCCGCTGCGCCTACATCGTGATCCCGGAGGAGCTCAAGGGCCGCGACTCGAACCGGGAGCAGGTCCCGGTCTCGACGCTCTGGAGCCGCCGCACGAACACCAAGTTCAACGGCATCTCCTACCCGGTCCAGCGCGGGGCCGAGGCGATCTACTCGGCCGAGGGCGCCAAGGAAGTCCAGGCGAACATCGACTATTACATGGCAAACGCGACCCTCATCAAGGAGGGGCTCTCGAAGGCCGGCTTCACGACCTTCGGCGGTGTGAACGCCCCCTACGTCTGGCTGAAGACGCCGGACGGCCAGGACTCGTGGCAGTTCTTCGACAACCTGCTCTCGCAGGCGAACGTCGTCGGCACGCCCGGCTCGGGCTTCGGTGCCTGCGGCGAGGGCTACTTCCGGCTGTCCGCGTTCGGCATTCGGGAAAAGGTCGAAGAGGCCATCGAGCGGATCGCGAAGGGCTTCTGATCCGAAGCCGATCGCGACGGCGCGTCGCGCGCCCGGCGCTCGGCGTGCGCGATCAGCCGAGTCCCATGCGCTTGGCGATGATCACCTTCATGATCTCGTTGCTGCCGGCGTAGATCGACTGGACCGCCGCGTCCGCGAGATCGCGGCTGATCGGGTACTCGTCCATGAAGCCGTAGCCGCCGAAGAGCTGGAGGCACTCCCCTGCCACCTTCTTCTGCAGATCGCTGGCCCACCACTTCGCCATCGAGACCTCTTCGACGATCTCCTCGCCGTTCACGTGCGCGACGAGCAGCTTGTCGACGAAGGCCTGACCGATCTCGATCTCGCTCTTCATCTCGGCGAGCTTGAACTGGGTGTTCTGGAACGTGCCGATCGGCTTGCCGAAGGCGGTGCGCTCCTTCACGTAGTCGAGGGTGTCCTCGAGCGAGCGGCGCGAGGAAGCCATCGAGGCGATGCCAATACAGAGGCGTTCCTGCTGGAGCTGCTCCATCAGCATCTTGAAGCCGCGCCCTTCGCCCCCCAGCAGGTTCTCGACCGGCACGCGGCAGTCCGAAAACGAGAGCTCGCTCGTGTCCTGTCCCTTGAGGCCGAGCTTCTTGAGGTTGCGGCCCTTCTCGAAGCCGGGCGTACCCGCCTCGACGAGCAGCAGGCTCATCCCGTCGTGGGGCGGCGAGATGTCCGGGTCGGTCTTGCAGACCACGATCACGAGATCGGCGTTCTGACCGCACGAAATGAAGGTCTTCGCGCCGTTCAGGACGTAGTGGTCCCCGTCGCGAATCGCTTTCGTCTGGACGTTCGCCAGATCCGAACCGGTCGACGGTTCGGTCATCGCGATCGCGAGCAGGCACTTCCCCTCGATCGCCGGAACGAGCCACTTCTGCTTCTGCTCCTCCGTCCCGAAAGCCGTCAGGTAGGGGATGCAGATGTTCGTATGGAGCGAGGCCTGGAGGGAATGGAGCCGGAGATCGGCCAGCTCCTCCATGATGATCGCGTCGAAGAGGAAGTCGCCGCCGGCACCGCCGTACTCCTCGGGCTGGTTCGCGCCGAGAAATCCGTTCTCGCCCATCTTCTCCCAGGCCCAGCGCGGAGAGATCCCGGCTTCGTGCCACTCCTCGGCGTGCGGCATGAGCTCCGCCTCGGCGAAGCGCCGGAACTCGGCGCGGAACAGGTCGTGTTCTTCGGTGAAGATCGTACGCTTCATCGCTCTACTCCTGGGAATCGATCAGGTCTTCGGTGACGCCGAGCATCGCGCGGATGCGGCTCACGGTTTCCGACAGTTCGTCCGCGGGCGGCCCCGCAAAGCCTTCGAGATCCGTGGCTCGGATCGGTGCTCGCAGCAGCCGCGCGTGCCCGGCGCGGACGAGTCGTCCCCGCAGCGCCTCCGCGTCCCGACGCGGGCGCAGCCAGCCTCGGTCGATCGTCTTCGCAGCGAGCAGCTCGAGCCCTTCCTGTGGACGCGTCGTGCCCCGGTCGTTCGAAGGCCGCGCCTGAGCGCGCTCGACCACGGCCTGCAAGACCGCGTCCCGGAGGCGCGCCCAGGGTGAACGCCCGCCGCGAAGCTGCGGCGCCAGGAAGACCGGTCGGCCCGTCGCACAGAGCTCCGTCAGACTCGTCTCGCCGAGCCCCACCAGCACGTGGAGATCGGCAGCCTCGACCAGCGCCCGCCACGGGCGCTCTTCGCGGCGCTGATCCGGGGTCTCACGATGGACGAACGCGGTTCGGCCCAGGCCGCGCAGCAGGCCTTCGAAGATCTCCGCGTCCGCGTGCCGACTCGCACAAACGAGCACGGAGACGCCGAGGTCCTCGGCGCTCTCAGCGACGAGTCGCCCGAGGGCTTCCGCCGAGCGGCGATCGAGGCCGAGCCGGCGCGTGCCGCTCCCGATCGAGACGAGCAGCTTGCGACCGGCGATGCCCTCGAGCCGCTCGCGCCAACGCACCCCCGCTTCTTCGGCGTCGACGGAGGGCACGAAGGGTCGGTCCGCTTCGATCCGGTTCGGATGCGGGAAGAGGTTCGCACCGCGGGGCGTGACCGCGAGATCGACCGCGTCGATCGGAGTCGCTGCCTTCGGCCCGAGCGCCACGACGCGGGTCCGTCCGTGGGCGCGCTCCCGGATCCAGCGCGCGATGGGCGCGGCGCGGCGCCCGGCGACGATTGCGAGATCGGGCCAAGGTCCCTCGAGGCCGGCGGCCTCCGGCTCTCCCTCGACGCCGCGCAGATGCGCTCCCCGACCTGCGAAGGGCCAGCGCGAACGCCCGCTCAGTCGCGGGGCCACCGCGCGATGGGGCCATCCGAGGGCGGTCGCCAGGGCCTCGGCCTGGACGACGTTGCCGGGGCTGCCGTCCGTGATCGTCCAGACGGAAGGCGGCGACGGATCCGGTCGCGGCCCGCCGCTGCGAATCACGATCCCATCGGCGTCGAAGCCATTTCCGCGCGACGCCATCAGCTCCCAGGCGATCTCCGGGTGGCGGCGGGACGCGGACTCGAAATGAGTCTGCCACCAGGCCACGGTGTGCGTGGTGCCCTGGGGCGGAAGCAGGAAACGGCGGCGCGGCGGGCGCTCGGGGGTTCGCACGGCGACGTAGACGAAGCGGCGCGCACGCTGGAAGAGCGCCTCGACCACCCACGGCACGTCCCAAACGGGAATCGCTTCGAGGCCGTCCACGCAGAGCACGCCGTCGAGGCGCTCGTCGGAATCGCGGCTCGCGAGGAACTCGAGCAGGCCGACGCGACGCTCGGTATCGAGCCCGAAGCGCCCNGGGTTCTGGGCATCNTCGCCGCGCAGGTCGGGCTGGAGCTCGANGAGGCTCCGCGACTTGGTTCGCCGGNTCAGNCCCTCGACCGCNTGGACCAACTCGCCGGNNACCCCGATCCCGCTGCCCATGTCGCTCAACGGCAGCGCCTGGAGGCGCGCGAGATGCTCGACGAAGCCGCGGCTCGGCCGGACGCGGTGGAAGAGTTCGAAGCCCGCTTCGATTGCCTCGGCTTCGAGGTCGTGCCACAGCTGTGTGTAGGACCCGCGCTGATAGACGAAGCGCTCCGGAAAAGGTCGCCAGGGCTGCGTATGCAGCGTCGTGTAGTGGAGCAGGTGGCTGCGTCCCGGCTCGAACTCTTCGTCGCGCGCGTTCCAGCCCGGCTCGAGATCGCCGCGCAGCCCCGTCCCCTTCGACGCCTTGCGAAGGAGCGAACGCTTCCAGCCGCGCTGGGACTCTTCGAGGGTCCAGACAGGCGCCATGCGCTCACAGTCGAGGAGCATGACCGAAGACTCGGTGTCGGAGATCGAGAGGTGGGCTTCGCTTCCGAGATCGAGATCGAAGAGCACGCCGGGATCCGTCAGGTAGATCTGATCTTCGTCGTTGTAGATCGCCCGACCGCACCCCTCCTGGAAGGCCGGAATCGCGAAGCGGTAGTTGGTGAAGCCGGTGGTCCATCCCTTGCGGTCGAAGCCGGGGAGCTCGGACATCACGTGGATGCGGACTTCGCGACCGGGATCACGGACTTTCTCGATCGACCAGACGAAGACGCGGTTCGCGCGGTACTGCGCCGGCTCGGTCCCCAGATAGATCTCGACCGGCGGCTTGTCCGACGAAGGCGCGCCCGCCCGCGCCGGAAGCACGATCGTCTCCATCGACTCGCGGATCGCCCGCGCCGAGGCGGGGTCGAGCGGGCCGGTGGGAGCGGGAGCTGCGGCTTGGGTGCGGTGCGAAGCGGCCATTTCGATTCTCTCGGACGCTCGGGCGGATCGCGCCGAAGCGGCGTCGACGGCGCGTGGGGCCAGGGCGAGCTGAGGGGACGGCGGAGTCTACAACAGGCGCCCCGGGGCCCCTGTGGACCGGACTCCCGGTCGATTTCGTTCAATTTCGGAGGTTTTTCACAACGATTACGGGCGGATGGGAGAGCGCGGGTCCCCAGTCGGGTGTCAGGTCCTCGACGGCGCGAGGGATCCGGTCATACTTAGGGCGCCGGATCGCTGGTAGCCGTCTCGGGGGTGTGACGAAGCTTGGAGCCGGCCCCGACTGAGCGTCGGGAAACCCGCGACAGCGATCGGCTCACCACTCGAACTACGGACGCCTCGGAGTCTGATTCCGAAAGCCCCTCTTCCTGACAAGGACGAGTCGGCGGACAGGAAACGGGCGAGGCGTCGTTTACGAAGCGAACAGGATGGGATGCTCCCCACTCCACGGTGGGTGCATTGGGGGAAAGCGGAAACGAAACCGGGGCCGGTCGACACTCCAGCCGGAGGACCGCGCCATCGGGGTCTCGACGAAGAGGCGCTTCGGAACGCTACACGGCGTACGAAGATTGTCGCGATCAGCTTCGATTTCGATTCATACACAGCCTTCCCGATTGAGGGATACTCCGGGCTTGCCGGAGACGTTCGGATCCAGACACGAAGCGCACGACGAGACCGCGTGTGACGAACGATGAGACGAACGGGGCATACGCGAGGGACCAGACCTCGCAACCGGTCCAGGAGAGAACGCGAATGCGGATTGGCAAGATTCCGGTCGGAGACGGCGCACCGCTCGTCCTGATCTGTGGCCTGAACGTGCTCGAGAACGAAGCGGACGCCGTGGAAACCGCGCGCACGATTCAGCAACTCGCGGACAAGCACGACTTCCCGGTCGTCTTCAAGGCATCTTTCGACAAGGCCAACCGATCCCGCCACGACTCCTTCCGGGGTCCGGGAATCGACGAGGGCCTGCGCATCCTGAAGTCGGTGAAGAAGGAGACGGGCCTCCCGATCCTGACCGACGTGCACGAGCCGGAGCAGCCGAAGCTCGCCGCCGAGGTCGCCGACATCATCCAGGTCCCCGCGTTCCTCATGCGCCAGACGGACCTGATCGCGGCCTGCGCCGCGGCGGGTGTCGCCGTGAACCTGAAGAAGGGACAGTTCATCGCACCGCACGACATGTGCCACGCGGTGGACAAGCTGAAGCACTACGGCTGCGAGGACATCCTCGTGACCGACCGCGGCACCTGCTTCGGGTACAACAACCTCGTGACGGACATGCAGGGCCTCGTGGCCATGCGTGAGTTCGCGCCGGTCTGTTTCGACGCGACCCACGCGGTCCAGTACCCCGGCGCCAACGGCGGCTCCTCGGGCGGCGACCGCCGCTTCGTCGCGCCCCTCGCGCGTGCAGGCGTCGCGGCCGGAATCGACGCCCTCTTCATCGAAGCCCATCCGGATCTCGAAGCCGCGCCCTGCGATGGCCCGAGCCAGATCAGCTTCGAAGACCTCGACCGACTCCTCGCCGAGGTCCGCGCGATCGACAGCGCGCTCCGCGACCTCGACTGAGTCGCGCATGACGGCGGAGACGGACGCCGGACGCGGTCGCGCATGACGCGGGAAACGGACGCCGGGGCCGCCCCCGGCGTCGCGGGACCAAGCCGCGCGGTCGTGCTGGCCGGTCGGCGAAGCGGCGAGGATCCCCTCGCTGAGGCCGCCGGTGCAGCACACAGGGCGCTCCTCGACATCGAGGGGGAGCCGATGCTGCTGCGTGTAGTCCGCCGGCTGCTGACCCGCCCGGGCCTCGAGCACGTGCTCGTGAACATCGACCGTCCGGATCTCGTCGAGGCCCTCCCTGGATGGTCCGCCATCGTGTCCTCGGGACGCGTGTCGCTCCTCGAGAGCACCGACTCCCCGAGTCGGAGCGTGCTCGAGAGCCTCGAAGCTGCCGGACTCGACGCGGCCCCGGTCCTCGTTACCACCGCGGACCACGCGCTCCTCGACGACGCCATGCTCGACGCGTTCTTCGCGGGCGGTTCCGAGGACGCCGATCTGTGCCTCGGCCTGGTCCCGAGCGCGGCGATCCGGGCGCGCTTCCCCGAAGCGAAGCGGACCTATCTCCCCTTCCGCGACGAACGCTATTCGGGGGCGAACCTCTTCTACTTCCGCACGCCCGCGAGCCGAGCCGCCGCCGAGTTCTGGCAGCGCGTCGAGAACGACCGGAAACAGCCATGGAAGCTCGCCCGCGCATTCGGTCTCGCGAACCTCGCGCTCTTCGTGACGCGCCGCCTCGATCTGCGCGGAGCCATGGCCCGGGCGTCGCGCGTGATCGGCGCGCACGTGGAAGCCGTGCCGCTCTCGATCGCGGAAGCCGCGGTCGACGTCGACAAGATCGAAGACCTCGAGCTCGTGCGCGCGATCCTTTCGGCGCGTTAGGCCGCGCGCCGAGACGTCACCCGAAGAGCGACTCCGAGACGGGCACGAAGGCGCCTTGCGCTGCGTCGTATCCCCGGATCTCCGCGCCGAGGGTGAACGCCCCGCCCGCTTCTTCGCGAACCGTGTACACGTGGTACTGCGCCTGCTTGTCGGGCTTGCTGCCGACCTCCGACGTCGAGGGGACGCCGACGATCGGGACGTCCGCACGCGGGCCGGGCACCGTCCGCAAGCGGCGGCGGTGCTTGTGTCCGTGCAAGACGAGCTCCGCCCCCGTCCGGGCGAGCACGCCGCAGAGCGCCTCGCCGTCCCAGAGCGCACGACGCGCCGGCTCGGTCCCGGCCGCAATCGGGTGATGGATCATGAGGACCCGGAAATAGCCGGCGTCGCCGGTGGCGGAGAGCAGCGCCTCGAGGCGCTCGAGCTGCTGAGCCCCGAGCTCGCCGCCCGCGACGAAGATCGGCGTCGGGATCGACGAGCACAATCCGATGATCGCGAGGCGATCGTGGATTCGAAGGGTCGGGTAGTCGGCGTAGGTCGGGGCCCGTCCGTCTTCCGGCGAGGGTGAGGCGAGCGGCGCGAGCGGCGACGGCAGCGAGCTCGATGCGGCCCCGCGAAGGTACGGGGCCCAGTGATCCCACGCGTTCTCGGGGTCGGTCCGAACATAACAATCGTGATTGCCCGGGATGAGGAAGACCTCCTCCGGTGAACCGAGCCGAGCCAGCTGTCCGGCGGCGACCCGGAACTCCTGAGGCAGCGAGATGTGGGTCAGGTCCCCGGTCACGAGGATGCGATCGACCGACTGCGCGTGGACGTCGCGGATGGCCGCATCCAGGATCGCGGGATCGTGATGGCGGCGGCGGTTCAGCGCCCACGAGGCCCAGCCGGAGATGCGCTTCCCGCGAAATCGATCCAGGCCGCCCCCGGCGAGGGTCGTGGCGTGCCAGTCCGAGAGGTGCGCGAAACGGATCTCGCGATGCAAGCGATTCTCCTGGAACCGGCGCGGCTCGCCGGGTCCCCTACGGAGGGGCCTGACCGGACCCTCGCGGCCCTGTGATAGCCTCGATCGCCCAGGATCGCCGCCGATGGGTACGCGATCCGCGCGACCCCCCGTCGCGCTCGAAGGATCTTCTTTTTTGCCGTCCCAGGCTCGACTCGATCGGTCTTCGCACTACCGCGGCTCGTGCGTGCGCGTGGCCGCGCTCGCCACGTGCCTCTTCACCGCGACCACCGCCCTCGTCGTCGGTCCCGCCGCGCTTGCCGGCGCGCCCGACCCCGAGCCGGCGCCGGACGAAGCCGCCGAGAGGGCGCCGGTCCCCGTCG
>PAQX01000023.1 GCA_002709835.1 Deltaproteobacteria bacterium
ACACGTGATCTTGCAGGCGTCGAGGATCAGATCGGTGGTCGTCTGCAGACCCCGAAGCGCGAGTTCCTCGCGGTAGCTCTTGTAGGCGACCTCCGGCTTGTCGCCGAGGCACATGAGAGCTTCGACGCAGCCGGTGGTGACCCCGCCACGCACCGCCTCTTCGACTTCGTCGAGGGTGTAGGTGTGGGCTTCCGCGGAATCAGGCTGTTTGGCGAACGTGCAGTAGTTGCAGCGGTTACGGCAGAGATTCGTGAGCGGGATGAAGATGTTGCGGGAGACCGTCACCCGGTTGCCGGTCTGCGCGACCTTGATCGCGCGAGCGCCCTCGGCCATCCGTGCGCGGACCGGCTCCTGGTGGAGCGATGCGCCCAGCGCCTCGGCCTGGACCCGGTCGAGCGGCTGACCGTCCACGACGCCCCGCACCCACGCCTCGACCTCGGCGGGGGAAAGCGACGGAGCGGCGGACGAGCGGGTGGCGGCGGCCAGGTCGACGGTCGACAAGGGTGGCGAACTCCGGGGAGGGGGCGGTGATTGGATCATCACACAGGGGCCCGGGGCGCCGCAATTCCAGAGGGGGAACCCCGAATTCTGTCCGGTCGAACCCGGATTCCGCTGCTCCGGGAATCCCACGGGGACGAGTCGGGCGAAACCGTCAAGCGTCCTCGTTTGCCCACCGATGAGGCCAGAGGATCTTGCCCGCGCGGGGAAGTCCTCCCGACCACGAATGCAGTCCGCCGGACCCTGGGATCCGGTCAGGGAATCGATGAGCAATCCGCTCCGCAGTCTAGCCGCCCGCATCACGCTACTCGTCTCCGCGGCGACGGTTCTCTCCTCGCTGACGGTCTCGTGGGTTTCAGTCGAGAGTCTCGATGGATTCCTGCGCCAGAAGGTCGATCAGCGCTTCCCTCAGGTCGCGAGCCGGATCGTGCACGAGCTCGATCAGTGGTACGCGCTTCGCGAACGGGAGGTCGAGGTCTTTGCCGGCAGCGCGATCCTGACCGAATCGGCCCCGCAGCTCGATGCCCGGGGCCGTCGTGGCGACCGCGCGCGGGATGAAGCCGAGCAGTACCTCCGATACGTCCTCGAGAGCTTCCCCCAGTTCGAGCGACTCGTGATCACGACCGCAGAAGGCCGGACTCAGCTCGAGGTCGGGCAGGGCCAAGCGCTCCCCGCGGATTTCCTGGCCGCGAACACGAAGCCCGCGGAGCACACCCGGATCAGCTCGAGCTTCCGCCATGGCAACCACCTCTCGCAGATCGCCTCCACGCCGATGCGCGACGGGGACCACCGCACGATCGCCCACCTCTACGCGCTGATCGACATGTCACACCTCGACGCCATGCTGAAAAGCGGCGAGCTCGGCGACTCCGCGAACGTCTACATCGTCGATCAGGACCAGCACTTTCTGAATCCGCCCGTCGGCATCGCGCCCGAAACCACCTGGACCGACAGCCAGACCGAACAAGAACACGCGATGGCCGTCGCCTATTACGAGGATCTCCTCGGCGAAGAAGTGATCGGGACCAGTCTTCCCTTCCCGCGCTTCGACTGGACCCTCGTAATCGAGCAGCCCTACGACGAAGCGTTCGCGCCGATCCTGAGCTCGATGAGTCGTGTCGTAGGACTGAATCTCGCGATCGTGCTGTCCGTCGGCCTCCTCGCGTTCCGGATCGCCGGCTCGATCGTCAAGCCCCTGAAGGCGCTCTCGGACGCCGCTTCACGCCTCACCCACGGCGAGCGCGAGGTCGAGATCGAGATCGAGGAAAGCGTCCATGGCACCGAGGAAGTCCACCTCCTGACCAAGACCTTCAACGAGATGAGCCGCGGGCTCGGCCGGAGCGCGCGCGCTCTCGAAGAGAACCAGCAGGAGATCGAGAAGGCGAATCAAGAGCTCGTCGCCAAGAACGAGGAGCTCTCTAACGTGAACCTGGTCCTCGAGCAGCTCTCGATCACCGACGGCCTCACCAAACTTCACAACCACCGCTACTTCCAGGACGCGATCCTCGCGGAGTCCAAGCGCGCCACCCGCACGGGAGACCCGCTCTGCCTGGTCCTGATCGACATCGACTACTTCAAGAAATGGAACGACCGTCTCGGGCATGCCGGCGGGGACGAGATCCTGCGGCGGATCGCAGAGGTCCTGAACATCGCCTGCCGCGAGACCGATCTGCTGGCGCGGTACGGTGGCGAAGAATTCGCGCTGCTCGCGATCGACACCGACCTCCCGGGCGCCGCGGCCCTCGGTGAAAAAATCCGGCAGACCGTCGAGGAGAGCGACCTGTTGAGCGACGTCCCCTCCGAGCAGGAAAGCGTGACGATCAGCGTCGGCGTCGCCGCCTACGCAGACGATCGCATGCAGCTCTTCACCGACGCGGACGCGGCGCTCTACGCCGCGAAGGACGCGGGCAGGAACCGCGTCATCGTCGCGCGCCCGTCGACGGACGGGTCGCATATCGAGCCCCGCGAACACGCCGACTAGTTCCGGCTCAGGGGGCGGCCCGTTCGACCTGGATCCGGGTGACGGCCAGACTCGAAACCGCGTCGACGCGTCTGTTGATCCCGGAGAGACCGGACTCGACCTCGACCAGCGCGGAATCCGCGGTCTCGAGGTCGGCCTGCCCCGCGAGCGTGGGGATTCGGAGGATCGGGGGCGAAGCCATGGTCGTCTCGCAATTCACCCGGACCACTGACGAGAACCGGGAGCACGACGGCGAGAGACGTCAGGTCTCGTCGTTCGCGTCGCGCGGCGTACGCCAGCGCCGATGGGTCCAGATCCACTGCTCGGGAGTTGCCCGGATTGCCTGTTCAAGTTCGGCGGTGACCTGCTGGAGCACCCGCTGGACCACCTTGTCGTCGTCGGAATCCGAGCGGGCTGGCTGGAGTGCGGGTTGGATCGTGAGCCGGTGGCAGCGCCGGTCGGGGCCCCGCTGGGCCCAGCCGCACACGATCGGAACGCCGGCCCGGGCCGCGAGCTTGATCGGAGCGACCCTCGTCGCGGCCTCGCGACTGAAGAACGTGACGAATACGGACTCTTCGCGACGGGCGCGCTGGTCCAGCAGAGCGAGAACCGTCCGTCCCCCTTCGAGCGCGCGGAGGAACTGGACCCCCGCGCGCGGTCCCATCGGAATCGCCGCGACCGCAGGCCCTCGGATGCGGAGCAGCGCCTGCTCGAGCGCCGGCCGACCGGGATCGCGATAGACCGCCGCGACCGGGAGGCCCATCTCCGCCAGCTTCGCGCCGGCCAGCTCCCAGTTTCCGAGATGGGCTGACGCCAGCAGCACCCCGCGGTCTCCGGCTAGATCGCAGGCGGCACGAAGGTGTTCCAATCCCTCGACTTCCGCCCGTTCGAGCAGCGCGCCGCGATGACGGCCCGCCAGCAGAAGCCCCTCGGCGAGCCCGAGCCCGAGGTGCAGGAAGACCCCGCGCGCGGTCGCATCGACCCAGGCCGGGTCCCGCTCGGGAAAGGCCCGCGCGATCTGTTCGCGCACCCGCGCCCGGCGTGGCCCACGAAGCGCCCACCACGCCGCGCCGAGCGCTTCCCCGCAGCAAAGCGCCGACTCGACCCCGATCCATTCCGCAATCCGCACGAGGAGCCCGAGCCCGCCTCCGAGTCGAGAGTCGCCCGCGATCTCGGTCTCGTCCGGCGCGGCCGCCGACACCTCAGTCCCGGGACGCAGCCTGCTCGAGGGCGTCGATCACGCTCGCGCGCAGGTTCGCGGGCGCCAGGATATCGGTGAGGGATCCCACCTCCTTGGCGCGCTGGACGCTGTGGATCGCATCGAACTCCGCCGCCGTCTCCGCCTGCTTCTCGAGAGTGACTTCGCGCAAGACGGCATCGAGCGCCGCACGATTCTCCTCGGACGGATGGCGGCGGACGATCTCCGTCTTGTCCTTCACCCGCGGATCATCGAGCGCCATGGCCCGCACCTCGCGACTGAAGACGACCGTCGCGGCCGGACCGCCGCCGATCACGGACGCGTAGGATCCCTCGAGCGCGACTGCCTGCATGTCGTCGTTCAGCTCCTGGCTGAAGACGACATAGGCTCCGCCGTGGTAGCGGGAAACGACCACGAAGTAGATCGGGCCCTGGAAGTTCACGACTGCGCGGGCGATCTCGGCGCCGTTCTCGAGCTGGATCTTCCGCAGCGACTCCGGTGAACCATCGAACCCCGAGAGGTTCGCAAGGACGACGACCGGCCGGTTCCCGCTCGCCGCGTTGATCGCGCGGGCGACCTTCTTCGACGATTGCGGGAAGAGCGTGCCTCCATTCCAAGCCTCCGGACCGTCGACCGGGTGGTAGCCATCGCGCGGTACGTTCCGGCTCTCGATGCCGACCAACGAGATCGGCTTCCCGCCTACGTGCGCATCCCACACGATTGCGGTCTCGCCACCGACCCAGGCGTTCCATCGTTCGAGGTGCCCCCCATCGGTATCGACGAGCGCCCCCATCACGGCGCGCATCGAGAACGCCCGCTTCCGCCCCGGGTTCGTCTCGTCGTCGAAAAGCTCGCCGATCGTGGCGAGCCCATCGGCATCGTCCGGCTTGATCGCGGTCTCCCCGATCGACCGATCCCGCGGATCCTCGGTCCGGAACGCGCGGGGACCCGCTTCGCCGGGCACGACGTACGTGTATCGGTAGTGCTCGCCCAGGATGCGGTAGGCCTCGGCCAGGTTCCGCGCGTAGTACTGCGCCTCACCGTTCGGGCCCATGATCCGCTCGAAGCCGCCGATCGCGACCTCATCCTCCGCGGACACAGCGCCCGACGCTTCGAGCGCCGCGCGACCGGTCAGCACCATCGACGCGTTATGCGTCATGATCAGCACGCCGCGGCAATGCATCAGCATCGTCGCAAGCGCGTCCCAGTAGCTCTGGGCTCCGACGTTCACGCCCTGGACGATCACGTGGATCACGCCCCCGTCCTGGGTGAAGGTCACGATCCGCCGGACCACCCTCGCCGTTGCGTCGAGGTTCTCGGTCCCCGAGTCCATCGCGATCTTCGCGCCGGACGAGACCGGAACCCACTCCACGGGGACGCCGAGCGACTCTGCGAGGTCGATCGCGGCCACGATCCGGTCGCACTCGGGACCGGCGAGCGCTCCCATGCCCATCGTCGGATCCGAAAGGACGAGGACCCGCGTCATGCCCTCCGGAACCTTGTCCGTAGGCGTCCGGATCACGCCGAAGACCACACCCGCCGTATTCTGTCCATAGGGTCGGTCGGCCACGGGCATGGCCGTCGGCCTTCCGGCGGTCGGGTCGAGATCGTATTCCTCGAACGCGCCGGTCTCCGACTCGTTCGTCAGCATCTTCACGATCTCGTAGGGGTAGATCAAGCGACGCCGACGCGCGGCAACGACCTTCCGCCCGTACTCCTGCGCAGGTTCGAGGCGTGCGTCGTGGGGCGGTCGCCATTCGACTTCGAGCTGCTCACCGGTATCGGTGAACACGAGCTCGACGGGAACCGCCGGCGCGTCGGGTGCCGCGCGATCCAGCCGGTTCAGCCGGACGAGAACCTTCTCGAGACCGAGGTGCCGGGTCGCGGGGGCCAGTCGCCGGGCCACGTCGGCGGCGATGTCTTCTTCGATGAAGACCGGCGGCGAAACCGAGATCGAGATCCGGTTCCACTGGAGCCGGCGCCGGGGATCATGGGTCTGCAGGATCGTCCGGAGCCTGCGCGCTGCGCGGTTGAAGACCCGCTCGAAGGTCGCGAGATGGTGGTAGAGCGCGCGGCCCGGTTCCGGAGAGCGATCCCGCGCGTCGGCGAGCACGAAGATCCGCTCGTCTCCGGGCGCCGATCGGGCACGACCGTGGAATGCGTAGACGCCCTCCTCCGCCTGCAGCCGTTCGAGTTCGAAGTTCTCGTAGCGACCCAGCCCGATCCGCGTGGCCGTCTCGGGATGAAGGTCGTGGTCCTCCGCCGCGAGCTCGAGGCGCCCTTCGCGGCGCACGAGGGTCCGGTAGATGTCGCCCTCGCCATCCGGCGTGAGCACCCCGACGGTCATGCGGGCCTGGAGACCGGCTTCGCCCCAGGTGGCCTCGAGACCCTCGAGGAGGCCGTCCCAGTCGATCTGCGAATCCGCCGGCACGAGATACTCGAGCGCGAGGATCGGCGTGGATGGATCGTGTTCGAGCAGCTCAGAGGCACCGCGCACCAGCCGATCCATCCACACGAGGGTTTCGCTGCCTGGCCCGCTGGCCGCGAGGACGACGCCCTTCTCCGGGTATTCGACGCAATGGATCGGCTCGCCGTCGACCCGCACGGCGCGATAGGCCTCGGGGCGAGACGGGGCGTAGCGTCGCTGAACGTGGGCGGCGAGTGCGATCGCGCGGCGATTCGGGTCGTCGCCCGAGATCCACCGACCGACCCGCTCGAAGACGAGCCGCGGTGAAGCCGCAACCTCGAGGAGCACTTCGCCGGGCGGAGCCACGACGTCGAGCTCCGACTGCTGGAGCCATTCTTCGACGCTCCGGGACGAACGCTTCGCGCGGGCTTCGATGCCCGGCTGCTGAAAGAGGACGTAGGACGCCTCGAGGGCGGCGTCCGCGACCGGGTCCGTCACCTGCGGACGCAGGCGAGCGAGCCGGTTGAGCGAGCGTGCGAGGCCGTCGTCTTCGCCGAGATCGATCCCCGCCCCGGCAACCGCGGTCGTGCGGCGAAGGACGCCGAGCATCAGCGAAAGTCGGAGCGACTTATCTGCCTGGCAGGATAGGATCCGAAGCAGCGCCCGGCGCAGGGCGTCGAGGTCTCCGAGGTCCGACACGCCATAGTGTCGAAGGGCGGCGCGTACGAGTTCTAGATAGCCCTCGTCGATGCCGCTCCCTTCCGCCTCGATGCGGCGAAGGAACATACGCAAGCGTGCGCTGTTCGAGGGGCCGGACTCGCCGGAGATCGACGCCGAAGGCGCGCGGATGGAGAGAACCTCGACGTCCGCAAACGCGGAGATCGCATGGCGGATCTCGGCCAGCTCCCGAAGGAAGCTTTCGGAGAGGCCCTCGGGCAGCGGCGCCTCGAGGAAGCCCGTCAGCGATTCCGCGCGCTCGGGATTTGCGTCGTAACCGAGCAGAACGCGCCGGACCTCGTCGCGGATCGCGTCCATCGCGGCGCGGCGCAGGCGAAGATTCGCCTTGTCCGCGGAGAGCAGATCCGGCGTGCCCAGCAGTCGGGTTCCGTCCCCTGTCTCCTCTGGCTGGAAGAGCAGCGCGAGCGGATCGACCTGGTCCGGCAGGCTCAGCCGATTCGACGTTGCACCCGCTTCGTCTTCGGCGGACTCTTCGATCACGAGGATCACGTCCCCCGCGGCGACCTGCTGGCCCTTCGAGACGAGCACTTCCTTGATCGTGCCGCCGACTGGCGCGTTGAAACCGATCTCCATCTTCATGGCTTCGAGCAGACCGAGGGGCTGTCCCGCCTCGACCGTCTGGCCGACTTCGACCTGAACCGCGACGACCACCGCCGGCGTGCTCGACCGAACCTGGCCAGCGGTCTGCGAGCCGAAACGCAGCGGGTGCCCGTCGACTTCGAGGCGAAGGCCGCGATCGTTCGCGTCGTAGATCACGCGGCGAACACGATCGTCGATCTCGAGCCGGGCGGCATGCTCGCCCTCTTCGCGCATGGTCGCGCCGACGGCGACCCCGTCGAGATGTACGCGGTAGCGCCAGTTCCCGGTCGCGAAGACCTTGAGGCGGTAGCTCTGGGTCCCATGGGTGAGGTCGATCTGCTGGCCTTCGGAGCTCGGCAGCCGATCCATCCGCCCATCGGCGAAGACGCCATTGCGGAGAGTTCGGCGGTTTCGCTGATAGGCCAGGATGGCGGCCGCCACGAGCGCATCCTGGGCGAGCGTCGGATGGAGTTCGGCGATCGACGGACGGGCCGCTCCCCACCGATCGAGCCAACGCGTATCGACCCCGCCGGCGCGGAAGTCGTCGCTCTCGAGGATCGAGAGCAGGTATCCCTTGTTCGTCGCGCCGCCTTCCACGACGAGTTCGAGGTCGCGTAGCGCGCACTCCATCCGCGCGAGCATCTCAGCTCGATCGTCGCCGACGGTGATCACCTTCCCGATCAGGGAATCGAAGTCGTTCGAGATCACGACGTCGGTCGAGACGCCGGAATCGATCCGGGTGTTCGGCCCGAGCGCGGGCTCGAAGAGCGCGATTCGGCCCGGCGACGGCAGGAACCCTTCGTCCGGATCTTCCGCGCAGACGCGCGCTTCGAGGGCGAGGCCCCGGTTCTGGCGCGGGATGTGGGCAATGGATTCGCCCCGGGCGATCCGGATCTGGATCTCGACGAGGTCGACGCCGGCAATCATCTCGGTGATTCCGTGCTCGACCTGCAGGCGTGGGTTCACCTCGAGAAAGAAGAAGTCCTCGCCGGTCAGCAGGAACTCCACGGTCCCGACGCCGCAGTAGCCGACATGCTCGACGAGCCGGACGGCGGAAGCTTCGAGACGCTCGAGCAGCTCGGGCGCGAGGCCGGGCGGCGGTGCCTCCTCGAGAACCTTTTGATGGCGCCGCTGGACGGAGCAGTCGCGGCATCCGAAGGCCCGGGCATGGCCGTGCTTGTCGGCGGCGACCTGGACCTCGATGTGACGGCCTCCCGTGACCATCGCTTCGACAAAGAGCGCGCCGTTGCCGAACGCGTTCACCGCCTCGGACTGGGCCGAGCGGAAGGCCTCCGCGATCTCTTCGGCCTTCTCCACGATCCGGATGCCGCGCCCGCCGCCACCGGCGGTCGCCTTCAGGACGACCGGATAGCCGATTCGCGATGCCTCGCGCTCGGCGTGGCTCTCGTCGGCGAGCTCGCCGCCACTCCAGTCCGTGACCGGAACCCCAGCATGCTCGGCCAGACGCTTCGACGTGATCTTGTCTCCCAGGGAGCGCATGGCTTCCCCGGACGGCCCACAGAATTCGATGCCTTCGGCGGTGAGGCGATCGACGAAGACGGAATCCTCCGCGACGAAGCCCCAGCCAGGCCAGACCGCGTCCGCTCCGGCCTCCTTGAGCGCCGCAACGACCGCGTCATGGTCGAGATAGGCGGCGACTGCACCGTTGGCAGAGGGAAGCTCGATCGCACGGTCGGCCTGGCGCACGAAGGGCGTGTCGCGATCCGGCGGAGTGAAGAGCGCGATCACCTCGAGCCCCCCGCCCTCGAGAGCGCGGAGGCTCTTCGCAGTTCGCAAGCAGCGCACCGCCGCCTCGCCCCGATTCACGATCGCGAGTCGCTCGATCTTCCGCTGCACGACTTCCTGCTTCTTCTGCTCGCTCATCCCACGACCTCGTTCCTCGCCGGGGACGTCGATCCCCATCCGCGTCGCATCGCCTCACATCCGTTCATGTCACCGCCCCCCGCCGCTCCGCTCCCCGCCGCACCGGAACGCGTGCCTCGCGGCACCGCATCGGGATCCGAGCGCAGCGTCATCGCGCACGCGACGAAGCGTCCGTGATGAGAGAGCGACAGGACGAGCCCGCTCCGGGCGCCGTCGATCAAGGCGGTGGGAATCTTCGCGGCCCCCCCGGCGCGGGGATCACCCCGGCGCCCGATCGCGACCCGCGTCTCCTCGATTCCGAGATCCCGAGCGATCATGAAGCGCGCCAGGGCGCGCACGCGGTCCGAGGGATCCGCGTCGGCACTGACGATCTCCGTTGCCTCGGTGATCGCGTCCCAATCGGCTCCGGGCGGGGCCGCCAGGACATGGACGCGCTCGGAGGTCTCGTCGCTTCGCAGTTCGAGGTGCCCGAATCCCGGCGCGATCGATCGCGGTAGCGCCAGAGTCCCCTTCCGAATCGTCCGGCCACTCTCTTCCGACTCGATCGACTCGAAGCGCGCGACGAGTCGCGAAGGCGTGAAGACGAAATCCTCGGTGGCCTGCCGTCCGAGCTTGTAGCCCGCTTCCTTCGCAGCCCAGTGCGCCCACCGGCGCATGTGCGGGTCCGCGTCACGCACGATCGAGCGTCGTTCAGCGACATCGAAGACGCGTTCGTCGAAGCGGGGTCGGAACGTCTCCGGTCGCGCGTCCGGATCCTCGAGGTCGACGATGTCGTTGCCGATCATCGTGCCCCCTCACCCGAGCGCGCCTCGAGATAGGCCTCTTCCATGTTCATCAGCTGGCGAATGATCTGCTGGGCGAGATCGCGCGAACGGCGTAGGCCCTTGGCGTCACTTTTCGGCTCGATGCACGAGAGCGTGAAGTCGAGGGTGTCCCCCTTTGCGGGGAAGTCTCCCCAGGTTTCCTGTCGACGCCCACGCGCATAGACACACAGCACCCGGCACTGCGGCACGGCTCCGACGATCCGGCCGACGCCCCAGGCCGCCGAGGATTCCTCGACCCGGCCCGTGCGGCTGCGCCCCGCTTCGGGAAAGAGCAAGGCCGTCTCCCCGTTCTGGAGCACGTGCTTCACGCGTTCGAGCACGTCGCCGACGTCCTCTCTCGCTCCACCGCGCGTGATCGGAATACACTTCGCGGCATAGATCAACGCCCGAGCGAACCACGTCTTTCCGAAGTTGGTTCGTTCCGGCGTGTTCCACGGCAGCTCGTCGAAATGCGTGAACCAATAGGTCAAGCTGCCGCAGGCCCACGCGATCAGGAACGAATCCACCAGGGTCAGGTGGTTCGCACAGACCAGGATCGGACCGTCGGACTGTGCGCGCAGCGTTCGGTAGCGCGCGCGCACGGCCTCGACGTCCGCGATCCGGTATCGGAACCAGAACCGCATCAAGAGGATGGACGTGCCGACCCAGAGCGGCGCCGTGAGCAAGCTCACGGTCCGCTGACGCGCGTGGCGTCGGGCCATCTCGGACTGTACGCCGAGTTGCGTGTCCGAAGACATGATGCGGGCAGTTCCCGTCCGACCGGCGTCGGACTAGAGCTTTGCCGAGATCAGGGTCACCGCGTCACCCACGGTGTTCACCTTGTCGACGTCCTCGTCGGCGATCTCGATGTCGAAGTCGTCCTCGAATGCGATCACGACGTCGACGAGCCGCGCCGAATTGACCTTGAGATCCTCGAGGATGTTGGTCTCCATCCCGACGTTCGCCAGGGCTCCCTCGTCCTTCACCCAGGGCGTGAGAATCTTGACGACACGTTCCATCACTTCCGATTGTTCCATCGAACTCCACTCCTCGTTCACGATCGGCTCGCCCCTGCGAACCTCCAAATCGAATTCATCATCCGGACGACCGCGCGGGCCGCCCTTCGCGCTACGCCTTGTAACGCTTGAAGACCAGACAGGCGTTCACGTCACCGAATCCGAAACCTGCCTTCACCAGAACGTCGAGATCCGGTTTCTCGAGCAGCTCGTGCGGGATCGACGCTGCGTGGGGCTCGATCTCGGGGTGTACGTCCTCGCAGTTGACCGAGGGATGCACGAAGCCCTTCTCGACCATCAGGATCGACGCGACGGCTTCGAGACCACCGGCCGCGCCCAGCCCGTGACCGATCATGCTCTTGGTCGAGGTGATCGGCGGCAGCTCGCCGGGCTCTCGCCCGCGTGCCCGCGCCCACGAGCCGACTTCCTTCGGATCCGCGCCCGTCGCAGTCAGGTGCCCGTTAATCGCGTCGACGTCCCGAGGGTCGACCCCGGCGTCCGTCAGCGCGGCCGAGATGCATCGCTGCACGCTCGTCGGGTTCGGCGCGGTCATGCTCCCGCCCATCCGGTGACCGCCGCAATTGACGCCCCCGCCGGCGAGCTCCGCGCGGATCGTCGCGCCGCGCGCGAGCGCGCTTTCGAGGCTCTCGATCAACACGACGCCGGCACCGGAGCCCGGGATAAAGCCCCCCGCGCTCGCGGAGAGCGGGCGCGACGCCTTCTCCGGCTCGTCGTTCGATCCGCGGTTCAGCACGCGCATCGAATCGAAGCCCGACCAGATGTAGTGACTCGCCGCCTCCGCGCCGCCGCAGAGCATGCGATCCGCCAGTCCAGCGCGGATCCGCTCCATGCCCATCGCGAGCGCTTCGGTTCCGGTCGAACAGGCCGACGAGTTCGTCGTGACCTGATTGCCCAGCGCCAACTGACCCGAGAGGCGGGCGCTGATCCCGCTCGCCATGACCTGCTCCACGCAGGTCGATCCCATTCGCCGGATCCTCTTCGCATCCGTCAGCGGAACGACTTTCCCGGCGATCGTGTCCATGCCGCCGATGCCGGTCCCGAGGATCGCGCCGGTGTCCCAGTCGACCTCTTCGGAGTCGTGGGCCGGGCGCTCGAGGCCTGCGTCCTTCCACGCCTCGAGCGCGGCGAGGCTCGCGTAGCGGTGATTCATGTTCATGGCGAGGAGCTCCTCCTCGCTGAAGGTCTTCTCGCACAAATCGTCGACGCCTTCGGGCGTACCCGCCACGGTGCAGCCGAAGTTTTGCTCGATCATCGACTCCTGGCTCTTGATCCCGGAGCGCCCTGCGCGCAGCGCCTCTTCGTAGGCACCGACGCCCACGCCATTCGGCGCCACGACGCCGATTCCCGTGATCACGATCCGCTTCTTCTCGGCAGCGCTCATCGCGGGACTCCCCTTTCCGATCGATCGACGGTGATCATCGCGGGACTCCCATCCCCGACACTTCGCCGGAACAGACGACGGTTCCATCGTCGAGCTTCATCTCGAATTCGGCGCGTAGCTTCTTGCGCCGCCAGAACTTCTTCTTGCCGGTCGTCGTCACGCGATCCCCGGGCTTCACGGTGCCGGAGAAATCGACCTCGCAGTCGGTGAAGATCGTGAGCAACTTCTCGACTTCATTCCGCCCGGACTCCCTCGCGACGAGAGCGATCCCGAACGCGACGACCACGGCCTGTGCCGCGGTCTCCGTCAGGATCACGCCGGGGGTGATCGGGTTCCCGGGGAAGTGACCCCGATAGAAGTCGTGGTCTTCCCGGAACGTATACGTCGCGACGATGTGCTCGTCGTCGAGCTCGAGGATCTCGTCGATGAACCTAAAGGGTTCCTGCTGCGGAACCATCGCGAGAACTTCCTGGGCGGAGAGCTCTTCTCCCGTCGCAGCCGCCTCACCCACCGTACATGCCCCCGTTCACGTGGAGCACGGAGCCGTGGATGTAGCTGCCGCGGGTCGCGAGGAAGGCGACCACGTCCGCAATTTCGGCGGCGTCCGCGACGCGACCCAGCGGGACCTTCGCGAGAATCTGCGCCTGAATCTCTTCGGGCAGCTCCTCGGTCATCTCCGTCTCGACGAAGCCCGGCGCGACGGAGTTCACGAGAATCTCGCGGCCCTGGAGCTCCTGCGTCAGCGACTTGGTGAACGCATCGAGCCCCGCCTTCACCATCGTGTACGGAATCTGTCCGGCGTTGCCCGTGTGGCCGACGACGCTCGTGATGTTGATGATCCGACCGCTTCCCTTGCGCATCATGAATCGACGCAGAACGAGCTTGGTCAGGTACCACGTGCCGCGTGCCACGCTCGCGACCCGATCGTAGTCATCGAGCTTCATCGACAGCACCGGCGCGTTGATGTTGAAACCAGCGTTGTTCACCAGCACGTCGATCCGACCTGCGACGTCCTTCAGCTCCTTGATCATGGCGTCGATCGACTCTCCGTCGGAGAGATCGGCCTTGATCGTGAAGGAGCCATCGAGCTCGGCTGAGAGCTTCTTCGCCCCCTCTTCCGACGAGCGGTAGTGGATGCCGACGCGGAAGCCCTCGGCCGCGAGCGCTCGGGCGCAGGCGGTTCCGATGCCGGTTCCGGCGCCGGTGACGAGAGCGACGGGGCGTTCCTCCGTGGTGTCGCTCATCGTTCCATCCTCCCGCCACGGGAGTGCTCGCTCTTCTCGGGGTAGTCCGGGTAGTCGATGTCCCGGAAGAGACCGACGCGCGCACCCTTCACCGTATAGATCTCCTCGTCGTCGATCAGGACGCTCGCGTCGCCGACCACCATCGAAGCGCCGGCGTTCTTGAGCTCCGTGTAGCGTTTGACCTTGATCTCGTACCGCATGACCGAATCGTGGGGGCGGATCTGGCCGAAGAACTCGACCTCCCCGCAGCCGAGCGCGCGCCCCGCCCCGACACCCCCGCGCCAATTGCAGTAGAAGCCGAGCAGCTGCCAGACACCGTCCAGGCCTAGACAGCCGGGCTGGACGGGGTCATCGAGGAAATGGCAATGAAAGAACCAGTCGTCGAGGCGCACGTCTCGGCTCGCGCTGATCGTGCCCTTGCTCTTCTCGCCGGTGATCGACTCGATCCGGTCGACCATCAACATCGGTGGCACCGGAAGACGCGCGCGGAAGCCCTCCGGCGGATCCTCGATCAGTCGCCCGTAGGCAAAGCCAAGGAGTTCCTCCTGGTCGAAGTGGTCACGGCTCTTGAACTCGTCGTGCGTCAGCATATGGATCTCGCGCGGCCGTCAGACCGCGACGTCCTCCTCGAATCGCATGAGGTAACTGCCCCAGGTCAACCCGGAGCCCACGCCCACGACGGAGACGTCGTCGGCAGCGGTCCACTGGTCCCAGCGTCCGGAGATCACGCTGCCCGAACCGGCGCCCGCGGTATTCCCGAAGTCGACGCAGTTCGTGTGGTGACGCTCGTCCGGAATGTCGCATCGCTTGCAGACCGACTCGAGCATGCGCAGGTTCGCCTGATGACCCACGAAGTGGAACGGGCGTGCGTCTTCCTGCACGGCGTCGTACGTCGCCTTGTAGAGATCGCCCGTCTTCCGAATGGCGAAGGTCTGGACCGTACGGCCTTCCTGATGGAAGTGGCCGAGGCGCGGGACGACGACTTTGTCGCTCCCTTTCGGATCGGAGCGGAGTCGCGGGTCGATGAGACGCGCGCGGCCGCGATGTTTCGTCGAAAGCACGGCGGCCACGGCGCCGTCGCCCCAGAGCACGGCGCTCGCGCGATCCTCGTAGTGGACCGTCCCGGTCATCGGTTCCGCACAGACGAGCAGCACGAAGTCGGGCAGCTTCGCCTCGTCCATCATCGAGACCATGTAGATTCCCGCGATGAACGACGAGCAGGCGGAGTTCATGTCGAGGGCCGGCGCCTCGACGCCGAGCTCGCGCCCGATGTTGCAGGCCTCGGCCGGGGATACCGTGTTGGGCGCGCAGCTGCCGCCGATGAGCAGGCCGACGTCCGATGTGCCGATTCCGGCGCGCGCCAGCGCCATCGCAGCCGCGCGAGCGCCCATCGCGGCGTTCGAGATCTCCGCAGCTTCGACCGCTTCCCGCACGTCCGCGTTTCGCGTTTCCCGGATGTAGTCCAGGGGAAGCGCGGTCCGGCGCGATCGAATCCCCGTTCGCTCGAGGATCCAGTCGTCGGTCGTCCCGATGTCCAGGTCTTCGAGAAAGCGATTCGTGATCTCGTTGTCGGGATTGAAATGTCCCAGTCCGAGGAGGTTCAAGCTCAATGGCATGTCCCCGAGGCGCGTAGGTCCAAGGCCCTTCGAATCCAGATTCACCCGATCACCCGACGACCCCCTCGCCGAGCGCCCACAGGCGACTACTTAGTCGAGCCGGAAATGTGCTCGCCGCCATCCACGCGGATCAGCTCACCGTTGATCCAGCTCGCCTCGGCCTGCGAGAGGAGGTAGATCACACCGGCCACGTCTTCGGGCGTCGTCAGACGACCGCCCGGGTTCCGCAACCGAGCCTGGCTCGCGAGCTGACTGCTGCCCGGGATGGCCCGAAGCGCCGGCGTGTCGGTGACCCCCGCCTGGATGATGTTGCAGCGGATGCCGTAGGGCGCGAACTCGATCGCGATCGAGCGCGCCAGGGACTCGAGGCTGACCTTGGCAGCGGAAACGGCGGCGTAGCCCTTCCAGGCGACCTCGTTGCCTTCGCTGGTCATGCCGAAGATGCGGGTATCGGGAGCGAAGAGCTGTCGCGCGAAAAGCTCCTGGGTCCAGCCGAGCAGACTCGTGCCCATCGCGAGGATGGTGCGACCGAAATCTTCCTCGTCGAGGTAGGACGTGTCCGGGTATTGCGGCTGCGACACCATCGTGTGCAGGCCGTCTTCCCCGTGCTCGAAGAGGTCGTCCGCGATCTCGGTCAGCTTCTCGGGGTCGACGCCGAGACGCTTCGCGAGCTCCGGGCCCGCCGTCCGCGCCTCGACCTTCTCAGGCGCGATCAGTTTCAGATTGCCGAAGGCGATCGAGTGGAGAAGAACCCGGACCTTGCCGTCCGGGCCGATCGCCTCCGCGATCTGGTCGATCGT
The DNA here is from genome assembly GCA_002709835.1 of Deltaproteobacteria bacterium. Taxonomy (GTDB): domain Bacteria; phylum Myxococcota_A; class UBA9160; order UBA9160; family UBA4427; genus UBA4427. The sequence goes on from PAQX01000023.1 coordinate 16,146, forward strand.
CTCGGAACGCTTGTCGGCGGCGATCGCGTCGGCGTTCCAGGTATGGAAACCGAGCCCTCGCTCTTCCGCCTCTTTGGCGATCTCGTCGAAGTGGGGCTGGATGCCCTTCATGGCGCCACGGCGATCGCGATGGACGAGCACCATGTTGAGGCCGCCGCGCACGAGGCGCTTCGCCGTCGCGAGGCCGAAGCCGCTCGATCCACCGAGGATCAGCCCCCACTCGTTGCTCGGGAAGCCCGCTCCGGATTCGTTCGTCGCCAACTCGTTTCCCCTCGACCCTGGCGCATGACTCCATGCACGCATCGGATAGGACCTCGAGTGCATCTCGGAGGCCCGTTCAAGCTATTCGTTGACCGCCAGCAGGTGAGATCGCCATCCGCGACCGTTCGCTGCTGCCGGCGATGCCGACTGGGGGTAAAAGACAACCGATGCCCCTCCGATCGACCTGATCGGCCACAGTCACACCGCTGGGGGAGCGGGGTTCCGCGGAGACATCGTGCTGGCCTGCTGCGACTCGGAATTTCCCGAGCGGACCCGGTAAAGGGGCGGATCCGATCGGGATTTCCGACGTTGGAAACAGTAGCGAGGGATCGCGAACCGAAGTGCAAATCTCTCGCAAAACTTGCGCAGCATGCCGCTGAGTCGGAAGAGTGACTCATGGTCAAGCTTGGCGCCAGCGGAGCGTCGGACCCTCGTTTCCCGGAAGTCCGATCAAACGGGGCTTTTAACACCCAACCTGAGCGCTTCGACGATCTCGGGGAGCGCTCGCACCTCAGCGGACTCGAGGGCGACCCCATCCGGGAAGGCATCCGCGAGCCGCGGGAAATACCCCTTGTCCCGGCGGGCATCGACGATCACGACGAGCCCCCGGTCGGTCTCGCTCCGGATCAGGCGGCCCGCCATCTGCTTCAAATGAAGCAGCATCCGCCCGAGCGAGGCCCGTCGGAACGGGTCCTCCCCGACCGCGCGGAGCCGGTCGTCCCGCCGACGGCGGAGCTCCGTCGGCACGTCGAAAGGCAGTTTTTCGATCACGACCGCCTGGAGGTCCTCGCCGCGAACGTCGATGCCCTGCCAGAAGCGTCGCGCACCGAGCAGCACGGCCCCGCCCTTCGCCTTCCGGAACCGGTCGACCAGCGCGCCGGGGTCATCGCTCGCGCGCCGCGGAAGCAGCACCTCGATTCCCTCGCCTTCGAGCAGCTGACTCAGCCGGTCCGCCGTGTCCCGCATGCGCGCGAGACTCGTGAAGAGCCCGAGGGTCCGACCGCCCATGGACCGCGCGAGCGTCGCGAGGGCCTGCGCCGTCTCCTCGACCAGATCTCCCTCCAGCGCCGGGTCGTGTTCGATCGCGACGACCCGCATGGACTCCTCGTAGGGAAAGGGCGAACCGACGGCGCGACTCCAGCTCTCCGGGACGGCATTCCCGTCGAGGCCGACTTCGCCCAGCGCCGCGTGATCGTCCCCCCCGACGAAGAGCGTCGCCGACACGACCGCCAGCCCTTCGAGCTTCTGGAGGAACTCCTCGCGAAAGGCTTCACCCGGTGCCACCGGGCGAAGCACCAGAGACCAACGGTCGTAGGGACTCTCGAGCCCCTCGAACGCCGCCACGTAGTCGTCGTTCTCCGGGGCGAAGGCGACCTTGAGTCCATGCGCCGCGCCTAACAAAGCTTCGACGTGCGCGGTGATCGCGCGTTCGGCTTCTTCTTCGGCCTCGAGGTCCCGGTGGGGCCCCGTCGGCAGACCGTCCTTGTCTTCCCCGGAGACGAGGCGCTTCACCGGCCCCGTCCGGCTGGCGTGAGCGGCGATCGCTTCGAGCCGACGTGCAGCAGCCTCCGCCACCTGTCCCGCCCCCCGGAAGCGCCGCGAGGCCTCCGCCGAGAGCTCGACCCCGCCGAACGAATCCGCCCCCTCCGCCATCGTCCGCCCGAGCCCGATCAGTTCGAGCATGAGATCGCGCCGGTTCTGCCGTAGCGAGTTCTCCTCGCTCTTCGAGTCCGGCTGAGCCACGAGGCCGGTCGTCGCGTAGCGTCGCTGACCCCGCCGAACCGGCGCGCCGAAGAGCTCGTCGAGGCGTTCCGCGACGTCCTCGGGCCGAACCCGGATCGCGTACACCTCTTCCGCGACACCACCGACTTCGTGCCCCTCGTCCATCACGACGTGGGCAAAGGCCGGATAGTCCGGCGGCCATCGCAGAAGCAGATCGTGATTCGCCACGACCAGGTGCGCCTTCGCCAGAGACCGTCGATGGCGACCGAAGGGACAACGGCGCTCGTGGGCGCACTGCTCCCGAGAGCACTGATCCGACCGTACTGCCACGCTCGACCGCAAGAGCTCGCGCAGGCGCGGGTGTCGCCGCAAGAGCGCCGTCGGCACCGTCCCGATCTCCCCGTTGGGCCGGATCCGCGCGCAGGCTTCGAGCAGCGCGTAGTCGGTTCGAAGATCGTCCAGGAGAGCTGGATCCGAAGCTTCACCGAGCGCCGCGCCGAGCCGGCGCTCACAGACGTAATTCGCCCGCCCCTTGATCGAGAGCGCGCGCAGGGAGGAAAGCCCGAGGAAGCGGGCCGCCGCGGCGATGTCCTTCCGAAGGAGCTGGTCTTGGAGGAGCTTCGTCCGCGTCGAGAGGATGACCGGCTCTTTGCTCCCCGCATTCGCGCGATCGATCGCGAATGGAATGGCGACCGCCAGATACGCGAGGGACTTTCCGACGCCGGTCCCCCCTTCCAGCTTGGCAATTCCCCCGTCTGCGAAGACGTGGAAGAACTCGCGAACGAGCGAGAGCTGCTCCTCACGCACGCGGTATCCAGGAAAGTGGCGCTGCCCGCGCTCCCCGTCGGAGAGCGCATCGAGGATCGCATCGAGCTCGAAGGGCACCGGGACTTCGTCGCTCGACCCGATCTCGAGGAAACGCGCGTCCCCCTCTTCGGGGCGGGCACGACCACGAACGCCACCTGCCGCAAAACCACCGAAATCGAAGTCCTCGCCCTCATCCCCGGCGACGAAGAGCTCCTCAGCTTCTTCGTCCGAGACCGTCCTCACTTCGCCTTCGAGGACGCCCCGCCATGGAGAGTTCGGCAGATGTCGCGCGACGATGCGGCGCGCATCGGCGTAGCGGGGCGCGCCGTCGATCGCGCCGCGTGCAATCACGCCGAGGATTTCGGCAGCATCGAGCGCGTCCTCGAAGGCCCGATGCCGCTCTTCGCGCCCGAGCAGCGAGCGCACGAAGGTCTCGAGCCGCAGATCCGAAGCGTCGGGGTGGGTGAGCCCAAGGAGATCCTGGGTGTCCAGGAAGCGCGCACCGCCCAGCGCCGAGTCGATCTCCTTACGCAGGAACGCACGCTCGAACTCGGCCTGGTGCGCGACGAGCGTCCGCGCCGCGAGGGCTTCGCGAATCGCGTCGCGCACCTGGATCATCCGCGGCGCCGATTCGACGTCGGCGTCGACGATCCCCGTCAGCCGACTGACGAGAGGCGGAACCGGGCGCGACGGCCGGATGAGGCTCGCGCCGACGCCGACCGTCGCTTCCCCGGGGTCGAGGAGCAGTACCCCGATCTCGATGATTTCCGCCGAGCGACTCTCCGGCAGCCCGGTCGTCTCGAGATCGACGACCGCCACCGGACCGATCTCCGAGAGCCACGACTGCAGCGCATCCAGATCGAGCTCGAGCTCAGCCGGATCGCGTCGCTCGATCGCGAAGCTCACACGTAGATTCCGCCCGCGTACTCACGATCCTGACGGATCTCGACGTTGATCAGGGCCGGGAGACCGGAAGCGGCGGCGCGTTCGAGGGCGGGTCGCAGCTGGTCGGGCTCGGTCACGTGTTCACCGTGTCCGCCGAGCGCCTCGACGACCTTGTCGTAGCGCGTGCGGTTGAGCAGCACGCCTTCGAGACGGTCCCAGCCGTAGATGGCGCCCTGCGGTCGCATCATCTGTCCCCAGGCGCCGTCGTTGCCGACGATGCCGATGATCGGGAGGCCGAAGCGAACGGCGGTGTCGTACTCCATGCCGTTGAAGCCGAAGGAGCCGTCGCCGTACATGATCACCACCGGCCGGTTCTCGTGGGCGAGCTTCGCGGCGAGCGCGAAGGGCATGCCGACGCCGAGGGTCCCGAGCGGACCCGGGTCCATCCAGGCCCCCTCGCTCTTGACCGGGATGATCTTGGCCGAGGTCGCGACGATGTCGCCTCCATCGCCGATCACGATCGGATCGTTCAGCGTATCGAGCCAATCGCGAACTTCGCGGCACATGCGCTGGGGATCGATCGGCACCTCGTCGCTATTGAGCGCGGCCTCGACCTTGGCCTCGGCGTCGTTCTCGATCTCGCGAAGCTCGTCGCGCCAGCTCGTGAAGTCGAGCTTCGCGCCCTGCGACTCGATCTCGGCGGAGAGCGCCTCGAACGTGCAAGCGAGATTCCCGACGAGGGGGACGTCGGCCTGACGGTTCTGGCCGATCAGAGTGGCGTCCATGTCGAGCTGGATGATCTTGCAGTCCGCCGGAATCGTCTGGCCGAATCGCATGCGGAAGTCGAGGAGCGTGCCCGCCAGGATGATCAGATCAATCTTCTGGAGCGCGTCCCGCCGTGAACGGTTCAGGAATTCCGGCGAATCCGGCGGAACCGTGCCACGCCCCATACCGTTCGTATACGTGGGCATGTGCGTATCGGAGATGAACTGGTTCATCGCCTCGGATGCGTAGGACCACTTGACGCTCGTACCGGCCATCAGCATCGGACGCTCCGCGTTCTGGAGCAGCTCGACGGCCTTCGTGACCTCGTCCTTGTCGGGCGAAAGTCGCGGCGGGTTCGTCCGGATCTTCGGGATCGTGACCTCTTCCTCGACCCCTCCCATGAAGATGTCCATCGGGATCTCGAGGTAGGCCGGACCGGGAATGCCGGAGACGGCATGGCGGATGGCGAGCTCGATGTATTCGGGAATCCGCTTTGACTCATAGACGGCGTCGCAATACTTCGTGATCGGGCGGACGACGCCGAGGTGGTCCATCTCCTGGAGAGAACCGCGACGGAGGTTCTCGAAGGGTCCCTGGCCACCGAAGACCAGGATCGGGGAGTTGGCGCGCCAGGCGTTCGCGATTCCCGTCACGCCGTCGGTCACGCCGGGGCCCGCGGTGATCGCGGCGACGCCGATCGAGCCCGGGTTGCAGCGCGCCCAGGAGTCGGCGGCATGGACGGCGGCCTGCTCGTGGCGCACGTCGACGATCTTGATTCCTTCGTCGATGCAGCCGTCATAGAGCGGCATGATGTGACCGCCGGAGAGCGTGAAGACGACCTCGACGCCGGCTTCCTTGAGGGCCTTGGCCGCGAGTTTTCCGCCGTGAAGGGACATGCTGGGACTCCGGCTCGGCCACGAGGGATCCGCGAGAGCGCTGGGCGCGCGCCGAGCAGTTGGGAACGGGTAGAGGAACGACCAGCCACTGATTCACCCCGTGCGGCCGGATCCGCACGATATCACCGGGCCAGAGGCCGGGCCAAACAGGAGCCGCGGTTCACGAGCCGTGACCGACCGAACTCGGAGTCGCCGCCTGCGCCCGAAATCGCCGAGGGAACGAATCCGGCCGCGGCCCGCATCGGCGTCTTCCCCGTTCGATCAAAAGAAGAGAGCCGGCGGATGCAACGCATCCACCGGCTCTCTGGATTCACGACGGCGGCCGTAGCCGCCTCGGCCCTCTTAGCGGACGACGAACTGCGCGCGGCGGTTCAGCTGCCACGCGGTCTCGCCCGTTCCGTTCACGGCCGGGCGCGCCTCGCCGTAGCTGACCACGCTGATCTGGCTTCCGTTCACGCCGAGGTCGAGCAGGTAGCGGCGAACCGCGTCCGCGCGGCGCTCGCCGAGCGCCACGTTGTATTCTTCGGAGCCGCGCTCGTCGCAGTGGCCCTCGATCGTGACCGACGCCCCGGACTCGCGGAGCGCGCTGGCCGCACCCTCGAGCACGTCGTCGAACTCGGACTTGATCGCCGAGGAATCGAGATCGAAGTAGACCGGCGAGATCGAGATGTTCGCCCCGGAGATCGTGGTGTCACTCACCTCCGGCCGTGAGGGCGCGGTGGGGGCTTCGGTGAACTCGCTGGTGTCGGGCTCTTCCTCGACGGGCGCGTCGTTGCTGGCGCACGCGGTCACGAAGGCGACGAGGGCCAGGCAGAGGAAGGGGATCAGCCGCTTCTGGGTCGAGGTGGAAATTCGGATCATGACTCGGTCGTTGCCTCCGCGACGAGATTCTGCCGACGCCTCGCGTCCGTCCAGGGGCAGCTCATCGCTCTTCTACATCCATTTTGGTCTTCGAGGGCAGACCTCGAAGCCCGCCAACCGGCAGCGGGGGGGGGTCCAGGTCTGGAGCGCACACGACGCCCTCGAGCGTCTTCGGAGACGCTGCGGGGCCGGGAGCGGTTCCGCCGATTCGGATCGCACGGGCGACCGAATCCACCGAGATAATGGGGATTCCCGCGGGCCGGTGCAAGCGTTCGCGCGCGACCGGGAGGCCGAAAAACACCCGTCAACACTCGACTTCCGTGCGATTCCAGGCCCGGCGACCGCGGCCTACCCGCTGGTTCGCGCCAGAGCTTCCCGCATCGCGTCCGGATCCAGCCAGAAATGGAAGTCTTCCCGGACGTCGACGAACCGGATCGTGCCCTCGGAATCCAGGAGCACGGTCGTGGGGTGGGGTACCCCCTGTTCGATGGCCTCGGGCTCCTCCTTGAGGATGCCCAGGGTCCGAATCAGCTCGCTCCTGGGGTCTGCCAGGAACAGGATCCGGTGGGCCAGGCCGAGCTCGTCGATGAAGAGACGGCTGCGTTCGTTGATCTGCGACGCCGCCATCACCCACACGATCTGCAGGTCCGGCGTTTCCGCGAATGCCTTCCGCAGCTCGACGAGCCGCGCCTTGGTGAAGGGTCACCAGTCGACCGATCGCTCGAAGGTCAGGAGCACCCGGTGGCCGAGCAGATCTTCGCGGGTGTAGGTCCTCCCCTGGAGGTCCATGAGTTCGAGAGGCGGCAGCGACCCGCCAATCGCGAGTTCGCTCACGAGGTCCGAGCGGACCAAGTTCTCGGGCCCCCGGGCGACGACCTTCATCGAGGGCAGCAGGAAGTTGAGCGTCAGGAGCCCGCCAATCGCGAGCGTCGCCAATCCACGCAGGATCATTCTCCGCCTCCAGGAATCGGCGGTCCACCCGATCGACTCTCCGTCACCGTCGGCTTCGTCCAGATCAGGACGAGCGCCATCGTGAGGAACGCCGTGACCTCGGCGCGGAGCGCTTCACCCGCAAACTCGTAGTAGTCGCCGATGATCCACGCGACCAGCCGGATCACCGCCATCAGGACGAGCGCGAAGATCGTCATCGTGCCGACCGATCGCGACGCCCACGGGTCTCGCGCCGCGCCGACCAGGCCCCCGGCCCAACCAATCAGCGCACAGCCCGCGAAGGCCACGAAGTAGTGACCGATCGGACCGGTCGTCACGAGGGGCGTCGAGTTCGGCCGCTGATAGAGGAAGAAGGCGACGATCAACGCCATCCCGAAGAGGAAGAACGCGATTCCCAACGACCCCATCAACACGCGGTAGAGGCGCACACGATTCATCGCCCGGTATGATACCGCGCGACCAGCCAAGGAAGCCCGACCCGGTGGCGAACGACCCCGCAACATCATCGAACGCATCGAATGCGCCGGCGAAGACGCTGCTGCTCCTGCGCTTCAGTGGCGACCTCACGACGAAGGCCGATGCCACCCGCCGACGCATGACGTCCCGGCTCGTCGAGAATCTGCGGATGGCGCTCAAATCCAGCGGCCGCGCGGGCAAGGTCGTCAAAGACCGAAACCGCCTTTTCGTCGCCTTAGAGAAGACCGACGAACCCACGCTCCTCGACGACGACGCGATGGCGGAACGCTTCGCCCGCGTCTTCGGCATCCAGTCCGTCTCGATCAGCCACGCCATCGAATACGAGAACGTCGACCACATCGTCCGCGAAGGCGAGGCGTTCGGGGCGCCCCACGTTCGCGACCGGAAATTCGCGGTCCGCGCCCGTCGGGTGGGCGACCGTGGTGAGACCCGGATCAGCGCCAGCAAGATCGAACGCGATCTCGGCTCCGCACTCCTCCCCCTCGCCCGCGGCGTCGACCTCAAGCACCCGGACACCACCGTCTTCGTCGAGGTCGACCCCGATCAGGCCTACTACTTCATCGCCAACGAGCCGGGCGCCGGTGGCCTTCCCCTCGGCACCGAAGGCCGCGCCGTCAGCCTCCTCTCCGGCGGCTTCGACTCACCGGTCGCCTCCTGGCGCCTGCTCCGGCGGGGCGTCGCCCTCGACTACGTCTTCTGCAACCTCGGCGGTCGACAGCACGAACTCGAGACGCTCCAGATCGCAAAGTGCCTCGCCGACCGCTGGCAACAGGGCACTCGTCCCCGCTTCCACAGCGTCGACTTCGATCCCGTCAGCCGCGAGATTCAGGCGAAGGTCACGACCCGCTACTGGCAGATCATCCTGAAGCGACTCATGTTGCGCGCCGCGGAGGCGGTCGCCGGTCGCTGGGAAGCCAGCGCGATCGTGACCGGCGAAGCCATCGGGCAGGTGTCGTCCCAGACGCTCCAGAATCTCGCGGTCATCGAGACGGGCGCGAAGCTCCCGGTCCTCCGCCCGCTCGTGGGCAACAACAAGGAAGAGATCATCGCCGAGTCCCGCCACGTCGGGACCCACGACCTCTCGGCGAAGGTNGGCGAGTACTGCGCGATCGTCCCGTCGAAGCCGGCGACCCACGCACGGCTCGATGACATCCTCGAAGAAGAGGCGAAGCTCGATCCGAGCGTCCTCGAGCAAGCACTCGAAGCCCGCACCCACTATCGACTGACCGACGTCGACCTTTCCGCCTGGGAGGCCGAGGACCTCGCGGCCCGCGAGATCGGCCCGAACGACACGGTGATCGACCTCCGGCCGAAGGCGGCCTACACGACCTGGCACTATCCGGGGGCGCTCTTCCTGGACTTCCCGAACGCACTGCGCGCCTACGCCTCTTTCGATTCGGGACAGCGCTACGTGCTGTACTGCGACTTCGGCTTGAAAAGCGCCCACCTCGCCGACCTCATGCGTCGTGAAGGTCTCGAGGCCCGCCACGTATCGGGGGGGCTGCGCGAAGTCCGCCGCCTCGCCGAGGCGGGCGGAAACTAACGCCCCTCTTCGACCGCGGCGGCGTCGAGGCACCGCTCGCAGAGGCAGCTCGCGCCGCCGTCCCGCTCATTCGCCTTCGCCTTCACCGACGCGGGAAATACACGCGCCACGCACCAGCACGGCTCTTCGACGGTTTCGCCGCGCGCGCGGCGTTCCATCACGCAGGCGTTCGGCCCGCCGCACAGAACGCAGCGGCTCCGGTCCAGGTTGAGGTCGACGTCGAGGTCGATCGTCCGGGGACTCACGGGATCACCGCTCCTTCGCAGCTTCCATCTCGCGCAGCAGCACGCGGCGCTCCTCCACGCTCATCTCGCGCAGCCTCGTCATCTGCCGGCGAGCCTCTTTGCGCTCCGCTTCGGACATGCCTTTCCATCGGTTCCGGTTCCGCTCGAAGCGATCGATCTCCGAGGCGTGAGCCCGGATCCTCTCCCGGAGTTCCGCGAGAAGCGCAGCGCGCTCGGTCGGTGCGAGATCATCGATCCCCCGGATCCGCTTTCGAAGGGCCTTGCGCTCTTCTGCCGGGCGCTCCGCCGAAGCGCGCAGCAGGGTCAGCCGCTCGATCGGCGAAAAGTCGGGCAGCGCCCGCTCGAGCGCACGCAATCGACGCCCGGCCCGCCGACGCTCCTGAGGCGACGCATCTTCCCAGCGTCGGCGCACCTCTGAACGCATCTCTGCCCGCATCGCCCGACGCTCCGCCGGCGTCGCGTGCTGCCCACGTTCGACCCTCGCAGGCCGGGGCGCCGGATCGTCTGCCGCGTTCGCCTCACCGACGTCCCCGAACAGGAACACGCTGCCGAGGAGCCCTGCACCGAGCAAGACGTGCGCAAGGCGGAAACGATGGCCACGGCTCATCCCCGCTCCTCCTCTTCTCGCTTGCTCATGAAATCGAGCAGGTCGAGCTCGGAGATCACCGACAGATCCTCGTTGTCGACCCCCGGCACGAAGTCGGCGCCCTCGCCGTAGCCCAGTGCGATCGCGAGCTCCGGATCGAAGCCGGAATCCTCGTCCATCTCTTCCCGGTCGGACGACAGGTCCGTCGAGACGACGGATTCGCTGCGAAGTGCATCCGAGCCCACTCGATCCGTGAGCGGTGCGATCGCCAGGTAGATCATCAGCGCGGCCGCGGCGGCCACCGCCAGGAGCGGGCGCTGCCAGCCCGCGCGCCGCGGCTCGATCCGGACGACCCTGCCGCGATCGGCGGCGGTCCGGGCCCGAAGCGCGTCGAGACCCGCTTCGATCGACGCGTCGTCGAGGGGAACGTGCCCGAGTGCCCTGAGCGCTTCGTCCACCGCAGCGAAGGCGGCACGCCGTTCCGTCGCGGCCGAGTCCGACGCGAGCAGGACCTCGAGCTCTCTCTGCTCCACTCCGTCGAGCGCCCGATCGCGCTCCGCCGAAAGCAGTGCATCGATCCGGTCGGCCGACCCGACCCGCTTCGATCGCATTCCGTGTTCGTTCCCGTTCGAATCGCTCATCGCGATTCCTCCATTCTGGGCGTGTCTTGCCGCGTGTCCGGCGAGGCTTGCGCCGACATCCGGTCCGCGAGATTCGTGCGCGCGCGGTGGACGAGCGCCTTCACGGAGGGGGGCGAAGTCTCGAGCACCTCGGCGATCTCCGCGTAGCTATGGCCCTCGACGGCGGCGAGCCAAAGCGCCGTCCGCTGTCTCTCAGGAAGCGTGGTCAGCGCTTCTTCCATGCGGCTGCGTTCCCGCCGGGCATGGGCGAGCTCGTCGACCGAGGGCCCTCCGGCGACCAGCGTGAGCGCGGGGCGCTCGTGCGCTTCGTGAGCCGAAGCGTGGGTGCTCAGATGCGGCGACTTGTTCCGAGCGCGGTCGAGCTCGTTGAGGGCGAGATTCCGGGCGATGCGGAAGAGCCATGTCGAGAAGCGGGCCTCCGGCTCGTAGCGATCGCGCGCTCCGTGGACCCGGACGAACGTTTCCTGCATCAATTCTTCGGCCATCGCTCGTTCGCGCACCACCCGCTCCAGGAACCGGAGGACGGGGCCTGCCCACCTCCGATACAAGGCGGAGAGCGCCTCGTCGTCCCCGCCACGGAACGCGAGCATCAGCTGGGCGTCCGTATCAGGGCTCTGCATTCCAACTCCGCACAGAGGGTGAAACCGACGGCGCTCGCAAAGGTTGCGCGCAGGGGAAAGCGTAGGCCGAGTTGCCTGCAGGATGCTGCTCGGGCTGCGGACCGGTCGGATTCCCGAGGCGCACCGCGCTGCGGACCGCGCTCAGACGACCTCGAGCTCCGCTAGAAACGCGAGCACCTCGCGCTCGAAGGCGGCAGGCTGCTCGATGTTCACGATGTGGCCCGCGTCGGGGACGACGACGTGACGCGCGTTGGCAAGCTTCGCGCTCATCACCTCGCCCGCCCGGCGGTAGGGCTTGTCGTCCTCGCCCACGAGGACGAGGGCGGGGACCGAGATGTCCGCGAGTTCGTCGATGACCGGTGGGATCGTGGCGGAGATCTCGCGGCCGAAGCGGGCGATGCCGGGGACGGACTGAGCGAGGATGGCCTTCGCCGCAGCCCGGGCGGCGGGGCGCTCCGGCTTCGAACCGATGCAGGTCGTGCCGGCGCGGCCGTTCACGAAATCCTCGAAGCCTCGCGTCTCCAGGAAGTTCGCGGTTCGCTCGACCTGCTGGGCCCAGCCCTCCGCCGCGTCCGGATTCTTGAAGCCGGGCCCGGAGCCGACGAGCACGAGGGCCCGGACCCGCTCCGGGAAGCGCGAGGTGAAGTGGAGGCTCGCAAGGCCGCCAAAGCTGTGACCCGTCGCGACGAAGGGGGCCTCCGGCGTCGTCGCGTCGGCGATCGCCCCGAGATCCGTCATGACGTTCTCGAGGGACCATTTCCCGTCGTTCTCGGGCGCGGGGGATTGCCCGTGGCCTCGGTGATCCCAGAGCGCCACCGGGTGACCGGCCCCGACGAGAGCCTCGACCTGACCGCGCCAGTTCTCGTGGGTCGTACAGAAAGCGCACGAGATGACGATCGTCGTCTTCGCCTCGCCCTCGGGCCGGTGATGTTCGTAGTAGAGGGTGTTGCCCTCGGAGGTCGTCAAGAAGGACACAGAGAGGCTCTTTCTCTGGGAAGAGGTGGGGCGCCTAACGGATCTCGATCATCATCGGCGGAATCAGCGCAGGCGTGCCGGTCGGCAACCCTTCGACCGCCTCGACGAGTTGACCGAGCGGTTCGGGCCACTCGATCTTCGGCGCGAATGCACGGATCGACGCCGAGGAGAGCGCGCGCATCAGCTGATCCGAAAGACTCGGCGGCTTCGGATAGGGAATCAGGAACACGTCGTCGTCGGGGTCGAGGCCGATCTCGACCTTCGCGCGTCGCGCCGCGGTGTGGAGCCCGCCGACTTCGTCGACGAGTCCCGCGTCGAAGGCCTGACGACCGCTCCAGACGCGCCCCTGCGCGACGGCGTCCACCGCGTCGATCGACAGCCCGCGTCCGTCGGCGACCCGCGCGAGAAAGAGCTGATACGTGTCCAAAACCGAGGTCTCGAGTCGCGCGAGCGCCGCCGGAGAGAGGTTCTCGCTCGAGAGCAGGAAGTCGGCGTGCTTGCCACGCGTCAGCGAGTCGATGCCGATCTCGAGCTTCTCGAAGAGACCCCTCAGGACGGGCCGGATCGCGAACACGCCGATCGAGCCGGTCAGGGTGCCGGGGTCGGCGACGATCGCGTCCGCCGCGCTCGCTACGTAATACCCGCCAGAGGCCGCGACGTCGGACATCGAGACGACGACCGGCGTCCCCATCTCCCGAGCGCGCACGATCGCACGCCAGATGATCTCGCTCGCCAGCGCCGACCCACCCGGGCTGTCGATCCGGAGCAGGATCGCATCGATCTCGGGATCCTCGGCCGCCTCGAGGATCGAGCGGGAGACCGTCCCCGAGGCGAAGACCGTCTCGGTCGAGAGCGGCGAGGCGTCGGCTTCGCCCTGGAGGACAGTGCCGACACCGAAGATCAGCGCGACGCTCGCCTTCGGCGCGAAGCCGATCGATTCGGGATCGACCGCGGCGTACTCGCTCGCCTCGAGCCTCGGTTCGCCTTCCCGCTCCAGCAGCTCGTCGAGATGGACTTCGCCGTCGATCACGCCGAGCGCCTCGAGTTCCTGGCTACGCACCGGGCCCCGATCGATCGCTTCCTCGACCGCGGAGACGGGCAGGTTCCGCCCCTCCGCGAGCGCCGAGACGAAACGCGCCCACGCGTCGTCGAGCAGCGAGTTCGCCATCTCACGGGCGCTCTCGGACATCGTCCGCTCCGCGTAGGCCTCGACCGCACTCTTGTACTTGCCTGCCTTCGCGATGTCGAAGTCGATTCCGAGCTTCTCCCACATTCCGCCGAGATGGATGTACTCCGCAGCCAGACCGACGAGCGGAATCGCAGAGCCCGGCGCGACGAAGATCTCGTCCGCGGCACTCGCGATGTAGAGCTCCTTGTTCGCCATGAAGCCCTGGATCTCGAGGTGAGCGACGACCCGCTTGCCCGCTTCGCGGACACGGACCGCCGCCGCACGGATCTCGTCCGCCTTGCCCCAACCCACCCCGAGCGGCTCGATCCGGAGCACGACGGTATCGATCCGCGAATCCCGCGCCGCCCGGGTGAAGGTGCCGAGCAGCCCGAGCAGGGGTTGCGTCGTGTCCCCGGCGAGGCGCGCGAGCACGTTGGGGCCGGGTGCGTCGACGTAGACGCCGCCGATCTCGACGACGAGGGTTGTGCCGCCTTCGACCTCGAGGGGCGGACCATCCCCCATTCCACAGGCGATCGGCGAAGCGACGAGGAGAAGAACGAAGACCCCGCGAAGCGAGGCCAGGGAGAGAGCCTTTTTCATGCGCCGAGGGTATCAGAGCCCGGCGTGAGCGAAGCGGCCATGACGAGCGGGGTGGCCTCGGATGCGGAACTTTGCTGCGGCTCAGAATCCTCGTTCCGTCGACAGATCCGCTCTCCCGCTCCAGATCATGCCCCGCCGGGTGAACCGGATCCGTCGCAGACGGACCGCTCCGATTCGGGTAGGCTGACCCCATGAGTCACGACCACTTCCGCTTCCTGCCTCATCACAAATCCCCCGACGATCCCGGCGAGGACCCCATGGTCTTCGCCTTCAAGGGCCGCGACCTCCTCGTCACGGAAGAGGGGTCCCTCCCCGGCGTCGGCCAGATCGACGAAGCCGGCTTCGAAGCCGTTCGCCGTCAGTACCTGGGCTCCCTCGACGGTCGCCACTGCTACTCGGCGGAGCTCGAGGACGAAGCCCAGCCGGCCGGAGGCCTGCGCTTCTCGAATCTGCACGGCCTCTACGCCTCCCTCGACGAGGCGACCCACGCCGTCGCCGGACGCGCGGTGCAGATCGTCGAATGGGACAAGACGCACCAGTTCTGTGGCGCCTGCGCCCAACCGACGGTCGTCTCCGAGATGGACCGTTCCCGGGCGTGCCCGAACTGCAAGATCCCGATGTACCCGCGCCTCGCACCGGCGATGATCGTGTCGGTCGAACGCGGCGATGAGATCCTCCTCGCGCGCTCACCCCACTTTCCGGCCGGGATCATGAGCGTGCTCGCCGGCTTCGTCGAACCCGGAGAGAGCGCGGAAGACGCGGTCAAGCGAGAGGTCTACGAAGAGACGAAGATCCTCGTGAAGAACGTGCAGTACTTCTCGAGCCAGGCCTGGCCCTTCCCGAACTCGCTCATGCTCGGCTTCCGCGCCGAGTACGAGTCCGGCGACATCGTGATCGACAACGAGGAGATCGTCGCCGCGGAGTGGTTCAAGGCGAGCGAGATGCCGAATTTCTTCCCGGGTCGCGTGTCGATCAGCCAGTGGCTGATCCACGACTTCCTGAAGCGAAACGGCGTCGAACCTCCGAGTTGAGCGAAACACACCCGTCCATCTGTCGCTTCTGCCATGCGAATTGCGGGATCCTCGTCGACGTCGAGGAGGGGCGTCCCGTTCGCGTAACGGGAGACCGCGAGAACCCCGCCTATTTCGGGTTCACTTGCGCGAAGGGACGCTCGCTCCCGGACCAACACGCCCATCCGGACCGACTGCTCGTGTCGCAGAAGCGCGCGACGG
>PAQX01000024.1 GCA_002709835.1 Deltaproteobacteria bacterium
TTCAAATAGAGATCCTCGCGGACGGATCGCGCCATCCCAGGAGGCGGCGCGGCAATCGCCGGCCAATCCGGCGATTCCGCTCTGCCCTCGTCGAGCCCGTTCGAGACCTCGCCAGTCGGAGCGCGGCCCGTCAGCCCGCGCACTAAGTAAAAGAACGAGTTTTTCGAGTCATTTAGCTCCGGATTTGCCGATCCATGCGCCCGCCGCGCACCGGAAAACGCTGCGGGCAGCGAACATCCCGCCACAGCCTTCCCTCCCTCGCGATTGCATCTCGCGTGACAGACCTTCGTATTCTGTCTTGTCGCCACCCACGAGATCGTGGTAAAAAAAGCACATCCGTGGGGCGGGGGATTCCTGATCTGAGGGAATTCCGACGGGCCCACGTATGCCGCGACCTCTCGACGTTCACGAAGGGCCTGCCTTGATCGCGCTTCCGGAGGAGACGATCTCTCCGCTCTTCGGCAAGCCCGCCGCCCGTGCCTGCTCCCCGCGACGCGTTCGGGCGATCGCGGGCCGAATCCAACGCGGAAGTAGCACCCCTTTCTGCTCAGACGACCACTCCCCTTCGAGAGACATCCAGGACCCGTTGGAGAACCCGACAGGCCCGGACCTGACTCGCAGGGGCTTTTTCAACGCCGATCCGTGCAGATCCGACCTCAGGCCGGCGAGCCTCGACCTTCGGACCCTTCCTTCCACCGAGGGTGGAGACGGGGTCTCCATACACGTTCCCGCAAAGAGACCGAATTCGCGACGAAGAGGAAGAACTCAGAGATGATGCAACGAACGATCAAACGATTCGCGTGCTGGGCCTCGGCCGTCGCGCTGTCCCTCGTGTGTCTGCCCCTCGAATCAGAGGCGGCCATCATCGCGAGCGACGGGGGGATCACCCTCTGGATTTCCTGGGACGACCTCGACGATCCGGGCAAAGACATCGATGAAGCCGTGACCGAAGCCAACTCGATGCCGGGTGGCTACAGCTGTTCGCCTACGACGACTGGACGAAGCGCGCTCGGCGCGCCGTCGAGCCCGGCCTCCTGCCCCGCTACGGGGACTTGTACGGGGCGAGACAAGCTGACCGGCGACCTCGACAACGCCGCTGCCTACATCTACGAGGCGACCGAAGGCCGCCACTACCTTCGCCGCGTCTACGTGAGTGATGAAGGTCGTGCCTGGGAATCCGCAGACGTCCGGTGGAATATGGGAATCGGGGGATCTTCGGCCGCGGGCGGGGGCTGGAACAATCCCAACCGGAAGATGACGATGCAATCCGCCTACCGCACCTGCATCGACGATGTCATGCACCACGAACTGGGCCATTACATCTACAACCTGCCGGACCGTTACCTCCGGTCAGCCGATGGCTACTACCGGGGTCGATTCGGAACCGGATCGATTTTCAACGTCGCGGTGACGCAGCGTGACATCAACACGGTCATGTCCAACAACTATCCGCATCTCTTCGTCGACACGACGAATGCGTTGATCGCGATCGACTACACGAACCCCGCTACGGGGACCGCCGTCACCGACGAAGTGCTGACGCCCGGACTCCTCTCGGATTCCGACTCCACGAACGATGGCCCCGATCGAGCTCACCACAACTTCACGAATCCGTTCGCCCAGGACGAGTGGAGCCTGATCCCGAGTCGACACGTCGATCTCGCAGGCGTCCACACGGAAGGATCATTCCCGTCTCCAGGGGCACCGCCGCCGGTCGAGATCGTCTTTCAGGAGAATGCGGACGACTCGCCGCCCCCCGGCCGGATCCTCGTCCTCGATCGGTCGGGCTCGATGAGCGCGGTCTCCAACGGAATCCAAGCGGTTCAGTACGTACAGGAAGCCGGCATGTTCCTGTATCACAGCTCCGACCCGACGGACTTCGTCGCCACCTATCTCTACAACGCTTCGGTCGAAGAGCTCTTCCCCTACGAACTCTACGACCCGTCCAACGATCTGGGCTTCGCCAGCTTCCGGACGGCCTCGGGCCTCACGGACATCGCAGGCGCGCTCGAGGCTGCGATCGACGAACTGATCGCGACCCACGGAGAGATCGGCGTACCGGGGAGCGAGATCTATCTGATGTCGGACGGGATCCAGACGGTCGGCGGAAGCATCGAGGCGCAGGTCGACCGGGCCGCGGAACGCGGCATCCGGGTCCACACCTTCTCTTTCGGGTCGGCCGACACGGAAACGATGGAGTGGATTTCGACGAGCACGGGCGCGAGCACGGCACCCATGTCCGAACAGGACGACGGGGCCGAACTCAAGGTCGTGATGATGGACACGATGGAAGATCTACGGGGAAGGACACCGCTCGCCTTGCGGAGAAACGTCGACCCCCTTGACCTTGCGAGGCCGGACCCATTGACGGGCACCGAAACCATCGAAGCGAATTTTGATGTTCCCCGAGGCAGCCGCGACCTCCACTTCTACGCCAGTTCCCCGGACGGCGACGTGGCCACGACTCTGCAGCTCGAACTCGTGGATCCCTCCGGAGCGGTCACCACGTCAGGGACCGCCAACAACGTGGCTCAGCTCGGCCGATTCGCAGGAGTCAAAGTCGAAGAGCCCGACATGGGCACATGGACGCTGCGACTCCGCTCTCTGGGCAGCTCCTTCCCTTCGATGCACGTCGATTATGCAGTGTACGCGTTGAACCTGTCGCTCGACGTGAAGGCCGATCTCGATCGGATCCCAGGCACGGATGTCTTCGCGGTCCACGCCACTGCCTTCGACCGCTATCTGCTTTCGGGGGTCGAGGCCACGGCGAACATCTATCTCGGAGGCGTCTGGATTGGTTCGACCTCGCTCTTCGACGAAGGGAATAATCGAGGAGGCGACGAGACGGCCGGAGACGGCCTCTACTCCGGAATCTTCTCGCTGGCCGAACCGTTGCCGAGTTCAGTCAATGCGCTGCTGAACGCAGGGCGGAACCGGCTCCGTGCGGACGTGAAGTTCGACGTGGTCGCGGGGAAGGCCGCTCCAGCCCCGGCGAGCCATTACGAAACCGGAAGCGACCCCGCCTACATCGGGCAGGACTACGCTTCGAATAGCGGCGGGAATTTCACGGCCTGGACGAGCGCATTCGCATCTTTCTCAACGCCAGACCAGAGCATCCCTCGAATCACCCTTTCGCTTCCCAAGGGACAGCCGGTCGAGCAGAACCAGAGCACTTCCTTCACGGTCGACCTCTTCAACGCCCGGCCGCTTGCGAGCGACGTTCGATTCTCCGCAGGCCAGGGCACGACGGTCAATGCGACCGAGGTCGCCTGGAGCGGAGGCGGGGCGATCGGCCGGACTTTCCAGGTCGACGTCACCGTGGACCCCGGCGCGACGCTCGGCCCCCGGAAGTTCGCGCTCCAGTTCGGCGAGGAAATCCTCGACGAGTCGAGCGCCTTCGACGTCATTCCGGCACCCGAGCCTTCCCTCGTGGCCATGCTTGCCTTCGGTGCGCTTGGCCTGAGCACGATCGCTCGCTCCAAGGCGACGTCGCGCGGCGAAGACCGCTGTTCATAAAGAACCGCCCTTCGCGGCGGAGAGAGGGGTAGAGGCGGAGAGATCGACCCCGCCTCTGCCCCGCCGCCTCATGCCCTCAGCTCGCGGACCACACGGCTGAGCTCGCGTCGCGCGCGCCGGGCCGCCGTCTCGCCCGGCTTCTTGCGTGCGTTCCGGACCAGGCGTCTCAGACGCTGGCGATCCGCGTCCGGAAAATCGGCGAGCAGCGCATCGATCGCGGGGTCGCCCTCTTCGATGAGCCGATCGACCCATCGATCCGTCACGCGTTCGTGATGGAGTCCGGCGCGACGATCGGTCGAGAGCGCCTCCAGACGTTCCGCGATCGCTTCGTGGTCCTCGGCACGGAGGAGCTGGCCGATCAATCGATTCTGGCGGCCTCGCGCTCGGGGCTTGAGCGTTCGGCTCCGCTCCACTTCCTCCCGGAGCCGCTCGGAAAGGTCGAGTCGATCGAGCTCCGGATCCGAGAGATGTGTGAGTGCCACGCCCAGCTTGTTGACGGCGCTCGCGGCCCGGGTGAGTTCGGTCCGGGATGGACGTGACGCCTCGGGCGCCTCTTCTTCCTCCTCTCCCTGCGGCCCCCTGCGCGAGCTCACGGCGTCCACCTGGCCTTCGGCGAGCGGCGGCGCCTGCGGCGAGCGGGACGCTTCTCGTCCGCGCCCTCTCCGTCGGGCCGTGCGCGCGTCGACGAGGAGCGCGATTCCCCTCGAGGCCTCGCCGGCGATCTCTTCTCGGCCGGATCGGCCTTCGAGTTGCCTTGGGCCCGGGAGCGTCGACCGCGAGGGCGTGACGGCTTCTCCGAAGCCTCGGCCAAGCCAGCGCCCTTTGCGCCGCGCGGCCCGGCCGGCGGCTGCGGACCTTCCCCGTCCCGACGCGGACGCCCCTTCCGGCGCGACGCCCCCTCCCCTTCGCTGCTCGCGCTCGAGGACTTGTTCCCGGGACGTCGACGACGACGCCTCGAAGGCGCTGCCTCGCTCCTCTTCGTCCCGAATGAATCCGAGGCGGGCCCAGCGGGCGGAACGGGCTTGCGCGTCGACGGCGATCGATCCGCCGCCTCTCCCGCGCCCGCGCGCGACCGCCCCTCGGCAGACCGCGCGCCCCGCTTCCTGGCGCCTCGACTCCGCCCGCTCGTCGTCCGAGATGCGCCTGACTGGCCGCGCTCCTTCGCAAAATCGACCACCCGACGAAGCGTCACGGGCGACGCAGCCGAAACCGAATCCGGCCGCTCAACGTCGTCCTCGGCGTCTCCCTCGTCGCCCCGCCCNCCCTGGCGCATCCGATTCTCGCGCCGGGCATCTTCGACGAGCGACATNACTTCCGAGGTATCGACTTTGCCCTTNGGCTTCTCGAAGCGGCCGCTCAGCTTCGAGTCNGGTCGAAGCCGGTTCTTNTCGAAGAGCGACCAGATCTCCTCGCCGTAGGACGACACCGGNTCGTCNGGNGCGAAGCGCNCNAGGAATCGNTCGAGGTTCGCGACGTCGCGCAACANGAGCTTCTTGCTGTTCGGATTCTGCGTCGGGTCGACGGCCTGCGGAAAGTCGATCACGACCGGCCCCGAATCGGTCATCAAGACATTGAACTCCGAGAGATCGCCGTGAATGACCCCCGCGCAGAGCATCCGGACAACCTCGCGGATCAGCGTCTGGTAGACGGCGCGAGCTTCGTCGGGCGAGAACCTCAGATCACCGAGCCGCGGCGCGGGCTGGCCGTCCCCGTCCCGAACCAGCTCCATCACGAGGACGCCCTCGACGAAGTTGATCGGCTCCGGAACGCGAACGCCCGCATCGCGAAGGCGGTAGATCATGTCCACCTCCGTGCGCCGCCAGGCCTCCTCGTCTCGTTTGCGACCGTGCTGGGAGCGCTTGTTCATGGCGCGCTGATCGCGGGTATTGCGCGTGCGCCGACCTTCCGTGTAGACGACGCGGTGTTTGAACGTGCGCTGCGTGGCCTCCTTGTAGACCTTCGCGACACATTCCTCGCCCCCGGCGAGCACGACGAAGACCTGCGCCTCCTTCCCGCTCATCAGCGGGCGAAGCACCTCCTGGATGATCCCGTACTCGATCAGGGTCTCGAGGCTCTCAGGCGCCTTCATCCTCGCTTGGATCTCCTCGAACTCCGCAAACCGATGCTTTCCTTCGACGGGGCCTCTGAGCCGCCCGTTGGGCGTGGCCGAGCGTGTCCCGGCGGCGTCATGGGCCCGGCCCATGAGGGAGGCCGGGATTTCATCATGACCGACGAGACGCGAACCGCCTTGCGTCCAGGATGACGACCCCGTCCGCCCTGGCGGCGGAGAGGCGGCGGGAATCGCGGCCCCCTCTCCTCGAGGCGCCACGGCCGGTCCACCGGGCTGGCGGACGCCCCTCAGGATAGGCCCTTTGTGGCGAGGCGAAAGCGACTCAATCGCGAGACGGCTTCCCTGCGAGTCCCAGGTCTTCGAGGACCAGATAGGCGCTCGGCACGAGGAAGAGCGAGATCGCCGTCGCGAAGATCACGCCGAAGGCGAGCGAGGTCGCCATCGGCACGAGGAAACGCGCGCCCAGCCGGTCCTCGAGGAGAAGCGGCGTGAGACCCGCGAAGGTCGTGAGCGACGTCAGGACGATCGGGCGGAAGCGCGACATCCCCGCCTGGGAGAGCGCCTCCACGATCTCGACCCCGTTTGCGCGCCGCCGGTTGACGCCGTCGACGAGGACGAGGCTCGAGTTCACGACGACGCCCGAGAGCGCAACGATTCCGAAGACCGAGATCATGCTGAAATCGATTCCCATGATCACATGACCCACGATCGCGCCGATCACACCGAAGGGGATCACGGCCATGATGATCAGCGGCTGCGCGTAGGATCGAAGCGGAACCGCGAGCAGCGCGTAGATCACGAAGAGCGCGAAGCCGTAGCTGCTGAGCAGGTCGGCGAGACTCTCCTGCTGTTCGCGCTGCTCCCCTTCGAGCGAATAGGACACCCCCGGATACATCGCGAGGATGTCCGGCAGCACCGTCCGCTCGACGTCCGCGATCACCTGGTTCGCGTTCGTGACGTGGATGTCGACGTCGGCGGTCACCGCGACCGTCCGCCGGCGGTCGACCCGTCGGATGTTCGCGAAGCCGACGCCGGACTCCGCGCGAGCCACGCTCTGGAAGGGAACTTCACCGCCCGCCGGCGTTCGGATCCGCAGATTGGCGAGATCCGCGAGCGAGCGACGCTCGTCTTCCGGATACCGGACCATCACGCGCACGTCGTCGCGCCCACGCTGAATCCGCTGCGCCTCCTCTCCGTAGAAGCCGCGACGGACCTGGCGCGCGACGTCTTCGAGATCGATCCCGAGGGCCTCGGCGGCCGGCAGGACGGCGAGCTTGATCTCGCGCTTGCCGGCATGGAAGGAGTCGCGCACGTCGGAGACGCCGGGATAGCCGCCGAGTGCCGACTTGAGTCGCTCACCCGCCGCGACCAGGTCTTCTATCCGGTCGGAGCGAAGCTCGATGTCGATCGGGGCCCCCATCGAAATCGAATCCCAGGTGAAGACGAGCTGCTCGGCTTCCGGAACCTCCGGCGACCGCTCGCGCCACCGCCGGACGATCTCGTCCGCCGAGACCGGGCGATGGCCCATGAGCTCGAGCGAGACCTGTCCGAGATGGGTGCCCCGTCCGGCTTCCGGGACCGAGGGACCGTTCTGGAGCGGCGGCTGTTCGCCGACCGAAGCGAGAATGTGCTTGATCACCGACCCGGACTCGACCGGGAAATCCCGGTCGACCTCCGCCTTGATCTCGATCGCGGCCCGCTCGATCTCGGCGATGGCGGCCGCGGTGACCTCGACGGGCGTGCCCTGCGGCATCGTGAGCGCCGCGCTCACGTAGTCGGCTTCGACCTTCGGAAAGAAGGAGAAGACGATCCGACCACTCGCGAGTACGCCGGCCGTCAGGATCAGGAGCGACACCGCGGTGGCCAGCGCCGCATAGCGCCACTCGAGCACCCGCTCGAGCGCGGGCGCGTAGCGTTCCGCCGCGAGCCGACCGAGCATCGCTCGCGTCCCCGCCTGCAGCCGCTTCCATCGCGCCGCGAAACCGGCCCGCTGCTCGAGCGCCGGGCCTTCGGATTCGTCCTCGGGACGCAGGTGATGACCGAGGTGGGCGGGCAATACGAACTGCGACTCGATGAGGGAGAGGAGCAGGCAGATCGTGACGAGGACGCCGATCATCCCGAACATCTCGCCGATCCGCCCCCCGCCGAGCATCATCGGCGCGAACGCGGCGATCGTCGTCAGGATTCCGAACACGACGGGCTTGGCGACTTCCTGCGCGCCGGTGATCGCGGCGCGAACCGGGTCGTCGCCGTCGAGCTGGTGACTGTGGACGTTCTCCCCGATCACGATCGCGTCGTCGACCAGGATCCCGAGTCCGAGGATGAATCCGAAAAGAGTCAGGACGTCGATCGAGATTCCGAACACGGGAAACGTCGCGATCGCTCCGAGAATGGAGATCGGGACCCCGATCGCGACCCAGAAGGCGAGCTGGAAGCGCAGGAAGAGCGCGAGCACGATGAAGACCAGCACGAATCCACCGAGACCGTTCTGGATCAGCACGTCCAACCGGTCCCGCAGATAGCCCGAGCCATCNCGCCAGACCGTGATCGAAAGACCTTCNGGCAGCGTCCGCTCGAACTCGCGGGCGTANTCCTTCACCTCCNCGACCAGATCGAGNACNTTCTGTTCNCCGACGCGNTAGAGGAAGATCATGACGGCCGTCCCGCCGTCGAAGCGCGCNTAGCGNGGATCCTCCTCGAACCCATCGACGACNCGCGCGANGTCCCGCAGAAGAACGCGNGTCCCNTCCGCGCGCGTGAGAACCACGATCCNCTCGAATTCTTCNCCGAGATAAGCCTGACCGGCCGAGCGGAGCAGGATCTCACCGGCGCGTGTCTTGATCGAGCCCCCAGGCAGGTCGAGGGACGAACCGCGCACGGCCTCGACGACCTGCGCGAAGGTCAACCCGTGTCGTCGAAGCGACTCCTCGGAGACCTCGATCGAGATCTCGTCGTCCCGCGCGTTCAGCAGCTCGACCTGCGTCGCCGACGTGTTCGCGGTGATCCCGTCTCGCAGTCGCTCACCGTGGATCTTGAGCGCGCGCTCGGTCGCGGCACCGGAGAGCGCGATCTGCAATTCGTTGTGCCGGATCTGATAGAGGTTGACGAGCGGCTTTTCCGCCTCGGCGGGGAACGTGTCGATCCCGTCCACGCGATTCTTGACGTCCGAGAGCGCACGGTCCTTCGGGTAGCCGCTGATCAGCTCGATCGTGACCTTACACGCGCCCTCCGCGGAGACCGAACGGATCCGGTCGATCCCCTCGATCCCGGCGATCGCCTCTTCGATCCGGATGCAGACGCCCGTCTCGACCTCTTCCGGGGCGGCGCCCAGGTACTCGACCGAGACCTCGACGATCTCGATGTCGATGTCGGGCATCGTCTTCTGCTGGACGTTCGGAAGGGCGACGAGACCGCCCAGCACGATCAAGCCCATCAGGAGGTTCGCGGCGACCGGATTGTCGACGAACCAGGCGATCGGGCCCTTCACGCTCCCTGCTCCGCGAGGGCCGCCGGTTCTGCCTCGCCCATCGAATCGACCGGGCGTACGCGCATTCCATCGACCGCGCCCCGGAGCGGAGACGTCACGACGCGCGCGGCGCGTTCCAGCCGGCCGCCCCCGAGAACGACCTCTTCTCGCCGGTCTCGGAGCACCTCGACGCGTTGGAATCGCACCCGTCCGTCGTCGTCCACGACGTAGACGACGTCTCCCTCGTGCAAAGCCGTCGTCGGCAGAACGACGGCTTCGGGGACCTCGCGCCCCTCGATCCGCGCTTCGACGAAGAGCCCCACCGGCAGCGGAACGTCGGGACCGGAGGGGGAGCGTCCATACGGATCGTCCACACGGGCAACCACGGTCACCGTCCGACTACGCGGATCGATCTCCGCGGACGTCCGTACGATGCGGCCCGTCCACTCGTTCGCAACGCCTGCGAACTCGGCGCGGAGGGTGACCCGAGGCCCCTCTGCCCCGTCGCTCCCGACGGTGCCCCGAAAGGGGTGCGCGAGGTCGAGGAAGGCGAGCTCGCGATCGGAGAGCGGCAGCGGCACTTCGGCGTAGGCGATCGAATAGAGCTGCGCGATCGCGTCCCCGCGACGCGCGAACTGGCCGACATCCACGCACTTCGTCCGAGTCCGCCCCGCGTACGGGGCGACGAGCTCCGTCCGCTCGAGATCGTGTTCGGCGCGCGACACGCGCACTATCGCCGCCCGAAGCTCCGCGTCCGCAGCCCGGTAGGCATCGCGCGCTTCGTCCGCGCGCGCGACGCTGGCGGCCGATTCGGTCACGAGCCGCTTTTGCCGTTCGTTTTCCCGACGAGCGACCGACAAGGCGCTCTCCGCGCGATCCCGAGAAGCGCGCGCGGCCTCGAGCTCATGGCGATAGTCGGTGTCGTCCAGCCTCGCGAGCACGTCGCCCGCTTCGAAGAAGCCGCCGGGGGAAAGGCTCGACGAGACCCAGACCACCTCGCCCTC
Organism: Deltaproteobacteria bacterium; assembly: GCA_002709835.1. GTDB lineage: Bacteria > Myxococcota_A > UBA9160 > UBA9160 > UBA4427 > UBA4427. The sequence goes on from PAQX01000024.1 coordinate 10,058, forward strand.
GACCTGCGCGCGCAGCTCGCTCTCGATGGGCGGCTCGACCGTCCCATGCGCCTCGACGGCGAGACGGATCGGCGCGGGCTCGACGGCGATCGTTCGGACGATCGGCACGTCGACCGAGGCTTCGGTCCGGTCCACTTCGGCGCGGGTCGCCATCAAGACGGAAAATCCCAAAATGCCCAGGGACAAGATGGCAGCGGGAATCAGCAGACGGCGTCGCATCGGGCGCTCCAGGGTCGCAAGAGGATTCCAAACGTACGCCCCGGTCGCCGCGTGCGCAAAACGGGGAATGCCCGCCCGCGAGTGCGGGAAAGCGGCCGAATGGATCCGGGGACGTCCGTCCTTGCCAACGTCGGCTTGACCCGCAAAGGTACGAAGTCGAACGCAGGATCGAAGGGCCCCTCGACGATCGCGAGCCGCCTCTCGAGCTCGAGGCCGACGGGAGGCCCCGCCGAGCGAATCGGCGTCGGACACCCGGCACGGGAGATCGAAGATGACCGAACGCCTCGAGGACTTCGAAGACGTCTCCGTCTATGCGATCGAACCCGAGCGCCGCGAGACGCTGCTCGCCCGCGGCAAGGAATGCGCGGTCACCTGGTCCACGCAGGACGGCTGGCCCGTGGGCGTGATGCACATCTACCTCTGGCGAAAAGGCCGCTTCTGGGTGACCTGCACGCAGCAACGCAAGCGCGTCGCGGCGCTCCGGGCACGCCCCCGGAGCTCGATCATCTGCGCCTTCGAAGGCGAGCAGACCATCACCGCCAAGACGATGGCGACGGTGCACGACCCCGGGAGCGATCAGGAGGCGTGGTTCTTTCCTGCCCTCGCCGAGCTCGTCCTCCCCACCGTCGCCGGATCGATCCAGCAGGGCGGCGTCGACGGCTTCGTCGAGCGCCTCGAGAGCGAGAATCGCGTGATCCTCGAGTTCGAGCCGGTCAAGTGGATCACGTTCGACGGCCGCAGAGTCGGTGCGCACGCTTCCGGGCTCTGGAAGCCAGGCGATCCCTGGGTCGAGCCTGATGATTCCATGCGCTGAGCCGATTCCACCGGACAGGAGAGGCGGACCGAAAGGCTCGCGTACGTCCTCAGCAAGGCCCCCGAACCCGAGCCACGAAACCTTCGCGGGCGCCCTCCTTGGATCGGTGGAGTCCCGGATCGGAAGGACTGAGGTCGGATCGGCGCCAACGAATGCAGCGAGACGCCGCGGCCCCGGACGTTCCGGTCGATCTGCAGCTTCGCGAACGCTGGAGCGGTCGTGGAACGTCATGAGACGTCGAAAATGGTGGAGGCGGCGGGAATCGAACCCGCGTCCGCATGGCGTCTTCCGGACGCGTCTACGTGCGTAGTCTCCCCTTGATTTCGGGGTTCGGCAGGCGTGGAGACGAGCCAACCGATCCCTAGCTCGACGTGGTTCTCGCCCCCGGGTACGGCCGAGCAGCGCTCGGGGGCCAGCCTTCATATCGCTACCGCGACCCGCTAGTAGGCATCACGGACGGTAGTCGCTTGGAACCTAAGGGTTAGTTAGGCAGCGAGAGCGTAGTTGTCATCGGCAGTTATTAGCTACCAGACTGCAGCTGTTTAACGAGGTGGCTACGACCTCGACACGCAACGCCCGGCCTCAACCACCCGTCGAAGCCAGATCGCCCCCACCGGGGCCGGCGCAGGACTGCGCCGTTCGGAGAGGGTATCTCGGATCGGCGGCCCGATCCATTGAGCCTTTTCGCGCGGGCCCGATCAACGGGCTCGGAGAGTGGCTAGAAGTCCAAACGCGTGCTCCCACCCGGCCTCGCCCCGTCGCCTCGAGGCCGTTCCACGGAGATTGCGGTCAGCGCTCGAGCAGCGACGCGCGTGCGCATGCGCGCGTTCGCTCGCTTTGAGGGCGCCCGTACCCCTGTGATAGCGTGCGCCTTCGGCGGTTCGCCCGCCCGGCAGGAGGGGTCCTCAGATGTTCCGCTTCATCGTCCTGATCTCCATCACGCTGGTCGTCGTGGTCGGCGCCTTCCTCGGCTACGTGGGCCGCGGTGGCCTCGGCCAACGAGAAGCGCCCGGAGTCGTGACGAGCGAGGTCAGGCCGGAGGCCATCGTCCGCGCGACCAGCGACGCGGTCGCCAGCGCCGCCGACGAGATGCTCGTGTCGCGCCCCAAGCAGATCCTCTTTGGCGACCTCCACGTCCACACGACCTTCTCCTTCGACGCCTTCATGTCGAGCCTGCCGCTCAACGGCGGCGAAGGGGCCCACCCGCCTGCAGACGCCTGCGACTTCGCACGCTTCTGCTCGGCCCTCGACTTCTGGTCGATCAACGACCACGCCGAGAGCATCTCCCCGACCCACTGGAACGACACGGTCGAGTCGATCCGCGCCTGCAACGACGTCGCCGGCGATCCCCGCAACCCCGACACGGTCGCCTTCCTCGGCTGGGAGTGGACGCAGGTCGGCCGGACCCCCGAGACCCATTACGGCCACAAGAACGTCGTCGTCCGCGGGCTCGCGGACGACGAGATCCCCACCCGCCCGATCGGCGCGCGCGGAACCCGCCGCCAGATGGTCGAGGCGAACCCCTTCGGCGGCATGCTCGCTGGGCTCGCCCTCCACACGGTCGGCGACGCGCGCCTCCACGACCTCGCGCAGTACTTCATCGAGCGCGCCGAGCTCGACGTCTGCGCGTCGGGCATCCCCGTGCGCGACCTGCCCGACGACTGCGTCGAGATGGTCGAGTCCCCCGACCTCCTCTTCGAGAAGCTCGACGATTGGGGCTTCGACTCGATGGTGATTCCGCACGGCACGTCCTGGGGCTTCTACACGCCGCCTGGCTCCGACTGGGCCAAGCAGCTGGCCGGGCCGATGCACGATCCCGACCGCCAGATCCTGATGGAGGTCTACTCCGGCCACGGAAACTCCGAAGAGTGGAGCGACTTCGACGACGCGCTCTTCGCAGACGACGGAACACCGATCTGCCCCGCCCCGCGAAACGGCTACACGCCGACGTGTTGGCGTGCCGGCGAGATCATCGCCGAGCGATGCCTCGCCGAGGACGGCAGCGAAGACGCCTGCACCGAACGCGCCGCCCGCGCGCGGGCGTACTCCGCCGCGGCGGGGGCCCAGGCCCACCTCGCGGTCGTGGGGGCGGAGCCCGAGGAGTGGCTCGACGCCGGGCAGTGCCCCGACTGCGACCAACCCGCCTTCAACTATCGCCCTCGCGGTTCGGCGCAGTACGTGACGGCGCTCGGCAACTTCGACGAAGACCCCACGGACCCGCGCCGCTTCCGCTTCGGCTTCATGGCGTCGAGCGACAACCACTACGCTCGCCCCGGCACCGGCTACAAGGAGAACATCCGCGCCGGCTTCACGGAGTCCCGCGACCGGATCACGAACACGAACGTGGTCTCCGAGACCCTCGCGCCGCCCTCGGAGCGCCCCTCCTCCGAGCCCCGCGCATTCGATGCCGAGAACACCGACCTCGTCGGCTTCGCGCTGATGGAGATGGAGCGTCAGGCCTCCTTCTTCCTGACCGGGGGCCTCATCGCGACCCACGCCGACGGCCGTGATCGCGACGCGATCTGGGAGGCCTTCGAGCGCCGAGAGGTCTACGGAACGAGCGGCCCGCGCATCCTGCTCTGGTTCGACCTGTTGAACGCGCCCGGCGCGCGCGGCCGCCCCGTGCCGATGGGCGGCGAGACGCGCATGAGCGAGACGCCGATCTTCCGCGCCCGCGCCGTCGGCTCGTTCGAGCAGGCGCCCGGTTGCCCGGACTACGCCGCCAACGCCCTGGGCGCCGATCGTCTGGCGCACGTCTGCAAGGGCGAGTGCTACAACCCGAGCGCCGAACGACGTCCGATCACGCGGATCGACGTGATCCGCATCCGACCGCAGAACACCCCCGACGAGCCCTTCGACGCGCTGATCGAAGACCCGTGGAAGAGCTTCGAGTGCGACGGCGACCCGGCGGGCTGCAGCTTCACTTTCAGCGACGAAGAGTACGGCCGCGCGGGCCGCGACACCGTCTACTACGTGCGCGCCCACGAGGCCGAAGCCCCGGGCGTCAACGCGCAGAACGTGCGCTGCGAGCGCGACGTCGAGGGACGCTGCACGAGCGTGAACCTCTGCAGCGGCGTCGAGGGCGACCTCTGCCTGGGCGAGCAGGAACCACGGGCCTGGTCTTCACCGATCTTCGTCGACTACCAAGGCGCGGGACGGAGCTGACGCGACCGGGGTCGGCGCAACGCTCCTCTGCGGGTTCGTGAACAGGCTCTTCCACCGCAAGCGTACGGTTTCCGACGCTGGGGCGGAGGACGCCGCGCGAGAAGGCTGAGCAGGCCGGCCTCAGGCCACGTCCGCGAAACGGGCGCGCACGCCGCTGGCCAACGCTTCGAAGGCCAGCGCCCCTTCCTCGTCTTCTTCGACGCTCACACCGAAGCCGTGCGAGCGCGCCATCTCGGAGGCGGCCGCCAGCTGCCGGGCCCCACGCGCGACCATCCGGTCGGCGGCGCCGGGGACGATCGTGTGCGCGGCCCCAACCAGCGCGCCGGCACCGCGCAGGAGCGGCAGCAGCGGATCGCCCACGATCGAACGCAACGGGTCGCGCGTCTTGCGGGGCTCGGCACCGAACCAGGCTGGCCCGGAAAGATGGAAATAGAGCGTGCGAAGGAACGCCTTGCGCCGGCCCGAGAGGCCCATCAGTCCGGCCACCGTCGAAACGACCGACCGCACATAAGGCTCTCCGCAGAGCTCCGGGAAGGTCTGATGAAGGACCAGGCTGCCCCAAAGCGCGCGTTCGTCCTCGAGGTTCGTCGTCAGCAGCCGCTCGTCGATCCCGAGCAGGTGCCCGATGTAACGCCAGAGATGGTGATGGCCGCGCAGCTCGTCCTCGGTCAGACGCACGCCCATGCGCGTCATCGAGCGCAGGTTCAGGTAGTCGAAGAGAGACAGCGTCATGGCGAGCATCGTCTGATCGAGCGGCACACCGACGTAGGCTTCGCTGAACCCCGGACTACGCCCGAGCCAGGCGCGGATCGAGCCGTGGAGCAAGCGAACGCGGACGGCGGTCTCGAAGCCGAGCGAGCCCGGCTCGAGGCCACGCGGCTCGAGGATCGAACCGATGAACGCGCCGGTCTCCTGGATCCGGCGCGCCGGGTGCGAGCCGAGTCGGCCGGTCGAGTTCGTGACGAGCGTGGCGCGGGAGAAGAGCCCCCCGGCGAAGAGACTGTGCATCAGCGAGAGGCCGTAGAAGTCGACGTAAGCGAGGGCGACGCGCTGGCCGCAGCGCAGCAGCTTCGGCTCGAGCCAATCGGGAGTCGTGTTGACCGCCTCGAAGAACGCCTGCGCCGCCGGATCGCCCTTCGCGTCGAGCTCGCGGAGCCGGCCGAGCTGTCCCCCGTCCGCGTCGTAGGCGGTCTCCGCCAGGGACACGACCGCGTCGTCGGCGATCGCGTCACCCACGAACATCAGGTCCGTGAGCAGCGCCCCGGAATACCGCGCGTCGTACACCGCATTCGTGCGATCCACGACCTGCCCGAGATCCCGCATCACCGTCTTCGCCTCCGCACCGTTCCCTGGCCCCGAAATGAGGAACGCCCCGCTCCACGCGGAAGCGAGGCGTTCCCGAACTATCTCTCCTGAAGCGCCCCCGTCCACCCGGGCACGGTGGGCTCGACCGCCGCGTCGCTCCGGCCCGTCTGGCGATACCGGAGATCGGGCAGCCCGGGGCGGCGCGACGGAGTCGCGTCGATCGGGCTAGAAGTCGATCACGCTCCGGATGACCTCACCGGCCTCCATCGCGCGGAAGGCGTCGTTGACCTCTTCCAGCTTGATGCGGCGGGAGATCATGCTCTCGAGATCGAGCTTGCCCGTCTTCCAGAGCGAAAGCAGCTCGGGCATGAAGGTCCGCACGTTCGCGGAGCCGTACATCGAGCCCTTGAGCGTCTTGTTTGCGTAGAAGAGCTCGAAGGCCGAGAACTGGACCATCTGCTCCATGCGGCCGACGCCGACGATGACCGCGGTGCCCCCGTTACGAGCCGCATCGTAGGTCGCGCGGATGGTGGCCGGGTTGCCGATGCACTCGAGGGCGTAGTCGAACCCGTCGCCGCCCGTGAGCTTCGCCTTCGCCTCGTCGAAACCGTCGGGTGTCGTGACCGAGGTCGCGCCGAAGTGCTTGGCCTGCTCGAGCTTCCCTTCGAGGGTGTCGACCGCGAGGATCTCGGCCGCACCGGCGATCCGCGCGCCCTGAATGGCGGAGATGCCGACGCCGCCGCAGCCGAACACGACGACCGAGGAGCCGGGCGTGATCTGTGCGGTGTTGATCGACGCGCCGACGCCGGTCGTGACGCCACAGCCGATCAGCGCGGCGATGTCCAGCGGGACGTCCGCGTCGATCTTGACGCAGGCCGCCTCCCCGATGATCAGCTCTTCCGAGAAGGTGCCGAGGCCGGTCATGCCGCCGATGGGGCTGCCGTCCAGGCGGAAGTTCTGGGCCATTGCCTGGGGGCCGGCTTCCTTGCAGAGATAGGCCTGCTGGCGGAGGCAGGGGTTGCAGTGGGAGCAAGCGGGAACGAACGAGAGGATCACGTGATCGCCGACCGCGAGGCTGGTGACGCCCTCGCCGACTTCCTCGATGACCCCGGCGCCCTCGTGGCCGAGCACGGACGGCGGAGGCATCGGGATCGTGCCGTTGACCGCCGAGAGGTCCGAGTGGCAGACGCCGCTCGAACCGATCTTCACGCGCACGTCCTTGGGTCCGACTTCACCGAGGGTGACGTCGTCGCGGATCACGAGGTCCGCGTTGTTCTCCATCATGATGGCGGCCTTCATGGCTGCTCCTTCTCTTGATTCCGGTCGCGCGTCGTCCGCGACGAGGAACCGGGTGATCTCTCATGGTGTGGGTTTGCGCGGTCGAACGATAGCGCTGGGGCACGCGTTCGCAGGCGCTCCGGGAGAGCCCGCTACGACAGGGCTTCGAGCGCGCCCCCCTCGAAGAATCGACGCGGATTCTCGACGACGAGTCGCTCGAGCTCCGCGTCGGTGACCCCGCGCTCCTTGAGCATCGGGACGATCTTCCGGTCGAAGTGCGTCGGATCGAAGGCCTCCGGCACGCTCTCCAGCATGCCCGGCGGGAAGGGCTGCCCCTTCCAGCACCAGACCGAGTCGTGAGACACGACGCAGCGATCCCCAGCGCCCGCCCGGATCATCGCGGCGAGGGATGCGGCGCGCTTCTCGTCGGGGAAAACGATGTCGAGGCCGAAGCGATCGAAACCGAGATAGGAGCCGCCGCGGGCGATCCCCATGTGGTAGTCGTGATCGTCGGTCCCGCAGGAGTGGCCGATGATGATCCGGTTCGCCGGGACCCCGTTCTCGGTCAGGATGCGCTGCTGCTCGTCCCCGACCGTCCCCTGGTCCGTATGTGTATTGACCGGAGCCCCGGTCGCGACGGAGGCCTTGGCAGCCGCGACGAGGACCTGCTTCTCGTAGTCGGTGATCTTGCCGGGGCCGCTCGCGACCTTGATGATGCCCGCCTTGATCCCGGTGTCGCCGATTCCCTCGGTCAACTCATGGACGAACTGCTCGGCCATCACTTCGGTCACATCGCCGAAGTTCGAGCGGAAATGCCAATAGGGCACCCCGCCCTCTTCCTGCTTGTAGAGGCCGGTCGCGAGAATGATCTGGAAGCCCGTCTGCTGAGCGACCTTCGCGGCGAGTTCGACGTCCCTCCCGAGATCGGATGGACACGGGTCGAGCATCGACGCGTACCCGAGGTCCTGGAGCTGGCCGATCTTGTCGACGCAGATCGCGATCTCGTCTGCGAGCGTCGGCGTCTTGATCTTCGTGTGCGACTGCCACCCGGGGTAGCCGATCACGAGGTGCTCGTGCATGAGGGTGCGACCGAGCTGCTGGGTCGTCGTCTCACCGCTCGCGGTCGCGATCGTGGCCTGGGTCATGGGGCCTCCCTACGCGGCAGGAAGGGCCGCGACGGAGACCAGTGTACCCCGCTCGCGGGGCGCGCGATCAGGACCTAGCGACCGTCGACCCTGATGCGAACCCGGTCCTGACGGGGCGCATAGCGGTAGTGGGCGAGCACCCCCTCGACGTCGAAGCGAAGCTCGAGATCGTGGACCGTCGCGTCCATCGTCCGCATCCGCGGGCCCTTCGGCTGTCGCGGCGGATAGACGACGAGACCCTCGAGAAAGCGGCCGGTCTTCGCCAGCCCCTTGGCGGCCTGGTCGACCCAGGTTGGCTCGGCCTCGACCGGGCGCCCATCCGCCGTGACGGCGGGACGGTCGGGATCGTCCGGCGCCCAGTGGATCTCGGCGTACGCATAACGCCACCGGAGTCCGCCGCGCACTGCCTCTTCGATCTCCGCGGGATCCCCGAAGACCGCTGCGACCTCGGCGATCGGCGTCACCCCCGTCTCGAGATACGAGACCCAGCGCGGGAACGGATGGGCCGGAACGGTTTCGGCGGCGTTGGTGCCCCCGGTCGCGCAGCCGACCGCTCCCATGAAGAGCAGGACCCCGAAGAACGGGGCGCATCGATCTGCGATTCGCTTCGTCATGCCGATTCCTCGCCGGGCGCGCCCGGCTTCGCTCGCGGCAGGAGCACCGTCACGCGCGTGCCCGCTCTGCCCTGGTTCTCGATCCGAAGCGCGCCACCGTGACGTTCGACGATGCGTAGACACACGGTCAGCCCGAGGCCCGCCCCCGCACCGGCAGGACGCTCTCCGAAGAACGGGTCGAAGACCTCGTCGACCTCGGTGGATTCGATGCCGACGCCGCGGTCGGCCACGGACAGCTCGAGCCCGGCCGGCGTCTCCCGGAGACCGAGGACGACGTCCGGCTCGTCGCTCAGCTCGACGCTCGCCTCCACGGCGTTCTTCAGGAGCTGCACGACGACGTGCTCGATCTGCACCGGCTCACAGAGCAGCGGCTCGAGATCCGGTTCCGCCTCGATGTAGACCTTCGCGCGACCGGCCAGGCCGGGCCGCGCCGTGACGACGGCCCGTTCGACGAGGCGCGTGAGGTCGACCGGCGTCTGCCATGCCTCGGCTTCGCTCTTTTCTGCGATCCGCGCCGCCCATTCGCGAATGTCGCGGACCCGCCCTCGCTCATCGCTGATCTCGTCCGCCTGCCCGCGCTTGGCGTCGTGGGCCTCGAAGAAACACTCGAGGTCGCCGGCCGCGGCGAAGATCTCGTGCGCCGCATGTCGCAGCGCGCGCTCGCCTGCCTCGGATCGAGAGGCCTCGCTCGGCGCGTTCGAACGCACCGGACTCGGCTCGGGATCCGCCTCGAGCCTCGCGTCCGCGCGCGCGAGCTGGTCGAGCTTCGCAGCCAACGCGTCGTCCACCTGATCGAAGAGGGCGAGATGACCGCGTCGCGCCCCGGCCACCGCTTCGAGCTGACGTCGCAAATCGAAGGCCGCACCCAGCGCCGGACCGGTCAGCAACGCAGCCCCCGCCACGACACCGAGCAGCGCGATCCCGGAGCCTGCCTCGATCGGAAATCCACCGAAGAAGAGCCCCATAGCGAGCGCGCCTGCGGCGATCCCGAGGCCGATCGAAAGACCCGCGATCGCGCCGGCGCGGCGACTCGCCTGCCAACGGACGACGTAGCGACACGCCTCTCCGCCCTTCGCGACGCAGGCCTCCTCGTCGACGCCGGCCGGCAATAGTCCGTAGAGACCGGGGATCGCTTCGAGCATTCCGCGACGAAGTGAACACAGCGCCTCCGCCGCCCGATCCGAGTCTCCGACCGGGTGATAGGCGAGCGTGGCACTCCGCCCTTCGATCGACTCGATGTCCCATCGTCCCTCGGTCGACTCCCGAGGCAGAAGCGACTGCACCCGGCGGTAGGCCTTCTCGGGCGACGCCAGGCCGAGGCCATAGAGCTTGAGCCCGGTCGCGTCGGGCGCGACGAGACGGTGACCGAGCGCGCGGGCGAGTCCGGACTCGACTTCGGCCGCGGAGAAGAGCGCGGGAATGGCGTCGTCCGCGAGCCAGTTCGAAGCGACCGCGAGGTCGGTGCCTCGATCAGCGAGCGCGCGAGCGCCGCGCTCGGCAGCCACGCTGCGGCCGCGGACCGCGAGCGCTTCGAGCAGCGTCGTCGCGATCGTCTTGTTTCCGGGCCCCTCGGCCCCTCTCGCCCCCTGCGTCGCCATCGCCCCTGATCGCCTCCACCGGAGCGGGCGCAGAAGGGTCCACGCGCGCATACCGGCACCTCCTCCGTATCGGCCGATCGGCGGCAAAATCGAGGCAAAAGACGCGCAGGACGATTCCCTCGAGAGCGGAACCCGTAGGTCCTTTACCCCGAACGGGGCTCCGAGAGACGCCGAATCCGGGGTCGGCCCGCATCCGCCACGACCGCCCGGCAGCCGATCGCGCCGGACCGGAATGCAGTCGGCGGGGGGATGTGCATCCGCGGAAACGGCGCGCCCGTGCTCGTCACGCCGCGCGCGGGCGACGCCGCGCTATCGCGTATGCCGGCGCATCGCGCGCCGGGCTTCGCGATCGCCCTCCCGTCGCTTGATCGTTTCCCGCTTGTCGTGGCGTTGCTTGCCGCGCGCCAGCGCGAGTTCGACCTTGGCGCGCCCACGGCGGAAATACACCGTGAGCGGGATGAGCGTGAGCCCCTTCTCGGTCACGCGGCTGTCCATCCGGTCGATTTCCTGCCGGTGGAGCAGCAGCTTGCGGCGGCGTTGTGGGTCGGTCGGGTTGTCCCGGGTCGCTGGCTCGTAGGGCGAGATATGCATCTTCTCGAGCCAGACCTCGCCGCGATGCACCGAAGCGAAGGCGTCTCCGAGGTTGGCCCGTCCGTCTCGCAGGCTCTTCACCTCGGGCCCCCAGAGCTGGATGCCCGCCTCCCACGTATCGACGATCTCGTAGTCGAAGCGCCCGCGCCGGTTCGTCGCGACGACGAGCTTGCCGTCGGGATCGACCTTCTCGGCCTTCTTCTTCTTTCTCTTCGCCGGTGCCATGGGGGCGGCAAAGTAGCGGATCCCACCGGAAACCCGGCGGATTCGCCGAACGCGCCCTAGTGGCGTCCCTCGACGGGCCCACCCGGTCGCGTGCCCGAGTCATGCTCAAGGTCACGGATCACGTTCTGGCCGTCGACGAAGACGCGCTTCGCGTCGTAGGTCGGCACCTCGCTGTCGGGCACGTCGGCCCAGCTCGCGATGATCACGAGGTCGCCGGGCTTCATGAGGTGGGCCGCCGCGCCGTTGATGCAGATCTGCCCCTCACCGCGCTCGCCTTCGATGACGTAGGTCGTCAGCCGATTGCCGTTCGTGCAATTCCAGATGTCGACGCGTTCGTATTCGACCATGTCGGCCGCGTCCATCAGGTTGCGGTCGATCGTAACGGAGCCTTCGTACTCGATGTTGGCTTCGGTCACGGTCGCACGGTGGATCTTGGACTTGAGCATGTGGCGCATCATGGTTTGGATTTCTCCTGGGGCGCGGCGCGTCCTGCAGAACCGCCGCTCGGGGAATGGGAAGATGTGGATCCGGGGCGCCTAACGGACGGCGAGCACCCGGTTGTCGATCAATCGGACCTCGGCGCCCTGCCCATCCGGGTCGGCGTCGAACTGCAGCGCGATCGCGAGCAGAGTGGGTCCCTGGAGGTTTTCTCCGGCGAGCTCGAGGGTCGTGGGATCACGGAACTCCGCGTAGTCGACCCGGGCCTGCGTCGCTTCGCCGAGCTTCTTGATCACGGCTTCGCAGAGCACCGCGTGGCTGCGCTCGCCATCGTCGATCCGCTGCTGAGCCAGCGACAGGCTCTCCGAGATCCGGAGCGCCTGCTTTCGCCCCACGGGCCCGAGGTGGACGTTGCGACTGGAGAGCGCGAGGCCGTCCGACTCGCGAACGGTCTCGCCACCGAGGATCTCGATGCCGAAGCCGAGGGCCTCGGTCATGCGCCGGATGACGGCCAGCTGCTGCCAGTCCTTCTGCCCGAAGACGGCCACGTGGGGCCGCGCGGCAAGGAAGAGCTTGGTCACGACGGTCGTCACGCCCCGGAAATGACCCGGACGATTCTGCCCGCAAAGCGGCTCGGAGATCTCCTCGACGTCGACCCAGACCGGGGCGCCGTCGGGATAGAGTTCCTCGACCTGCGGCGTCCAGACGACGTCGACGCCGGCGGCCCGACAGGCCGCGAGGTCGTCCTCCATGACCCGGGGATAGCCCTCGAAGTCCTTGGGGTCGTTGAACTGGGTCGGGTTCACGAAGATCGAGACGACGACCTGGTCCGCGTGGGCGCGCGCCGTCTCGACGAGCGAGAGATGGCCCGCATGGAGCGCCCCCATCGTCGGCACGAGCGCGACTCGCCGACCGGCGGCCCGTTCCGCGTCCGACCATGCCTGCAATTCGGCCCGTGTGCTGATGACCTGCATGATGATGTCCTCGATTCGGGAATTCGACGCGTGCCGACTAGCGGTACGAGTGCTCCTCGTCGGGGAACTTCCGATGGACGACTTCGTCGACGTAACTACGAGCGGCTTTCGACGCCTGCGCACCGAGGTTGCCGTACTGCTTGACGAAAGACGGCGTCCAGTCGTTGAGCCCGAGCAGGTCGTGCATCACGAGGACCTGCGCGTCGCAGTGGACGCCGGCGCCGATGCCGATCGTCGGGATGTCGAGGAGTTCGGTGACCTCTCGACCGAGATCGGCGGGGATGCCTTCGAGCACGACGGAGAAGGCACCGGCCGCCTGGACCGCCAGGGCGTCTTCGATCACCTGATGGCGACCCTCGTCACCGCGGCCCTGGACGCGGAAGCCGCCCATGTGGTTCACGCTCTGGGGCGTGAGGCCGACGTGGGCCATGACCGGGATCTGCGCCGCGACGATCCGGCGGACCGAGTCCGCGACGTCGCGCCCGCCTTCGAGCTTGACCGCGTGGGCGCCGCCGTCCTTGACCAACTGGATCGCGGAGCGCACCGCGTCTTCCGGGCCGACCTGGAAGGAACCGAAGGGCATGTCCGCGACGACCATCGCGCGGCGTACGCCGCGAGCGACCATGCGCGTGTGGTAGGTCACCTCGTCGAGGGTGACGGGAAGCGTCGTGTCGTGTCCCTGGACGACGTTGCCCAGGGAATCTCCGACGAGCAGGACGTCCACCCCGGCCTCGTCGAAGATGCGGGCGAAGGTGAAGTCGTAGGCCGTGAGCATCGTGAACGGCTCGGCCTTGCGCTTGCGGCTGGCGAGGGAACGAACAGTGACGCGATGTTCGCGGGTGGCCGAAGCCGTGGTGACGGTGGACATGGGGGAATGTCTCCGGTCTGAGCGGACAGTCTCTCGTGATGAATCTGGTCGGACTGTGCTCTCCCGGTCTGCCCGTGCTTCCGGCGGCCTTCGAGGGAAACTCGCTGGCCTGGTTCTCGAAACGCAAAACGCCTCTCGGATTCCATCATCCGGAGGCGCATCGGGGGAGGTCCGGAGCGGCCGCGGGGGGCGGTTCGCTTCCGGGGGCACTTCTCTCTCGGCCGCGGAGCTGATCTTCGATCGGGACGCCGATCGGGAATCAGAACGGTCTCAGGAGGAGTACTTCGTACCTTCCCGTCACCTCCGTCTCAGTCCTACTCTCGATGCGCCGGCGGCACACTCTGGCGCCAGCGGCGCGGGGATCCAAGCGAGTTCGGATGACGTCGAGGAACGCTTTCCTGTTTTAAGTCGGTGCACCAACCAGAAAGACGGGTGCCCGGGCGGTTGATCGATGGAGCCCGCGACTTGCGGTGCCCCTCGGCGGGCATGATTTTAGGATCAATGTTCTCGGGGATCAACGCGATCGATGAAGTCCCGGAGAGCCGGGGCCACGAAGCGCGACTCGAGGAACTCGGCGCGGTGCCGAGCAAGGGTCTCGGCGAGGACCCGGGCCTGGTGTTCCGCAGGGTCGTTCGGGGCAAGAACGACCCAGATTCGGGCACCTACGCGCGCAGCTGCACTCTGAGTGGGGGCATTTTCCGCCGCCGCCGCGTGATTCGAGAGGATGCGGACCTCGAGCTCCGCTTCGTGGGCGAGCTCGAGGAGGGCCTCGAGAAGATCCTTGTCCAGCATTCCGCGGTCAGCCATCGGCGACCGCCGCTGCGTCGGATCCGTTCCCTTCGTCGCCCTGCGCCGGACCGAGATCGTCCCCGGCGAAGGCCCGCGCGAGGGCCAGCCACGCCTCGGGCTCGATCCGTTCCGGGCGAAGCGCGGGATCGATCCCGACCTCGTTCAGCCGCGCCTCGAGCGCCTCGCGCCGGGCGGGCTTCTCGAGCCCGGGAAAGGCGCGCTCGGCGATCCGCGAGAGACCGTTCGTGACTCGCTTCCGACGCTGCCCGAACGCCGCGCGGGTCAGCCGCTCGACCGCGGCGAGCTCCCCGGCCTGGAGCGGACTCTTCGCCCGCGGCCAGACGCGCACGAAGCTCGAATCGACCTTCGGTTGGGGGAAGAACCGCGAGGGGGCGACCTTCGCGATCGTATCGACGTCCGCGGCCAGCCGGTGGAGCACCGTCAGCGAGCCGTAGGCCCGCTCGCCGGGCTCCGCGACGAGCCGCTCGGCGACCTCCGTCTGGATCATCACGCTCCAGTCCGCGAGCTCGCCCCGAAGATCGAGCATCGTCCGGAGCAGCGGCGTGGCCACGGAATAGGGCAGATTCGCGATCAATCGGACGGGACGTCCCTGCGCCTCCGCGATCCAGCCCCGCCAGTCGATCTCCCGCGCATCCGCGTGAACGAGCTCCACGTTCTCGGGCAGCAGGGATTCCGCCTCGAGGGCGCGCACCAGACCGGCGTCGATCTCCACCGTGCGCACGCGATCCGCGATACCTGCGAGGGCCCTCGTGAGGACACCGAGCCCGGTCCCGACCTCGATGACGAAGTCGCCTTGCCTCGCGCCCGCACGACGAGCCAGATCGACCGCCAGATCGGCGTCGGTCAGGAAATTCTGGCCGAGATCGCGCGAGAGGTGGAGCCCGTGACGCCCCAGGAGCTCGCGAAGCGTCGAAGTGTTCACGCGGGCGCCTGCGCCGGATCGCGCCAGGGCGCCTCGCCGATCGGCACCCGGGAAAAGGCCTCGAGGGAGAGATCGTCGCGCACGCCGCGCTCGAGCAGACGCGTGCCGGCCGCGGCGATCATCACCGCGTTGTCCGTGCACAGATCCATCGGCGGGAAGACCGCCTCGAAGCCTCCCCGCGCCCCGGCTGCGTGCATCTCCTCGCGGAGACGACGGTTCGCGGCGACGCCTCCGACCACGGCGATCCGACGCGCGGATTCCGTCTTCATGGCGCGGGCCGCCCGGGCCACCAGACTCTCGGCGACGGCCGTCTCGAAGGAAGCCGCGAAGTCGGCGACGTCCTGCTCCGAGAGCGATCTCAATCCACCCCGCCGCTCGAGCTCGACGGAGACCGCGGTCTTGAGCCCGCTATACGAGAAATCGAGCCCGCCTCGCCGGGCCATCGGGCGCGGCAGGTCCACCGCCGTGGGGTCCCCGGTCAAGGCCACCTTCGAGATGGCGGGCCCACCCGGATACGGAAGCCCCAGCAGCTTGGCGACCTTGTCGAAGGCTTCTCCCGCCGCGTCGTCCCGGGTCTCCCCCAGGAGAACCGGCAGGCCCTCGGCGCCGACGCGGTAGAGCGCGGTGTGCCCCCCAGAGACGACCAGCCCCACGTAGGGCGGGACGAGGTCTGCTCCCTCGCCACTCCCCTGCCCCGCTACCTCCGCGGCGACGAGGTGCCCCACCAGATGGTGCACCCCGACGAAAGGCAGGTCATTCGAGAAGGCCAGGGCTTTCGCGAAGGACAGCCCCACGAGCAGGGAGCCGACCAGGCCGGGGCCCGCGGTCACCGCGAGGCCGTCGAGCTCGGCCGGTGAGAGCCCGGCCTCTTTCAGCGCGGCTTCGACGACCCCGGAGACCACGCGCACGTGGTCGCGACTCGCGAGCTCCGGGACGACGCCGCCATAGGGCGCGTGCACGCTTTCCTGCCCGTGGACGGCGCTCGAGACGATCTCGCGACCGCCGCGCAGCACCGCCGCCGCCATCTCGTCGCAGGAACTCTCGATCCCGAGGACCAGACCGTCGCTCGGAAACGAGTCGGCCATCAGGCGTTCCGCCGCTCCAGCGCTTCCTGCTCGGCCTTGCAGTCGATGCAGAGCTCGGCGACCGGCCGCGCCGCGATGCGCTTCACGGAGATCTGGTCACCGCAGTTCTCGCACTCGCCGTAGACGCCGTCTTCGATCTTCTGGAGCGCCTGCTCGATCTTGCTGATCAGGCCGCGCTCGCGCTCCCGCAGGCGCCCCTGGAAAGCCAGGTTCTGTTCGGAGGAAGCCGCGTCGATCTCGTCCGGAAAATCGTCGGGGTCGAGATGGATGTCCCCAGAGAGCGTCTTCTGGGCGTTGCCCATCAGCTCGTCGCGCTGCTCCTCGAGGATCTTCTTGAACTTCTGCATGTCACGCTTCTTCAACGCTTCGCTCCATCGTGTGTCGTTCTGCGGGATCTGGTGACGTTTCGGGGCCTGCCCCTGATGCGTCTCCCGCGAAATGTTCGTATCGCGGGATCAGCCCGCGCCCAGCCGTTCCAGTTGCTGCGAGGCTTCGGTCGCGCGCTCGGAAGCGGGATAGTCCTTCTGCACCTTCTTGAAGACGGTCCGGGCTGCTTCGTGAAACTTCGGCCCCAGCTTGAGGAGGGATTCGCCCTGTCGGTAGAGGGCGTCCGGCGCCTTCGGGCTGTCGGGGTAGACCGACACGACGGCGTTGAAGCGCACGACCGCCCGCTTGAATTCGTCGTTCTTGTAAGTGCAGTCCGCCAGCCAGTAGGCGGCATCGTCCGCGTATCCCGACTCCGGCCAGCTCTGGAGGAATCCGGTGAAGCGATCGATGCACGCGGGATAGTCGTCTTCGCGCCAGACGCCGAGCGCCGTCTGGTAGGCCGCGAGCTCCTGGTCGAGCCCGGTCTCCGTCGCCAAGGCTGCCTCCGCTTCCTCTTCCGCCGCGCCCGCTTCGCTCGTCCCGGCGGCCCCGCCCTCGGCGATCACCGATCGCGTGCGGCGGACTTCCTCGAGAGCATCCGCCGCTTCCTTGCGCGCGAGCTCGAGCTCTCCTTGCAGGTCCCGCACCTCCTGGCGGAGGGCTTCCACGTCGGCGGAGAGCCGCGCGATCCGCGCGAAGGGATCGGGGCTGTCCTGCTCGATCGCGTCCATGCGGGCGACGCGCTCCTGCAGGCGCAGGAAATCTCCCTTGCTCACGCAGCCCGCGAGCGCGACGACCGTGAGGACGATCGCGAGAAAGAGGGCACGCCGCGCGGGCCGGACTTCGCCGGCCGAACGGAGGAGCTGCGTCTTCGTCGGCTTCTGCATCACTTCGTCGATCCCCTCGATCGCTGTGCCCCGGCCCTCCGGAGCACGATGGCCCGGTTCCGAGGGGCGCGGAGTCTAGCAGCCTCCTCGAAGGGCGACTCGGGCGTTTCCCTAACCCGTGGGCTGAATTCCCGTCCCCGTCGGGAGCCCCGTCGGGCCGCTCAGCGCGCCCGCGGGCCCCAATCCGGCTGGATGTTCTTCCCCGCCCGCATCGTCATCCGCTGCAGGTTCTCGCCGTTCCAGTCCATCACGTAGATGTCGAACCGGCCGCGGCGCGACGAGCTGAAGGCGATCTTCCGCCCATCGGGCGACCAAGACGGCGCCTCGTCGCTCCGAGCGTGTTGGACGATCGGAAAATTGACCTGTCCCGACGGGTCGATCAGCCAGATGTCGAACTGCCCCCGAACCCGGGTCTCGTAGGCGATCCACTTGCCGTCGGGAGACCAGACCGGCGAGGCGTTGTAGGCCCCGGTGTACGTGAGACGCCGCAGATTTCCGCCGTCGCGGTCCATGATGTAGAGCTGCGGCGCCCCGCTCCGGTCGGAGCAGAAGACGATCTGTCGGCCATCCGGGGACCACGACGGAGAAATGTCGATCGCGGGATGGTTCGTGAGCCGCCGCGGTTCGGAGTCCTTCCGGCGGACGCGAAAGATCTCCGCCGCACCGTCCACGCTCGAAACCATCGCGAGTTCTTCCCCGCTCGGATCGAAGCGCCCGCGGTACTTCGGCAGCCCCTCCAACAGGGAGCGCAGGATCGGACCGGCCTGAATCTCCTTGGGCGAGCGCGAGATGATCGTGAAGCCGGGCGGGCCTCCGTCGTAGTTGGTGAAGAGGATCGCGCGCCCGTCCGGCGTCCACTCCGGGAACATCTTGAGCGTGCCACTCGCGCTGGCGGGTCGCTGATCACGACCGTCCGCGCTCATGACGTAGATCTCACGGTCGCCCGTCCGGTCGGAAAGG
Organism: Deltaproteobacteria bacterium; assembly: GCA_002709835.1. GTDB lineage: Bacteria > Myxococcota_A > UBA9160 > UBA9160 > UBA4427 > UBA4427. Next base: position 28,322 of record PAQX01000024.1, read on the forward strand.
AAGGCGATCTCCGTGGCCGACACGCCGCGAATTCCGGTCACCGCCTCGACGACTTCGTCCGCGATGGTCCGCCCCGCCGGCGCGAGCTTGTTTCGATCTGCGAGCACGGTCCCGGTCTTGAGGTCCGAGCACCGCGCGACGTCGAAGATCCGCAAATCCGCACGAAGCTGGGCCGCCTCGCGCCGGACCTCGCCTAACACGAGCGTGTCGGCCCCACTCTGTTTCCACGCGTCGCAGTCGATCCGCTCGCCCTCCCCGGGCGACTGCTCCGGACCGAGATAGGCGGCGTGCGCGAGCGGCAGCACTTCGCTCGAGAAAGTGAGCCCGCGCTCGATCTCATCGCGCAGTGCCTCGATCCGCTCCTCCCCGACCGGCGCCCCGACCTCGCGGAACCGAAGCACCGCGGCCCGGAAGGAGCGCGCGCCTCCGGGCGTGATCTCGAGCGTCGGCAGCGGCCCCTGCTCGTCCGAGAGATCGTTCGCGATCCCCTGGGGCACCACCAGCAGGACCCCGCCGAGCAGGACGAAAAGAAATCGCTTCGAGAGTTGCATCGAGGAGGACCTCAGGGGCGAGGAGCCCCGCGCCTAACGCGCGGCAGCTTCCGGTCGAAGGGAAAGGACGCGCGGCTCGGGGGTGAGCGGCGGGGGAAAGGGGCCGGCGATCAGGACCGCGGAGAGAGCGCTGTCGTCGAACGCGACGTCGCCGGACGTAGAAAGGAGCACCGGATCCCCGATCAATTCCCCGGTCGGACCGACGCGGATACGGAACCGGACGACGAGCCCCCGCCCGCGGTAGCGCGCGAGGTCGACGAAACGGTTCGAGATCCGGGAGATCACTTCTCGATCCCACGCGAGCTGCTCGGGGGAGACATGGAGGCCGGGCCCGGGCCTGCCGGACGATTGTGCGTCGGTTTCGGGCGCCTCTTCTTCGCGGCGAAGCATCGAGGTGGCCTCGTCGGGTCCCTCCGCCGCGAGCAGATCTTCCAGGGAGACCTGCTCTTCGGGCTCCGCACGGCGACGCCGACGCGGCGCGGGCCGTGTCTCCGGTTTCGGCTCAGGCTTCGCCTTCGACAGCTCCGGCTCGGGCTTCGCCTTGCGGATCCTCCCCGGCGTCTCCTCCGGCAGGACCTGAACCGGCGCCTTCGCGACCGGCGGCGGCGCAGGCGCGGGGGGCGGCGGCTCGGCGGCCGCAGGCGGTTTCGGGGCGGGGGCCGGCGGCTCGGCGGCCGCAGGCGGCGGGGCCTTCGCCCGCGCGGGCCGCGCGGGCGGCGCGGCTACGAGGTCGACCGCGACGTAGTCAGGAATCTCGACGACGGGGGCCGGTGGGGCCGCCGCGAAGAGCGCGAGCATCACGCCGTGAATCGCGAGGGACACGCACCCCGCGGTCCGCAATCGTCTGCGGTGATCGAGCAGGTGCTCGTCGTGCCAGGCCGCGAAGTCCGCGGTCAACGTTCTTCCTCGGTCACGATCCCGAGCCGGGTTGCCCCGGCGCGACGCGCGGCGGCCATCGCTTCGACCACGACACCGTACGGGGCCGCCTCGTCGGCGCGAAGGAAGACCTCCTTCGAGCCGCGCGCTTCGAACACGGCTTCGAGCCGCGCTTGCAGCTCGTCGAGCAGAATGATCTTCCGCGCGAGGGAATACTGTCCCTCCTTCGTCACCGTCAGCACGAGGGGAGCGTTCGGCATGCGGATGGGCTGGGTCGACGTTTCAGGCAGGTTCACGTCCATGCCCTGGAGCATGAGCGGCGCGGTGACCATGAAGATGATCAGGAGGACGAGGACGACGTCGACGAAGGGCGTGACGTTGATCTCGCCGTTGCCGCGCCGTCCCCCGGATCGTTTGAGCGTGACGCCCACCCGGCCCCCTCAGTCCTGCCCCACGACGGGCGCAGCAGCGGCGGTCGGCGCACTCGACCGAACCATGCGATCGACGTCTTCTTCAAACTGGTTCGTGAAGCGCTCGAGCATCGCGAGCAACCCGTCGATCCGGCCGCCGAACGCGTTGTAGGCGATCGTCGCGGGAATCGCGGCGAGCAAGCCGACCGCGGTCGCGACCAACGCCTCGGCGATGCCCGGGCCGACGACGGCGAGCGAAGCCTGCCCGGCCTCTCCGATGGACTGGAAGGCGGCGATGATGCCGACGACGGTTCCGAAGAGACCGATGAAGGGCGTGGCGCTGCCCGTGGTCGCCAGGAACGGCATACCCCGCTCGAGGCGGCGGACCTGAGCGGTCGCGTTCCATGCGATCGACCGCTCGAGCTGGGTGACCAGACTGTCCCGGGAGCAGTCCCCGGCGTCGCGCTCCCGCGCAGCCTGAAGCTCACTTCCGGTCGTCAGGAACACGACGGCGAGCGGGCTCCGGTCGAGATGGCGGGCCGCATCGAACGCTTCCGCGATGCCCTCGCGCCGATAGACCTCGAGAAAGGCCTCGCTATCCTGATCGGCAGCTCGAAGCTCCCACCACTTCACGACGATGATCGTGAGCGAGGAAACGGAAAAGACGAGCAGAACGAGAAGGACGAGCTTCACGATCAGACCGGCCTGCATGATCAGGTCGATCAGGTCGAAACTCATGGCGACACCCCCCTAGCGCCAGACACACACTCAGACCTCGCGGCGCGGCAGCCGATAAAGTCCAACCGACACCGGGTCGCGCAACACGGTGCCGCGAAAATTAGGGGAGATAGATACCCATGACCATGCGAATCCAGATGGATGCGGGCGGCGTCGGCGAGATCAAGGCCGATACGGTGGTGATCCCGATCACGCGCCGGGGCGAGACCCCCAAGACCCTGCCCCAGGGCCTGTCCGCGCTCGACCGGCGCATGGGGGGCCGCCTCTCCGACGCGATCGAGAGCGGAGACTTCAAGGCTGGAGCGGGGGACCGTCTTCCGATCTACGGCCCGAAGGGCGGCGACATCGTGCGCGTGGTCTTCCTAGGCCTCGGCGACGGCGAGGGGATCGACGACGCGCGCCTGCGCGAGTTCGGGGGCCGCGTCGGCCGCGAGGCCAACCGCGAGGGGCGCGGTCGCGTCGCCCTGGTCGTGCCGCCGGGGGCAGGACTCGCCCCGGAGAAGGCCGTGCCCCTGATCGCCGAAGGCGCCCTCCTCGGGGCCTACACCTTCGACCGCTACAAGTCGGGCGCCCGTAAGAACAAGAGAGCTCCCGTGAAGCGCCTTCGGATCGTGACCGTGCGTAAGGTCAAGGGCCTCGCCGGACTGCGCGCGGAGACGAAGCGGGCCGTCCAGATCGCCGAGTGCCAGCTGGAGGCGCGGGACCTCTCGAACGAGCCCCCGAACTCGATCTACCCCGAATCCCTCGCCCGCGAGGCGCGCAAGATGGCGCGGCAGGTCGGTCTCAAGTGCTCCGTCATGAACGTGACGGAGATGGAAAAGCGCGGCATGGGCGCGATCCTCGCGGTCGGTCAGGGCAGCGAACGCCCGCCGCGCATGGTCGTCCTCGAGCATGGCGCCACCGCCGCCCGAAAGCGCAAGGGCACCCTGGCTCTGATCGGGAAGGGCATCACCTTCGACTCCGGCGGCCTCTCGCTCAAGAGCGCGGGTGGCATGCTTGAGATGAAGCACGACATGTCGGGCGCCGCGGCGGTCTTCGGTGCCATGAAGGCGATCGCGCTGCTGGATCTTCCGATCCACGTCGTCGGCCTCCTGGCCGCGGCGGAGAACATGCCGAGCCACATGGCCTATCGACCGAGCGACATCATCGAGTCGGCTTCGGGCCAGACGATCGAGATCGTGAATACCGACGCCGAGGGACGACTCGTCATGGCGGATGCGCTCGATCACGCGGTGAAGACCTTCAAACCCGATGCGATGATCGACATCGCGACCCTGACCGGCGCCGCGATGATGGCCTTCGGCCCCCACGCGACCGCCGGCCTCGGTAACGACGACGGCGTGCTGACGGAGTTGCAGGCCGCGGGGGACGCCGTCGGCGAGACCGTTTGGCCGATGCCGCTGCTCGATGCGCACACCAAGGCCATGCGTTCGAAGGTCGCGGACTGGAAGAACTCAGGCGGCCCGAGCGGCGGCGTGTCCACCGCAGGGGCCTTCCTGCAGGGCTTCGTCGGCGACACGCCCTGGGTCCACCTCGACATCGCCGGCTCCGGGATGAGCAACATCGGAACGCCGCTCCACATCGGCGGCGGAACCGGGGTCGGTGTACGCATGCTCACCGAATGGGTGCGCGCGCGATCCGAATAGGTTCCGCGTTCCGCCGGGCCTAGGCTCCCTCGAAGGTTCGCCCGAACGAACGAGGACACGCGTGCCCAGAAGCGTGTGTCGTTTCTCGTGGACCGCGCATTCAGGGGTCGAGTGCGCAGCGCGCGCTCGGCCAGCGTGGCTGCGGGAACGCAACCTTCCGTTGCACCTCTGGACGCTGCCCGATTCCGAGACCCATCCTGTGCCGCGAAACGACCTGGGGGAAACCGCTCTCGGCCTTTCCCCGCGCTCCCCGCTGCCGAGCGCGCCCGTCGCTCACCCATCCAGATGAATTCAACCCGATCGACGAGATCGGCCCCGACCCGGATCCCGCTGGCGCCTCGGCGCCAGGGACCGGGATCGACCCAACAAGAGAAACCCATGACTCGAATCCTCTCGACCGCGATCCTGCTCGCTGCCTTCGTCCTTCCCGGCGTTTCCTTCGCCGGGGACGCCGCCGCCGGCAAGACGAACTTCGGCGTCTGCGTCTCCTGCCACGGCGAAGGCGGCAAGGGCGATGGCCCGACGGGCAAGGCGCTGGCCGCGGCCGGTCAGCCGGCTCCGCGCGACTTCACGGTCGGCGAGTTCAAGTTCGACACGAACAAGGACGGCGAAGTGGGCACCGATGCGGACCTCGCCGAGGTGATCCGGAACGGCGCCGCGCCCTACGGTGGCAACCCGCTCATGGCCCCGAACCCGACGCTCTCCGACGACGACATCTCCAACCTCATCGCGTTCATCCGCTCCCTCAAGGAGTAGTCGTCGCGTCCGCGCGGCTTCGACTCGGAGCTGCTTCGCGAGTGCGAATTCGAAGCGCGCGGTGTGCCCTCCTCGGGGCGCCGCGCGTTTCGCTATTTTCTGCGCCGCGAGCACGGGACCTCGCTCATTCGAGCGAGGGGCGGGAACCCGCGACCCTTTCGCGACGACTCACCCGCTTACGACGCCCCGTTCGGTCCCTTCCGAGCGAGACGATGGTGGAGCCGATGTCCAGACGCCTTCCCGCAAAGCACGTGCTCATGGTCTTCCTCGCGAGCCTCCTCGCGCCCGCGGTCGCCGCGGCCGAACCCGGCGACGCCGCGCGCGGCCGAAAGATCTACGAGCAGGCGGAATGCACTCAGTGTCACGGACTGAGCGGACGCGGAGATGGCCCCGTCGGGCTTTCGTTGGAGAAGATCGACAAGTCCCCGGGTGACTGGTCGAATCCGGCGGAGGCGTTCAAGCTCGACACCGACAAGGACGGCCAGACTGGCACCCGCCACGACCTGAGGAACGTGATCGTGCGTGGCGCCCTCGTGTTCGGGGGCTCCCAGATGATGGGCCCGACCCCGGGCTTGAGCGACGACGACCTGGACGACCTCGTCGCCTTCATCGGTTCTCTGGCGGCGAACTAGGCCGACGGACCTCCGCCGGCACGCCTGCCCCTCCCGCCCGAAGGGGCGCTCCGATTTCGGGCACCGTCTTTCGCTCTGCTACCCTCAGCCCCGACGAAGCCATGCCCTCCCGCCCCATCGAACCCGAAATCGAGCTCGCCCCCTCTGACGAGGAGGGTGCACCCGAGGTCAGCCCCGACGCGGTGATCGAGGCCGCGGCGATCGAGATCGAGGCCCTCGCGCGCGAGCAGGCCGACGATGATGCCGACACGATCCCCGTCTCCGCCGTCCCGACGGAGGCCGACGAAGGGGACGACGGAGCTTCGCCCACGCTCCCGGTGCCTGCCGATCCGAAGGCGCCCGGCGTGTCTCAGGCCAGTGCACTCACAGCCTACATGTCCCAGCTCCGCCATCACGCGCCGATCTCGCGCGAGGAGGAGCACGAGCTCGCCGTGAAGTGGGTCGAGGACGGCGACGTCGATGCGGCCAAGCAGCTCGTCCTCGCGAATCTCCGCCTCGTGGTGAAGATTTCGATGGAATACCGCCGCGCCTGGACGAATACCCTCGACCTGATCCAGGAAGGCAACGTCGGCCTGATGGAGGCGGTCCAGCGCTTCGATCCCTACCAGGGCGTCAAGCTCTCGTCCTACGCCGTCTACTGGATCCGGGCCTACATCCTCAAGTACATCCTCGACAACATGCGCAGCGTCCGGCTCGGGACGACCCGCGCGTCCCGCAAGCTCTTCTTCCGCCTCAACAAAGAGAAGCGCGAGCTCGAGCGACAGGGCTACGAGGTCGAGCCGCGGCTCCTCGCGGAGCGCCTCGAGGTCTCCGAGGACGACGTGATCGACATGGAGGCGCGACTCGCGCGTCCGGACGTCTCCTTCGACGCGCCCGTCCGGAGTGACGAGAGTGACGGCATGACCTTCGGTGACCGGATGGCGGCACCGGGGATCAGCAGCGAAGCGACGGTCGGAGCCAACGAGCTCCGGGAGGTCTTCCTCGGGAAGATCGCCGAGTTCGCCGAGAGCCTCGAAGCCCGGGACCGCCAGATCCTCGACGAGCGGATCCTCGCGGAGGAGCCGCGCACTCTGGCGGACCTCGGCGAAGAGTTCGCGGTTTCGCGGGAGCGCGTGCGCCAGCTGGAAGCCAAGCTCGTAAAAAGGTTGCGCAGCTACATGGAAGAAAACCTCGTGGACTTCGAGTACTACGCCGGGGGCGGCGGTTCGTGACGCGCGCCCTGCCCGGCTTCGCCCTCGCCGTGATCGCGACGCTCGCGCTCGCTGGTTGCCCCGCGAGCCTCGAACGCGCCCCGGTCGAAGAACCGGAGGGCTGGGTTCGAATCGGGGCGCGCGAAGTCGCGGTCGAGATAGCCGACACCCCCGCGAAGCAGGAACGGGGCCTCGGCTATCGCGACTCACTGGCCTGGGACTCGGGCATGTACTTCCCGTACCCGCGCGCGCGCATGCTGACCTTCTGGATGAAAGGCATGCGCTTCGCGATCGACATCGTGTGGATTCGCGACGGCCGGATCATCGACCTCCACCCGAACGTGCCCTTTGAGCCCGGCGGAAACGGCCCGAGGGTCCGGCCGCGGGAGGCCGCGGATGCGGTGCTCGAGGTCCCGGCCGGATATGCCGGCGCGAGCGGCTGGCGAATCGGTGATCGCGTCCGGTTCGAACGGGTGGAAATCGCCGACTAGCGCATCGGGGAGAGCGCGCCCTCCGGCACGTTCGCCGGCGTCGCCCATTCCGGGAATTCGCGCTGCAGATGGGCGCGCACCGCGGCGTCGAGCCCCTCGGTATCGACGCCCATCACCTCATGGAGCGCCTGATCGACCGAGAAACCCGACCCGATCCGTTCGAGGAGTCGGCGGCGCTGTTCGACGTTCGTCTGATCGTGGATAAAGCCGACCGTGACCACCGATTGGAGGTAGGCGTTGCGGGCCTCTTGATCGTCGAGACCCGCGAAGCTGTCGGCGATCGACCCGAGCGGGATCCACGCGCCCAGCTCGACGTTCGCGCGGAGCGCCGCCCGCTCGCTGCGGGTCGAGACTGCCCGCCCGCGAGAGGCGCGCTCGATCTGCTCGGCGAACCCTTCATTGAGCCAGTAAGGACGGTCGCCTCCGGTCACCTCGCGAAAGACCGCGTGGGTGTACTCGTGAAACAGCACCCCTCGGAGCGATTCGGTGGGATGAGCCGGCGAAGCGACGTGGATCCNCCCGTCGAAGAAGCCGATCGTCTGGAACGAGAAGCGGTGCGCGTGAGCCCGGACGTAAGCCGCGCGGCCNTAGAGAACGACGCCGAGNGGCTCGAGGGGCTCGACCCCGANCGANNCCGAAACGTCTCGGCGCGCTTCGCGGAGGAAGCCCAGGACTTNGGTCGCATAGTCTCCGGAAACCTGACCGAGCCGCGCGTCCAACTGGAGGCGGAAGTGCTCCCCGCGGATGGTCTCGAGTTCGAGCGGACCGTCGAGGGCTTCGGGATCGGCGAGGGTCCGCTCGTCTTCGATCGCCGCGAGTCGCTCCCGCGCCCGCCCCCGCCAGGCTTCGAGGCCCGGCCCCGCCGTATCGAGAAACCGACGAAGGTGATGCTCGGCGGCCGAGAAGCGACCCCGCGAGCGGGCGAGGCCCGAGAGGTACCAATGCGCCTCGGGTCGTTCCGGGGCGAGGCGCACGACGCCGCGCAGGGTCGAATCGGCTCGGGCCACCTCGCCGCGCTGGAGGTCTTCGCCGGCACCGCGCAGGAGTCGCGCGACCCGGTCGTCCCCGAAGCTCGACTCGTGCCCGCCTTCGATCGGCGGGCCGACCACACCGTCGGCCCACACGGACCGGAGCGTCTCGATCCCGCCGTCGCGATCGAGGGAGGTCGAGGCCTCCGGCGCGGTCCCCGGATCGTCACTGAAATGCGTGACGCCCGCTTCGTCGACCCAGACCCGGATCTCTGCGAACGCGACCCTGCTTGCGAAGACGGACGCCGCGAAAGCGAAGAGGAAGGCTGCACGCGCGCTGCGCGTCGCGTGCGCACGGGTTCCATCGGGCCGGAGAAGGCGAATCATGCCTCGCCTATCGGCCCCCGCGCGAGCGGGCTTGATCACGGGGATCAGCGCGTCTTGATGGCCTCGCCGGCCAGGTGGCCGAGCTCCGGCACGATCAGCTTCTCCATCGCGAGACGCACCGCGCCCCGGGACCCGGGGATCACGAAGACGACCTTGCCTGCCTTGAGCCCTGCGAGCGCGCGGGAGAGGATCGCAGCGGATCCGATGTCCTCGTAGGAGAGCATGCGGAAGAGTTCACCGAAGCCGGGCACCACCCGCTCGAGGAGCGGTTCGATCGTGTCCGGCGTGACGTCGCGCGGAGCGACGCCGGTGCCGCCGGTGAAGACGATGGCTCGACAGGCATCGTCCTCGATCGCGGCGTCGAGCGCCGCAGCGATCGCCGCGGGCTCGTCCTTCACGATCTCTCGTCCAGCGACGGACTGCCCTGCCGCCTCGAGCATCTCCTCGACGAGGGCCCCACCGGTATCCGTTTCGAGCGTGCGTGTGTCGCTCACGGTGACGATCGCGGTCGGTACCTTTTCGGGCGCCGCGGTGCGGTGGTGATGCTTGTGGTGGGAGGGCTTGTGGCCGGATTCGTCGCTCAAAGCGGACTCCTGGAAAGGAAAGGCGGGCGCGCCGAAGACGTCAGGCGTGGTCGTCGACCCAGTAGGCGCCGTCGGTCGCGACCTCGCGCTTCCAGATCGGGACGGTGACCTTCAGGGTATCGATCGCGAAGCGGCAGGCGTCGAAGGCCTCGCCGCGATGGGCAGAAGCGGCGACCACGACGACCGCGGCGTCCCCGATCTCCAGTCGGCCGACACGGTGGGCAATCGCGACGCGCGTGCCGGGCCACTTCTGCGCGGCCTCTTCGACGATCTTTTCCATCTCGCGCTCGGCCATCGCCGGATAGGCCTCGTATTCGAGGTGCTCGATCGAATGCCCGCGCGCGTGATCGCGGACCCGGCCGACGAACGAGACGACGCCCCCGGCGTCCGGGCCCTCCACGCGAGCGGCGACCTCCGCCTCGTCGAGCGCGGTCTCGGAGATGGTGCACGTCTTGACGCTGCCGTCTCCGCCGGCGACCGGGGGAAGGAAGGCGACCTCATCCCCGTCCTCCAGGACGTCGGAGAGGTCCGCCACCTCCATGTTGATGCTGGCCGCCAGGCGCTCGCCGAGCTTCTCGACGATCTCGCTGCGCTCGGCCAGCCAGCCGCGCAGGTCCGCCAGGGTCGCGCCCTCGGGCAGATCGACCTCGAGACGGGATTGGCCGACGGATTCGCGGAGGGAGCCGAAAAGGAGCAATTGGATCTTCATGGGGCGGCGGAGCCTACCCCGAGGCTCGCTCCGCCTCAAATGCCGGAATCGCACACGCAAAATAGGGGGTTTTCGGGACGGATGTCGGTTTTTTGATCACCTGGAGCCCCGCCATGACGAATGTCACATCCAGAGCGGGGCCTCGCTCCGAAACTGAGAGAAAACAACGATCCGCCCGGTGGTTACGACATTTCCCCGGTTCGATCTTCCAACGCTGTCGGATTACGATTCCAGCTTCATCAGCGCATCTGAATATCTGGATCCATCCGAACTGCCGGGCCTGAATGGGGGGACCGTGCACGTCCGTCGCTCGCACTTCGCGCGCCTTGAAGCGCTCGACCGCATCCTCGCTTCGTCCTCGCGCAGTGCTCAGGACGTGGGTGCCCGACTCGTGCGTTTCGGCGCCCTCTTCCTCGCGCTGACCGCCCTCGCGGGCTGCAGCGCGACGGGCACCGGCGGCAGTGGAAGCGCGGCCGCGGACGCGGCGCTTGCCGTCGACCCGATCTATCTCGATCCCGGGAGGACCGTCGCAGAGCTCGCCTGGGCGCCCTCTCAAGGACCGGTCGAAAACTACATGGTCTTCGAGTCGCGCAACGGCTCGGGCTTCGCTTTCTCCACGATCGCCGTGACGCCGTCTGTCGAGATCGCCGGCGCGCCGGGCGACAACGTCCGCATCACGGTCGTCGCCGTCAGCCCGAACGGCGAGATGAGCGACAACTCGCCGGCCTCTCCGCCCGTGATCTTCCAGGCGGCCGCCGGAGCTGTCGTCGCGCAGAGCGCACCGCAGGGACTCGCGGTACCCATCGCCGTCGCCACGCCCGAGACGGAGCTCGCCGCGAACGAACCCGACGCATCCGAGACGGACCTCGCCGCGAACGACACGCCGGAGGAACTCGACACGGAAGCGGACACGAGCGCGGTCGAAGGCGAAGCGCCGGCGCTGACTCAGCTCGTGCATTCGCTTCGCGCGTTGCTCCTCAGCGGCGATGCCCGGCTCCCGGAAGCGGGCCTCTCGACCGACGCGCGGGACTGGCTCCAGGCACAGGTCGACGCGGAGATCGCTGCGGGTGTCTCCCTCGCCGGGACCGGCTGGGCGAACGACGACGGTCTCCGCGAGCTCGTCTGGCAGGATCCCGCCGGTCAGCTCTTCGTCTCCGATGGCGAGGAATTCCTCGACGCCACCGATCTCCCCGCGACCCTGACCGAAGGTCTCCGCCTGAACGCGACCGAGCGCTTCGTCGGCCTCGCCGATTTCGACGGCGATGGCCTGGGCGACTGGCTCGTCGAGGACACGGTGACCGGCGACGTCTGGATCATGAACGACGCCGACGATGAGGCTCAGCCGCCGGCCCATGCGCTCGCGGACACGGCCCTCGCGGGCCACGGGGACTTCGACGGCGACGGGATCGCCGAGCTGCTCTGGATCGACGCCGACCGCGGCCTCTCCCTCTCGAGCGCGAGCCTCATCGCTCCGCGCCTCGCCGAGGGCATCGGCCAGCCCGCCGACACCACACTGCTCGCGATCGCCGACCTCGACGGCAACGGCCGTGACGACCTCCTGACCCGAACCGACGACGGCACGCTCGTCCTCGGATTCGCACGGGACACGCCGGTCGGCGCCCCGATCGCGATCGACTGGCAGGTCGGCGCCACCCTCCCGAGCACGGCCCTCGACCTCGTCGCCACGGTCGACGTGGACGAAGATGGTGCCGCCGAGATCGCCTGGCTCAGCGACGGCGACCTCGAGATCTGGACCGCCGAAGGCGGACTGAGCGAGCGCTTCCGGCTCTAGTCCTCGAGGCCGGCAGACGAAGCGGGTGCCTCAAAAGAGAGTGGCCCCGCCTCTCGCATGCTGTACGCGAAAGACGGGGCCGGCCCCCTCGCTCACTGCGCGCGTCTCGAGGACGCGACTGAATGTCTAGTTGTTCGAAGCGTCGTCGCCCTTGGCGCCGCCGTTCGGCGCGGCCGGCGCGCTCGCGCGACTCGCCGCCTTGCCCATCTTCACGTTGCCGTTCAGCTGGGCGCCCTCCTCCATGATCACGATCGGGCTATCGAGGTTGCCGTTCACCACCGCGGTCTTGTGAAGAACGATCTGCTCGCTCGTGATGATGTCGCCTTCGACGAGGCCGCTGATCACGACACAGACCGAGCGGATGGACGCCGTGATCTGGCCTGACTCCCCGACGATGAGCGTGTTGTCGCTCGAGATCTCGCCGCTGAAAGTGCCGTCGATCCGGACCGTATCCTTGAAGGAGAGCTTCCCCTCGAACTCCGAGCCCTGGTCGATGAAGGCGGTCAGGTTGCCGAAGCCTCCGGCCGCCGGCCCCGCACTGGAGGTCGTCGAGCCTTCCTTGCCTTTGCCGAAACCGCTGATTGCCATCGCCGGGGTGCCTCCGTAACTCGCCTGCCTCCCGTGCTATCGACGCAGGCCATGTGCATCTTGAGTGCAATCGCTCGAAAAAATCGCGAGGCGCCCTGTGGTTGCGGAGGGCTCTGCACCGCCGTGACGGCCACGAGAGGGGCCCGCTAGACTCGGACGCGATGGCAGGCACGGCCCACGGGGAAAACGATCCGGCAGAAATCCTCCGTCGCTCGGTAGAGAACGGCCGGGTCCACTCGTCGTATCTCTTCACCGGGACGGGCCCCGCCCCCAGCGTCACGGCCCAGACCTTCGCCCGAGCCCTCGTCTGCGCCGCCCCGGTCGGCGGTCGACCTTGCGAGTCCTGCAACGCCTGCCTGCGGTCGCGTGAGGACGAAGAAGCCGAAGCGATCCTTCTCGACGGCAAGGGCGAGCGCGGCCCGACCCACCGACACCTGGGCGATCACCCGGATCTCCTCTTCGTCGAACGAGGCGCCGAAGGCACCCGAATCACGATCGGGCAGATCCGGGACATCCAGAACGCGCTGCGCCTCGGTGCGAACGAAGGCGGCCGCCGCATCGCGATCGTGAACGGGGCCGAGTGGCTGAATCCCCAGGCCCAGAACGCCCTGCTTCGGCTGACTGAGGAACCCCCGGAGAACACGAGTGTGGTCCTCGTGGCGAGTCGCGCCTCGGCGATCATCGCGACGATCCGCTCGCGCAGCGTCCGCATCCGCTTTCCGAGTGACGAAACATGCGCCCTGCGCGGCCCCGATGCCGAGGAGGACGTGGTCGAGATCGTGTCGATGCTCGACGGACTCCGCGGGCGAAGCGTGGGCGAGGTCCTCGACTTCGCCGAGAACTATCGCGGTGCCCGCGCGGTGGCTGCCGAGAGCGTCACCGAGCTGATCGACGTTTCCGCAGAGTGGCTCCGACAGGACGTGAAGGCGCGGGTCGAGCGCGGTGACACGCCGACGGTGCGGACCCTCGATGCCTACCGGAGCGTCCAGCAGCTCAGGCGCGACCTGATCCAGCGCAACGCAAATCCGCAGATGGTCGCCGAGCGACTACTACTGGGCCTGCGCGACGCGACCGCCTAGCCTCGCGCACCAGCGCCCCGCGGCGCCCCACCCGAAGGAACCCCACCGATGTGGCTCGACAGCCATTGCCACGTGACCGCGAACCGCTTCGACGAGGATCGGGCCGACGTCCTCGAACGGACCTTCGAAGGCGGCGTCGACGAGATCGTCTCGATCGGCTCCGGCTACGGAATTGCCGGAAACGCCGAAGCGATCGCCCTCGCCGAGACCGACGGGCGGATCTGGGCGACGGTCGGCGTCCACCCTCACGAAGCCGCGGAGCTCGATGACGAGAACCGCGCGGCGATTCGCGAATGGCTCGCCCATCCGCGCGTGGTGGCGCTCGGCGAGTGCGGCCTCGACTACCACTACATGAACTCCCCTCGCGAAACGCAACGGGCCGTCTTTGCCGAACAGGTCGCCCTCGCCCGAGAGCTCGACGTCCCGGTCACGATCCACGTGCGCGGCGACGAGCCGAATGCCTACGACGAGCTGCTCGACATCTGGATCGCCGAGGGGCAGGATGCCTTGACCGGCGTACTCCACTGCTACTCCGGAACGCTCGATTTCGCGCGCCGCGCCATGGATCAAGGCTTCTACGTCTCGTTCTCCGGAATCGTGACCTTCAAGAAGAGCGACGACCTGCGAGAGACTGCAGCCGGGGTTCCTCTCGATCGTCTGATGGTCGAGACCGATGCGCCCTTCCTGGCGCCCCAGGGACATCGGGGCAAGCGGAACGAACCCGCTTGGGTCGCGGTCGTCGGAGAGACCCTGGCGAAGCTCCACGACGTCCCGGTCGAGACCGTCGCCGAACACACGACGCGGAACGCGCGGCGCTTCTACCGCCTCCCGAACGCCGACTGAGCGCCCCGCGCGCCCCGGAGTCCCTGATGCCTCTCGTCGCGTCCGATGACGCCCTCGCCCCGATTCTCGACCTCGCCCGCGACCTCGCCGAAGGGGCCGGCGCGATCCAGCGCGAGCGTTACGAGACGGACCTCCGCATCGACACGAAGAGCGCGTCGATCGATCTCGTGACCGAGGTCGATCGCGCGTGCGAGAAGCTGATCGTGGAGGGCATCGAGGCGGCACGCCCCGACGACGCGATCCTCGCGGAGGAAGGCCACGGCGAGGACCACGACGCTCCGTTCCGTTGGATCATCGACCCCCTCGACGGCACCACGAACTTCGCGCACGGTTTCCCCCGCTTCTGCGTCTCGATCGGGATCGAGCGCCGTGCGGCGCAGGGGGACTACGAACGCGCGATCGGCATCGTCTACGACCCGCTGCTCGACGAGCGCTTCGAAGCCGTGCAGGGAGACGGCGCCTGGCTCCGGGACCGGCGCCTCGCCGTCTCTCCCGAGACCGAATGGGGCCGCGCCCTCGTCGCCACGGGCTTCGCCTACGACGTCCACCGGAGCGAAGACGACAACCTCGAGAGCTTCCGCAACGTCGTGAAGAGCGCTCGCGGAATCCGGCGGGACGGAAGCGCCGCCCTCGACCTCTGCTACGTCGCGGCCGGTCGGGTCGACGCCTACTGGGAGCTCAAGCTCCATCCCTGGGACGTCGCCGCGGGTTACCTGATCCTCGAAGAGGCCGGGGGCCGGGTCACCGATTTCGTCGGCGGTCCGCCGGACCGGAGCGGCCGCGAGGTCGCGAGTTCGAACGGCGCCCTGCACGCCGCGCTGCTCGAACGCATCGTACGAACCCCCTGAGCCCGCTCAGGGCGCGCCCACGCCGTCCATCGGCACCCCCTCCAGCGGATCGACCTCCGGCGGCGCCTCCTCGGCGCCCGCCCCCGGCGTCTCGAACGCGAAGCGATAGTGCGCGGCGGAATAGGGCAGCCCGTCCGCGAGTTCGGGCTCGATCACGAAGACCGTGTCCATGTCGTCGCGTTGAACGAGGAGGCCGCGCGTCGGGTCGAAGCGGCCGAAGCGGAGATCGGCGAGGATCCTGACCGGCTGCTCGCGATCCGTCCCGCCCTCGACCCGCAGCCGCGCCCGCGGCGGCGACAGGCCCAGCGCCGCACGTTCCGCCTCCCCGACCTCGTCGGCGAAGATCCCCGTCGCGCGCAGGTTCGACAGCTCCCGGACGAGCCGCGTCATCCGATCGGGGTCGAGAGGACTGTCATCGCTCGCCCACCCGACCGCTCGCAACTCGGCCACCACGTCGAGTGCCGCCGTGGGGGCTGTCCCCTCTTTCGCGAAGTGGAGCTCGAGACGCCGGGCCGAAGCGAGATCGAAATCCGCGAGCCGCTTGAACCGATACGCATCGGCGTCCGTCGCGAATTCGCCCACACGCTCTTCCGCCACGAAGATCCAGTCCCCTGCGCTCGTCTCGAAGAGACGCGCGTCGCCGGTCGTGCCTGCGAGGCGGGCCACGTAATCGGTCTGCTCTCCCGACAGCCTCCAGGCGAGGCGGACGGCGGTCTCCGCGCGGAGCGATGCATCGATCGCCTCGGGATCGTCCACGAAGTCCCGCGCCCGCAGATGGGCGAGGTTCGTGACCAGATCGCGCGCGACCTCCTGATCTGCCAAGGCCCCGAAGGGCGCGACCAGCCGCCAGGTGCCGTTCTCGCGGACGAGGATCACTTCGCGGCCCTCGCTGCCCGTGACCGAGATCCGCTCGACGTCGTCGGTCGCGAAGGTGAAGATGTTGCGGTCACGCAGGTCCGAGAGGTTCCGCTCGAAGGCGTTGACACGGAAGCTCTCGACGTAGGCCACGTCATCGTCCGCGAGTCGCGCGACGTAGCGGTGTCCCCCGACCGGCGTCGTTCGCCCGACCCGCAGCCCCAGAGATTCTCCCGCCACCTCGAAACCCACAGTCCGGCGTGCGAAGCCGCGCGCACCGGGATCCGTGCCGAGCTCGAAGGCCACGGGGTCTTTTCCTCCGGCGAGGCTGCCCTCCTTAGGCAGATTGGCGAGGGCGTTCGTGATCGCGTCGAGCGCCGTCGCGTCCGCGCGCGCGACCCTGGGATCGACGAGCCACCAGCGCCCCTCGCGGCGCTCGAAACGGGCCTCGACGCCATCGAGGGTCGTCAGCGCTACGGCGTCGATGTCGTCCGAGGCGAAGCCGCTGAAGACCCGATTCTCTTCGTCCGCGACGGCCTGGCGTGCGACGTCGCCCTCGATCTCGTGAAACCAGACGAAGAGGCCGAGCGCGAGGGCGATGACCGCGAGGATCCCAGTCGTGCGCGGATTCACGCGGCGCCTCCCGCCTTGCGACGGAACCACCAGGTAAGGACACCGACCACCGCGATCGCCTCCGGCAGGATGAAGAGCGACAGGAACTGGATGCGACGGAACTCGCCCTGTGACATCTGGAAGCTCGAGGCCCGCGACACGTTCGGACGCACGGTGATCGAAACGAAGTCTCCCGCCAGCCAGTTGACCGCATTCACGAAGAGGTCCTTGTTTCGCAGCGTGTCGAGATACTCGTTGGACGCGAAGTCGGAATCTCCCAGCACGACGACGCGACCGGTCGAGACGGGGTCGGAGTCGGGACCGACCCCGCCCGGCGTGCCCGCCACCGCGATCGGCACGGGCCCGAGCACGTCGAGCTCGTCGTATTCGACGGTCCCGCTCTCCCTGGACGCATCGAGGCTTCGCTCCGCCCAGGACGCTTCACCGGTCCGGATCAGGACGTCGAGCCCGGAAGCGCCCTCGTCGAGTTCCAGGCTTCGCGCCATCGGAAAGAGCGAGGGCTCTGCGAAGAGCTCGGTGATGGGATGGGCCGGGTCGTAGTCGTCCGTAATCGGCGTCGTCGCCTGACCGAAGAGCGCCGCCTGCCGGTCGATGATCGCATCGTCTCCGAAGCGGACACCCCACGCCTCCGCGAGCGTATAAAGGTTCGTCTGGGCACGCGGATCGATCGCCACGAAGAGGCCGCCGCCGCGGGCCACGTAGGCCTCGAGGGCCGCGAGTTCGTGAGGCAGGTAGGGCCGGGTCGGGCCGGCGATCACGACCGTCGACGCGTCGTCGGGCACCGCTTCGAGCGAGGTCAGCAGGAGCGACTCGACGGCATAGGTCTCGTTCGCGAGCGCCGCAGCCGCCCGGCCGTAGCTCTCGGCGGCCCGGGCGAAGGCCTCGCCCTCTTCGTCCCCGGCGATCGGCCGCTCGTTGTGGCCGACCAGAAAGTAGACCTTCTTGCCCGTGCTCTTCACGAGCTTGACCAGCGCGTTCGTCACGTCCGGCTCGAAGTTCGCGGCGCTGAACTCCGAGAGGCTCGTCTGCTCCCCCGAGGCGAGCGCGATGTGGATCACGCCGCGGGAGAGCATCTCGGCGTCGAGGCCGAGTTCTTCGACGAGGATCGGATCCTCGTTGGGGTCGACGTGGCGAATCGAAACCCGCCCCGATGCGAACGCGTATCGATCGAGGAGCGCCGCGGCTTCGGGCGATTGCATCTCGCTGAAGAAGCCCGTCATCGTCACGTCCTCTTCGAGGGACGCGAGGAGCTCCGTCGTCTGCTGCGAGAGCGTATGGACGCCGGCTTCGCTGACGTCGAAGCGATGGTGGTAGCGACTCGAAAGGAATCCGAGAAGGCCCAGGATCACGACCCCGAGGACGGTGCCGAGCACCGCGGAGGTCCCGTACTTGCCCGCGCGACGCCCGCCGCCGGACTGCATGCGTTCCCGAAGCGAGTCCAGACTCATGAAGACCGCGGCGCCGAGAAACACGACCCCGAGCACGAGGTTCGCGGCGATCCACAGCGGATCGGTGAAGGGTTGGAGGAACGCCAGGAGCGCCGACAGCAATCCGAACCCGATGGCGACGACACCGAGACCGGCGAGGAGAGCAGCCACACCCGTCATCTATCGCCACCTCGCGGATTCGATCACGGCCTTCGAGAGCAGCAGGAACACCGCGCTCGAGATCGCGAAGTAGGCCAGGTCCGCCGTGTCGACGAGACCGCGCAACATGCGGTCGACGTGGCTTCCGGTCGCGATCCACTGAACCACCTGGGAGATACCGGAGTCGCGCCCCACCCCGCTCCCGGCCAGCGTGATGTCGACCAGGAAGGGCAGCATCAAGCCGAGCATCACGAGCAGGACCAGCGTGAGCACGAACGCGATCAGCTGACTCCGTGTTACGGAGGACGCGAAAACGCCGACGGCGACATAGGTCATGCTCACCAGCAGGAGGCAGACGAGACCCGACACGGTCTTCCCGAGCTCCGGTTCGCCGTAGACGAAGAGCAGCATCGGAAAGAACGCGATGATCGCGGTCATCACGAAGACGAAGCCCGAGCCCGCGAGGAACTTGCCGAGGACGATGTCCCAGATCGAGATCGGGCTCGTCAACAGGAGCTCCTCCGTTCCGTTCGCCTTCTCGCTCGAGACGAGGCCCATCGTGACCGCGGGCAGGAGGAAGAGCAGAATCACCCACATCGAGCCGATGAAGGGCTCGATCAGCTGGTCGTTCAGGTTCGTCTCCTGGATCTGCTGCAGCATCTGGAACTGCTGCAGCTGCATCATCCGCTCCTGGAAGCCGATCAGGCTCGCCAGGAAGAAGGTCCCCGCGATCACGCTCCAGAGCGTGAGGACGACGTACGCCACGGGCGAGACGAAAAGCGCCCTCAGCTCGCGACCGGCGATAGTCAGCGCATGCATGCTAGGCCGCCTCCCCGGCTTCATCTGCCTCGTCCCGGGTCAATACCCGGGTGAAGACCTCTTCGAGCGAGCCGCCGTCGGCCGTCAGCTCGGCGATCGACTGATCGAGGACCTTGCGTCCGCGGTCGATCAGGATCACGCGCTGACAAATCGCCTCGACCTCCGCGAGGATGTGCGTCGAGAGCAGGACCGTCTGCCCGCCAGTCGATGCGAGATCCCGGATGAGCGTCCGAATCTCCCGGATCTGGATCGGGTCGAGCCCCACCGTCGGCTCGTCGAGGACGAGCACCGCGGGCTCGTGCACGATCGCCTGAGCGAGACCGACGCGCTGGCGATACCCCTTCGAGAGCTGCCGGATCTCGCGGTCGCGCACGTCGAGCAGTCCGCATCGTTCGAGCGCCTGCTCGACCCGGGCGACGCGCTCGCCGCGGGGCACGTCCTTGATCTTCGCCACGAAGGTCACGTAGCTCGCCGGCGTCATCTCCGGATAGAGCGGCGGCGTCTCCGGCAGATAGCCGATCGCGCGCCGCGCCGGAGTAGCGTCGGTGAAGATGTCGAGGCCGGCGATCACCGCCTCGCCGTCGGTCGCAGGCAGGAAGCCGGTGAGCATGCGCATGGTCGTGGTCTTGCCGGCGCCGTTCGGCCCGAGAAAGCCGACGACCTCCCCCGGTGCGACCTCGAAGTCGAGACCGCGCACGGCTTCGAAGTCACCGTAGCGCTTCGCGAGTCCGGCGACGCGGATGGCCGGACTCGTCCCGGCGCGCCCACTCGTTCTATCCGATGAAGACAATGATTCCCCCCCTCGTCCCGATCGTCCTGTCGAAGAATATCCCGCATCGGCCGTGTTCAGTCCGCAGGGGTCGCCATGCCCCGCACGAAGAGATCGACCACCGTCTTGGCGAGCTGCACGTAGTGGGCGCCCTCCGCCTCCGGCGACGACTCGTCGACCGGCATGAGCGCGAGAACGCGGCTCGTCATCACCGTATCGAGCCCCCCTACGAAGATGTAGCAGGCCACTTCGGGGTCGAGGTCCGTGCGGAGTTCGCCACGGGCCTGACCTTCTCGAAGGATGCCGGCGATCGCCTCGAAGAGTTCGCCGATGGTCTCCATCCGGTCCCGACCGAGCATGCGCTGGCTGCGCTGGATCTCGAAGATCAGGATCTTCACCCACTCGGGCTGTCGCTTGTGGGCCGACAGGATGCCCTCGGCGATCGAGCGGAGCTTTTCCTCGACCGGCCCGTCGTCGCCGGCGATCGCACGGACGTCGGAGATGAACTCGCCCCATCGCTCCAGGAAGATCGTGTCGAGGATCTCTTCCTTGTTCTTGAAGTAATGGTAGACGAGGCCGTACGCGATCTCGGCGCGCTTGGCGATGTCGGAAATCCGGGTATCCGGGTAGCCCTTCTCGGCGAAGACCTGAATCGCGGTGTCGAGGATCAGCTGCCGCTTCTCGGCGCTCGTCCCTCGCTTCTCGCCCGCGGCCTTGCGGCGCGCGCTGCCCGCCCGTCGAGACTTCGCCGACGACGGCGTCGCGGCGACGGGCTCGGCGGTCGACGTGCTTCCATCTCTTCGAGGCATCGGGGTCGAGTTCCGCTCCGTCGGGTGGATCGTGGAAGCGCCGGGTTCGACAGCGCCGCCGAGGCCGACTTCGAATAGACCGAAGGTCGGCCCGAAAGGTTGGCGAATGCCCGACGTGACCGCCACGCCTCCTCCGGCCGGAGGGACACCGCGGAACGCCAGAGGTTCGCCACCGTCGCGGCGGACGGATACCCTCGCCGGTCCAAGACGAGGATTCCGCCCTGCGCATCGCACTCGTGATCGAACGCTTCCTGCCCGGCGCCGGCGGGGTCGAGAACGTGGCCTGGCAGGTCGCGCACGAGCTCGCGCGGCAGGACGAGGACGTGACGGTGCTCGCACGAGAGATCGACGCACGGACCGAGGTCCCGACGGAACGGATCCCGGCACCCCGCACCTGGCAGCCCCTCCGGATCGCGCGCTTCTCCGCGCGGGTCACGGCGCGCCTCGCCCGCTCGGACTTCGACGTCGTTCATGGCTTCTCGCACACCCGGACCCAGGACCTCTTTCGCGCCGGGGGCGGAAGCCACCGTGACTGGCTCCGACGGACCCACCCCGGCGCCCGAGGCCGGCTGCGCACCCTCTCCCCGCGCTACCGCGTTCGCTTCGCCGTCGAACGCGACGTCTTCGAGCGCAGCCCGCAGCGAATCCAGTGCGCCTCGCGTCTGGTCGCGGACGTGCTCGAGCGAGAGCACGGCGTGGCGAGGGAGCGGATCCTGCTCCTTCCGAACGCCGTCGATTTCGAGACCTTCGCGCCGGAGCCGAACGCGGCTGCCGCGGCGATGCTCCGAAACGAACACGCCGCCAACGATGCGCTCGTCTGGCTGCTGCCTGCCTCCGGCTGGCACCGGAAAGGGCTCGACACAGCGCTCCGCGCGCTCGCTACCCGGCCCGAGCACGAGATCCTCTGGGTCGCCGGAGGAGATGCGCCGGCGCCGTGGCAGGCTCGGGTCCGCGCCGCTGGGGTCGAGGGACGCGTGCGTTTCCTCGGCCGACGCGCCGACATGCCGACCGTCTATGCCGCGGTGGACGGCGTCGTGCTCCCGACGCGGTATGACCCTTTTGCCAACGCGACCCTCGAAGCCGCCGCCGCGGGCCGCGCGATCGTCACCACCCGGGCCAACGGGGCGAGCGAATGGCTGGGGTCGGAGCTGATCGCGCTCGACCGCGCGGACGACGCCCATGCGCTCGCCGCGAGCCTCGCCAGACTCGCCGATGCCGACGAGCGGCGAAGGCGGGGCAGCGCCCTTCGCGAGCGGGCGAGGCAGCTCGACTGGCCGAGCCACACGAGAGCGCTGCGCGCCGAGTACGCGTCGATCTTCGAACGCCGGGCCGCGGCGCGATGAGGGACGGACGGACCATCCGGTGGATTGCGGGAGAGTCGAGACGTTGCGCCGCGATCAACGTCGCACGCGCGAACGGAGCCACGAGCGAACGGCTCCATACCGGTCCCCATCGCTGGATCGAATCCCTCGCGGTCCACGCCCCCGAACCCCAGCCGCTCGTACTCAAGTGGTTCGCTCCACGCACACCGCCCATCCGGCAGCAGCGCGACCGACTCCTGGGACGGACCGCCGACGCCCGGGAATGGCGGGCGCTGACCGCCCTTCACGCTGCCGGGCTGCCGGTCCCGGAACCGCTCGCATGGGGGCGGACGATGCAGGGCGACCGCGTCGTGGTCATGACCCACGTCGGGGAAGCGCCGCTTCTCGAACGCCTGGCGGACCTTCCCGGCGAGGAACGCGACCCGCTCTTCGCACGCCTCGCCGAAACGATTCGTGCGCTCCACGAGGCGGGCTTCGTCCACGGCGACCTGCACGCCGGCAACCTGCGCGTCTCGGCGGCGGACGATATCCACCTTCTCGACCTGGGCCGCGTTCGCCGCACGACGCGCGACGTGGCGCGGAGTCAGGACCCTGCGCACTTGCTCCACTCCCTCGTCCCGGTCCTCCCCGCGGCATCGCTCGACACCCTCGCCACCCACTTCGCCCCCTACTCCCGCCTCGACGACGCACGACGCCGCTTCCTGGCGGATCACGCCCGTGGGCGCGCGCGCCGCTTCCATCGGATCGGCGAGGACTGGCAGCGCCTCACGGCCCCGGGCGGGTGGACTGGCGTGGGCGTGCGACACCTCGACGCCTCCCTGCTGACCGAGGCACTCCTCGACGCCGAAGCCACCCATCGTGAGGCGCCGCGCCGCGAGGGTCGCGTCACGATCGAAGGCCTCGAACGAGGCGACGCGCGCTGGATCCGGAAGCATGTCGATGCCGGCAGCCTCCGCCGAGCGATCGCGGACCGCGGCCGGGGGTCGACCGCGGCGCGGGCATTCCGGCTCGGCGAGCGGGACCGACTCGTCTCGGAGCGTGCGGCGCCGGCCCTCGCCTTCCTCGAGCGCCGCGCGCCGGGCCACGTGCCCGAGAGCCTGCTCCTGCTCGAATCGGTCGGCGACGTCGATCTCGACGCGTGGCGCCCAGCGAGTCCGGAAGAGGCCAAGCGCCTCAGCGCTGCCCTGATCGACTGGCTGGTCGGGCAACACGCTCAGGGTCTCGGCCACCGCGACGCGAAGGGCGGCAACGTGCGCGTGCGACTCCAGGGACAGGGCGCGCCGCGCTTCTGGTGGGTCGATCTCGAAGACCTGACCGGTCCTGCGCCCCTCGACGAGGCGGCTCGCCTGCGCGCGCTCGTCCAGCTGAACGCGTCGATCGCAGACGACGTGATGGCCCTCGATACGAGGCGGGACGCCCTCGCGCGATACCACGCGCGGCTCCCCTTCTCCCGCGACCTGGCGGATGTCGCGAAAGAGATCCATGCGCGAAGCGTGGCACGCCATCACCGCTATCGCGGGGCGATGCCGTAAACGGGCGGCTCGCCCGTCGGGGCGAGGCGAGGGCGTGCTAGTCCTTGCCCACCGTGAGCCACTGGTAGTAGCTCGACGAACCCGGGACGCTGCCGCTCTGCCCCGGCTCGTAAGTGAGGGCCGGGCTCGACGGCGACGACTCGACGATCTTCTTGAACGCCTGGATCTTCTTCTCGGGATCCTCGGGGTTCAGCCCATGAAAGACGATCTCGACCTGCTGCTTCGTCGCGAGCACGTTCAGCACGAGGGTCGCGAGGGTGAAGAGCTTGCCGATTCCCTCGACCGCCTCGACGGCGAAGCGGGGGATCTCGCATTCCTGGAGTTCGAAGCCGTATTCGAGGCGCATGGGGACACTCGCTTCAGCGCAGGACGCGCCAGGTCGGGTTTGAACGCGCGCAGAGTGACCTGCGGCCCGCGGAAAGTCAAGCTGTGGCGTTCTCGGGAGCGATCGCAGCGCTCGTCGCTCAGACGTCGAGGGGCTCGAAGTCCTGTTCGTCGTCGACTTCGGCGGCGGCCTTGAGCAGCAGGATCTGGGCTTGCAGGGCATCGAGCCCCAGCACCCCCCGCTCGACGAGCAGCGTCGTGAGCGCCTTGGCGACGATCCGAGTCCGCTCGCTCTCTTCCCGAGCGAACGTCGCGACCTCGCCTGCATGCGTCGCGGCTTCGCCTGCACACGTCGCGACTTCGCCTGCACACGTCGCGGCTTCGCCTGCACGTGCCGCGGACTCGACCGCGCGCGTGACCGTCTCGGTGACGGACGGAAGCGGATCGACGCTTTCCTTGACCTCCTCGAAGGTCGCGCGAAGCGCCGCGAGTTCGTCAGCGAGCCGAGCGACGTCGTCGAACAGCCGCGCCACGTCGTCGGTCAGACCTTCCGGCATCGCCGCAGCGGGTTTCTCCGACGGAGCAGCCACCGGAGTTTCGACCGCCTCGTTCCACTCGAGCGACGTCGGAGCCGCGAGCATCGGGCGCGGGGTCGCCGCAGCCTGGATCTCGGCTTCGATCGACGGTTCGGCGGGCTCGGTGCCGGGCTGCGGCGAGTCGTCCGCGACGACGCGCAGACTCCCGGAATTCAGGGTGTCGCCCTTCCTGAACGCGTCGCGCTGAGACGCACCGCCGTCGTGACCGTGGTAGTAGCGGTCGAGCGCCTCACCGAGTTCGGTGGGGCCGACCATGACGGGGTGGATCTCCATACCCGTTCGGAAGGCCATGTCGTCGAGGACGGACAGGTTGGAAGGATCCTCCATCCCGAGATAGAGCTGACCGTTGCGACCGCCGTTCTTCGTGAAAAGGGGGATCACGCCGTGCTCCGAAGCCATGCGGGCGGGCACGAGGGCGATCACCTCTTTCGGAATGCGCTTGCCGGCGAGGCTCGCCACCGGCAGGTCGAGCTGCTTCGCGAGCGCACGGATGAGATGGCCCTCTTCGACCATGCCCATCTTGATCAGAGTGACGCCGAGACGGCGCCCCCACCGCTTCTGTTCGCCGAGCGCGGACGCGAGCTGCATCTCATCGATGATGCCGGCGGCGACGAGGATCTCTCCAACCCTGGGTCGTTTCTGCATGGTTCCCCCACAGGCACCCTCATCGTCCGAATCCGCGGACAACCTGAGCCCGACGTCCCGTCACAGCGAGGACCCGCAAGAACGGCAATCCCGTCGTCGGGAGGCGCCGAAGAGACGCGCTCGAGGGACGCGGACGAAACGTCGACGTCAGCCCTCGCCCGAGGACAGGAAGCAGCGACTCGCCCCTCCCTCGAGTGGCACCAGCGGCGGCGCCTCCGCCCGACAGCGATCCATCACGCGATTACAGCGCGTGTGAAAATGGCAGCCGGCCGGCGGATCGGAGGGGGACGGGACGTCGCCGAGGACCGGCGGCGACCCGCCCCGGCGGTCGGGATCGATCGACGGGATCGCCGCGAGCAGCCCCTGCGTATACGGATGCGCGGGGGCCTCGAAGATCCGATCGGTCGGCCCCTGCTCGACGATCTCGCCGAGGTACATCACCGCCACCTGGTGAGCGAGGTACTTCACGACCGAGAGGTCATGGGTGATGAAGAGGTAGGAGAGCCCGAGCTCGTCCTGAAGCTCCCGGAGCAGATTGAGGATCTGCGCCTGGATCGACACGTCGAGGGCGGACACCGACTCGTCGCAGACGATCAGCCTGGGCTCGACCGCGAGGGCGCGGGCGATGCAGATCCGTTGGCGCTGTCCGCCGGAGAACTCGTGGGGGTAGCGGTCCATCGCGGCCGGATCGAGCTGAACGCGGGCAAGCAGACTCGCGACGCGTTCGGTCCGTTCCTTCTCGTCGGCCCCGATCCCGAACGACTGCATGCCCTCGGCGATCTGGTCGCGGATGCGCATGCGCGGATCGAGGCTCGCCATCGGATCCTGGAACACGATCTGCACGCGCTGGCGCGCGAGGCGGAGGGCCGCTTCGTCGAGGGAGAGCAGATCCTTCCCCTCGAAGACGACCTCGCCTTCCTGCGGCGACTCGAGGCGCAGGATCGAGCGGCCGACCGTGCTCTTCCCGCAGCCCGACTCGCCGACGAGGGCGAGGGTCTCCCCGGGCGCGATCTCGAAGCCGACGTCCGTCGCCGCCTGCACGTGGCCCACGGTCTTGCGGAGCAGGCCCTGCCTGATCGCATACCAGGTCCGTAGACCGGACACCCGCAGGAGCGGTTCGAACCCGGCGGGCGTTTCGCTCGTCGTGGTCATGCGCCCTCCCCGTCTTCGACGTGGCACCACACGCGGCGACCTTCCCCTGGCGAAGACTCGTGAGGGAAGACCGTGTCGCATCGTTCGATCCGCTTCGAACAGCGCGTCGAGAAGCGACAGCCCGCTGGCCACTGGTCTGGCGAGGGCACGACGCCCGGAATCTCGGGAAGCGCTTCGCCGGGCGTCGCGAGGGCCGGGATCGAGCGGAGCAGCCCCTGGGTGTAGGGGTGCCGCGGATCCGAGAGGAGCGAGCGGCGGTCGGCGACCTCGACGAGGCGACCGGCGTACATGACGGCGACGCGATCGGCGAGCTCGTTAACGATGCCGAGATCGTGGGTGATGAGCAGGATCGCAGCGTTGCGATTGCGCTGGAGATCGCGCAGGAGAGCGAGGATCTGAGCCTGGACCGTCACGTCGAGGGCCGTCGTCGGCTCGTCGGCGATCAGGATCTCGGGTCGCGTGGACAGCGCCATCGCGATCATCACTCGCTGCTTCAGTCCACCCGAGAGCTGATGAGGATGGGCATCGAGTCGGGCCTCGGGATCGGGGATCCCGACCTCGACGAAGAGCTCGCGCGTCCGTTCCCGGGCGTCCGCGGTCGACACGTCCTCATGGAGCTGGATCGCTTCGATCACCTGCTCTCCGACCCGGACGACCGGATTCAGACAGGTCATCGGCTCCTGGAAGATCATCGACATGCGACCCCCGCGGATCTTCCGCATATCGGTCACCGGCAGCGAAAGGAGCTCCGTCCCGTCGAGTCGAACGCTGCCCTCGGTCACGCGCCCCGGCTTCGGCACGAGACGCATCGTCGACAGCGCCGACATCGACTTCCCCGACCCGGACTCTCCGACGAGCGCAAGCACCTCGCCCCGATTCAGGTCGAAGGAGACCCCGTCGACCACAGGAAGCAGGCCGCTCGCCGACGGAAACGCCGTACGCAGATCGCGGACTTCGAGGAGCGCGCTCATTCCGAGCCTCGCAGGGTTCGAGGGTCGAGCACGTCGCGAATCGCGTCGCCGACCGCGTTCACGGCCAGGATCAGGCCGAAGAGCGCGGCCCCGGCGGCGCCGATGTTCCACCAGACGATCGGGCTTCGGGAGAGCTCGTCCCGGGCGCCGTCGATCATCTGCCCCCAGCTGCCGTCCACGCCGATCCCGAGCCAGGACAGCGTCGCTTCCGAAAGGACCAGGCCGCTGAAGGTGAGGACGAAGGTGATCACGATCAGATGAGCCAGGTTCGGCAGGATGTGGCGCAGGATGATTCGCGCCTCGGATACGCCGAGCGCCCGCGCCGCCTGAATATAATCGAGCTCCCTGAGCTTGAGTGTCTCCGCTCGAGACAAGCGACAGAAGCCCACCCAGCCGGTCACGGCGAGCGCGATGCAGACGGAGACGGTGCCCCGCCCCATGACCATGATCAGAGCGATCAACAGCAGGAGACCGGGGATCGCCGCCAGCGTCGAGATGATGAAGAAGACCGCGTCGTCGATTCGGCCCCCGAAGTAGCCTGCGGAGACGCCGAAGAGGAGCGCCAGCGGGATCGCGATCAGGCTCGTGAGGCCGCCGATCAAGAGCGCCACCCGGGCGCCCTTGAAGACCATGTAGAGCACGTCGCGACCCAGGATATCGGTGCCCAGCAGATGGCTCCCCGGATGGCGGAGCGCCTTGCCCCCGTAGAACTCGACCGACGCCAGCGGAGCGGAATAGCTCGCCTCCCGAGTGTCTAGAAAGAGCCGGTCGATCAGCGAGAGTGGCGCGTTCGGGAGGACCCCGACCGCATCTTCCGGCACGCCGCCGACCCACGCGATCGAATCGGCGACCCCGATACCGAGATAGATCCCAACGACGACGATCGCGAAGCGCCGTCGACGCCACAGCTCGCCCGCCGCTTCCCGCCAGAGACGCTGAGCGCGCACGACCCGCGCGGCATAGACCGCGCCGGCGATCAGCAGCACGGTCATGAGATTCGACCAGATGTACGCGTCGACCCCCATCATTCGACACGCACCCGCGGATCCACGAAGCCGTACGAGATGTCCGTCGCGACCTGCCCGAAGATGAACAGGAGCGCCCCCACGTAGACCATCGTCCGGAGCGTCGCGAAGTCGTTCGCCTGGATGGCGTCGAAGGTCATCGAGCCGAGACCAGGAATCCCGAAGAACGCCTCGAGGAGCAGCGACCCCATGAACAGGAACGGGATCGCGAGCACGACCCGCGTCAGGATCGGGATCAGCGCGTTCCGGAGCACGTGCCGGGTCATGATCCGCGGCTCGCTCGCCCCCTTCGCGCGGGCGGTACGCACGAAGTCACGACCGCTCTCCTCGAGGAACACCGTGCGATAGAAGCGGACGTCGCCGCCGATGCCCGACAGGATGCCGACGAGGATCGGCAGCGCGAGAAAGCGCGGCAGCAGAAGCGGATCCGCGTCGAAGCCGGAGATCGGATACCAGCGCAGGAGCTTCCCGATGATGTACTGGCCGCCGATGATGTAGAGCAGCGTCGAGACGGACATCGCGAGGACGCAGAGGAAGACGCCCATCCGGTCGATGTAGGTCTCCCGGAAGAAGGCGACCAGGAGCGAGAGCGGGATTGCCGCCAGCAGACTCAGCACGAGGAGCGGGACCGTCAGCGAGAGCGAGGGCCCTGCCCCCGCCTTGATGCGATCCACGATCGGCGAGTCGTCCGCGTCGGACAAGCCGAAATCGAAGGTCAGCATCTTCCGGTAGTGATCGAAGAGCAGGTTCTCCTGAAAATTCTGCCAGGGCCAGAGGGGTCGGTCGTAGCCGTGATTCTCGAGCCAGATTGCGACGGCCTCCGGCGGCGCCTTGTCCCCCAGCGCCTTGCGCGCGATGTCCTCGGGTTCGGTCACCGCGAAGAAGAGCACGAAGAGCAGGAAGAGCACGCCGAGCACGACTCCCACGCCGTAGGCGAGTCGTCTGAGGACGTAGGCGCCCATTCTATTGACGCTCCTTGAGGTAGGTCCGGATGCCCGGAAGAACGACCAGCACGGCGAGGAAGACCAACGAGTACGCCGGCCACAGCACCGGCTCGTTCCACGCCGCGCGCAGCGCTGCCCGCTCGGCCGGGTCGAGGTCCCGGTACTGATAGGTCGGGATCGAGAGGCCCATCGGCTTCACGTTCTTCACCCAGCCCTGATAGAGCGAGTAGTCCTCGCGGTGAAAGAGCTCGATCCAGGGGCGCTCTCGTTCGAGGATCGACAGCATCTCGCGAATCTCGGCGATCCGCTCGGGCCCGTTCTCCCGCGCCTTCATCGACACGAAGAGTTCGTCGAAGCGGTCGTCCATGAAGTTGGTCGCGTTGGGGCCGCCCGCTGCGCTCTTGCCCATCTTCGACCAGAGCAGGAAGAAGAAGTTCTCGGGGTCCGGGTAGTCCGCGACCCAGCCGAACTGGAAGATCTGATAGTCGCCGCGCCGAAGCTTCTCCTGGAACTGGTTGTAGTTCGTCGGGCGGATCTCGACGTCGATCCCGAGCTCGCGCCAGGCATTCGTGAAGAAGCGCACCTGGTTGAGCCCGGCGGTCGAGGTGTTCGCGGTGTCGAAACCGAGCTTGAGGGCCTCGCCGGTATCCGGATCGACCCCGTCGGGATAGCCGGCTTCCACCATCAGTTCTTTGGCCCGCGCGACGTCGACGCGTCGGTTCGGATTCGCGTAGTCCGGCTCGTAGCCGTAGATCCCGGGCGGGAGCGGTGACTGGGCGACGACGCCGCGGCCGTTGTTGAAGATCCGCAGGAACTCCGGGACGTCGAGGGCGAGGCTCATCGCCTGCCGAAGCTTGCGGCTCCGGTCGCCTCCATCCCGTCCGAGGACGGCGTCGTCGAAGTTGAATCCGATGTAGAAGACGTCCGGGGATACGCTCTTGCCGAGCCGCATCCCCATCTCCCGCATCTCGTCCGACAGCCCCCCCTCGATCACGACGCTGTCGAAGCTCTCCTTGATGATCCCAGAAGCGTCGTAGTAGCCCTGCAGGAACTTGTTGAAGCGCGGAATGCTTTCCTTCTCGCGCACGACGATCACGCGATCGATCAGCGGCAGCGACCGGCCGGCGTACTCCGCCCGTCCCGACGCGACGTCGTCTTCGTCGGCGGGCGACGGAAAGACGGCGGCTGGCGCACGCCACTCGGGGTTTCGTACGCCATACCAGTTCGGGTTCTTCTCGAGCACGTAGCGCGCGTGCTTGTCGTACTCGGCCAGGTAGAAGGGCCCCGCACCCACCGGGTGATCGTCGAATCGCGGTCGTCCGTCCTGTCCGTCGTAGTACGCGACGGCCTCCCACGGCACCGGCGTCGAGAACTCCATCGCGAACCAGTATTTGATCTGCGGATAGGGGCGGTGGAGCGTGATCTCGAGCGTGTACGGAGTCGGCGTTGCGATGCCGCGGATTCCGCCGATCTCGGCGTATTGTTCATGCACGGGGCGTGCCGCGAAGGCCTCGTCGGACTCGCGTCGCTCGGCCAGGGCGGCGCCGAATTCCTGAAAGCCGTCGATGTTCGAGAAAGGCTCGAGCACCGGACTCCCGACCTTCGGATCCGCGAGGCGCATCAGCTGAAAGGCGACGTCCCCCATCACGACCTCGCGGGTCCGCGCGCCGGGCTCTCCGAGTTCGAAGCAGTCGTCGTTCGCGAAGAGGAGCCCCTCACGGAGCACGAAGCGGTAGCGGCTCCGCCCCTCGCCGAGGTCTTCGACGGCCGGCAGCGCCCCCGCGAGCCCCGGCATCAGCTCGAGGGGCCGCTTGAGGAAGTGGTACTTGAGAAGGGTGTCGTAGACCGCCCCGGTCACCGAATGGGACACCGTCGTATAGGCGGTGGCCGGATCGAGAGTCCGGGGCGCCTCGGTGAACGAGCTGTAGAGGATCTTTTCGCCAGACGACGCCGACGGATAGGGATCATTCGAACAAGCCGAGCACAGCAGACCGAGCACTAGCGCGAGCCGAGAGAGAACGAACCGCCCTCTCCGCTTCTCGATCACGCGATGCCCCCTCGACATCCGTTCCCCCATCGATCCGATCTAGCTCCCCTTGGCGGCGCGCATCGACTCCGGTAGCCGGAACACTTCATCGGCCAGTTCCGGCACGAACCGAACCCGCTTCCACTGGAAGCGGGCCTCGGAGGCGTTCGCCGGAGATTCGAGTGTCACACGCTTCGGGAAGCGGGGCCCGTTTTCAGCTCCGACCGGCTCGTAATCCTCGAAACGGACCCGGTACCGGATTACGCCGGCCGGATCGAGGCCGCGGACTTCGACGAGGGCGTCGGCTTCGTCGAAGAAGAAGAGCTGGCCGCCCGTCTCCACCACCGTACGGTGGGAAAGCACACACTCCGACGCGACGGAGGCGCGGAAGGGATCCTCCGACAGGCACTCCGCGTCGATCGCCTCGGTCGGCCAGGCGAAGGCGATCGCGAGTCGGCCGGTCGGCTCCAGCCAGGCGCCGGCGCTCAGGGTCCCGGCCTCCGGGCTCGGCGCCGCGAGCAGCAGCCCGACGAGTTCGTCGGGAGAGAGGTCGATCTTCGTGAGGTTCCAGAGGAGCGTGCTCGATACGCGCCCTTCGCTCACCTGCCCCGCCGAGGCGTCGTAGAAACCGTAGTCGACGCCATCGGTCACGAGGATCGCGGCGAGTTGGTCGAAGAGCGCGAGGATCTCGAAGCGGAGTCGGCCGGGGCGCGCGAGGGCGATCCGCTGGGGCCGGTTCAGCTTGAAGTCGGGGCCTTCCAGGGTGACCCGCGCGCTGCCCGTCAGGCCCATGCGGGATCCCGTCGTCGCCGCGAGTCCGTCGAGCGCGCGGACCACCCGTTCGGCCTCGAAGGAAACCGGCTGCCCCTGCGGTACAACCGCAAGGTTCGGTGTCGGGTGCAAACAGCCCGCCAGCAAGAGCATCGAGCCCCCAATCGCGAGGACCCGCCCGAGCGTCACCGAGAGGGTCACGGCGTCGAGCTCGGCGCTCCGAGGTCACGCCGAAGGCTCTCGAGCTTGTCGTAGAGGTTCGGCTGTTCGTCCTCGCGCACTTCGAGGGTCGCCGCTTCCTCGTAGTACCCGAGAGCCCCGCGCTTATCGCCCCGAAGCAGCAGGACATCGCCGAGATGCTCGGACACCACCGAGTCGCCGCCGGTCAGCTCCGCCGCGCGCATCAAGGTCGTCTCCGCACGCTCGAGCATACGCAGCGCCTCGTCTTCTTCCTTCGCAGCGAAGAGCTCCTCCGCCCTTCGGTAGTAGACCCAGACGAGGGAGTCGGTGATGTAGCCATCGTCCGGCGCGAGTTCGAGGGCCCGCACGACCATGCGTCCGGCCTCCTCGAGGTTCTGCCCTTCTTCGGCCCAGGTGTACCCGATGTAGTTGAGGGCGTTCGCGTCGTCCGGATCGAGGTCCAGAACCTGCTGCATGTACTCCACCGCACGGTCCGTCTGACCGGCCACACCATACTGGACGCCGAGCTGGTAGAGCACGTCGCGGTCGTCCTCGCTCCCGTCGAGCAATCCTTGGAGGAGCACGACGCCGCCTTCGAAGTCTCCGGTCTCGATCCGCAGCGCCGCCGCGTGATAGTCGAGCTGACGGTTCGGACGAAGTCCACGCAGGCGTTCGATCTCTGCCAGGGAGTCGGTCTTCCGACCGGCCGCCTCGTGGATCGCGGCCATCTGGAGGCGCGCGTCGATGTAGTTCGGCGCCGTCGGTTCGATTGAGCCGAAGATCGCGAAGGCGCCCTCGTCGTCGCCCAGGGCGCGCTTGATCTGACCCAGAGCGAAGGCGAGCTCCGGCTGGTCCGGCGACTTCTCGAGCACGACTTCGAGGCGCTGGGCGGCGGACTCGTAGCGACCGGCGGAAAACTCGATCTGAGCCAGGCGTCGGAGCGAGCGGACGTCCTCCGGATACTGCTCGACGATCAACGAGTAGGTCGCGATCGCGCCCTCGATGTCGTTCTCTTTTAGCTGGGCCTGGCCCATCCGCTGAAGCACCCCGTAGTGATTCGTGTGACTGCGCAGGACTTCCCGATAGACGGCGATCTCGCCTTCGCGATCCCCCTCGAGTCGCTCGATCTGAACCAGGCGCATGAAGAGCAGGAAGTTGTCCGGGAAGCTCTCGAGCGCAGCGCGCACCGTCGCCGTCGCCGCGCCGAAATCGCCCCGCTGTTCGTAGACGGTCGCGAGCCCCAGCGGACCGCGGAGCTGCTCCGGCTCCATCTCGGCGAGCTGTCGTGCGAGGTTCTCGGCCTCGTCGAGATCGCCGCGTTCGAGGCTCACCTGGTAGAGCTGAGAGGCCGAGTCCGCATCGAGCGGGCGCCCCTTGGCGTCGCGGAGAACCCGATCGAGCCCTTCATCGTCCTGGCGCAGGCTGTAGAGGCGCCCCAGGAAGAGACGGATCTCCACGTCGTCCGGAGCCAGAGCGAAAGCGCGCTCGGCCTCCTCGACGGAGAGATCGACGTCGTCGAGCTGCCAGTGGAGCCGCGCGAGCCGGTCGGCGATGAAGGCGGCCTTGGGATCCTTCTCGGCGGCGCGCTGATAGGCCGCCCGCGCGGCCTCCAGATCCCGATCCGCCTTGGCGAGCTCCGCGACGAGGACGTCGTAGTCCGCCGCACGCTCGGACCGGACCTCGCGCAACGCCGGAACCGGGCGGTCCCCCGCGCCTCCGCTGGAGGGCCAGTTCGGACCCGGGATCGAGGCGCAGCCGGGGGTCGCCAGCAGGAGCAGGGTCGCGAAGAACGCGGGCCAGGGTCCGCCGTCGCGGACGCGTGCGGGGACGGGCACCGCCATCGCAGCCTCTCTGCTCACATCACCCCCTCGTTCGTTGCGGGTCCGTCTTCTCGGACACCGCCCGGCCTCGCCGAGCCCCACCGAGCCGCGCCGGAGAGAGTCACCCTTCGACCCTCTCCTGTCGACCGCGCCTACGGGAAGCCAGAGCGCGGGGCTTCTCCCCTGCCCTTTCCCGAACCCCGAACGCAACACGGCCCCTTCCCGAATCTATCGTCGGGAAAGGGCCGTGACTGGAGGCGCGCACGCGCCGGACGATCTGCGCGTCGCGCGGATCTATCCCAGGTAGCCGTTCTTCTCGAGGTACTCGATCAGCTGGGCGACGCTCTGGTCGACACTCTGACCGTTCGTGTCGAGGGCGACCTCGGCGTTGTTCGGCTCTTCGTAGGGCGCGGAGATCCCCGTGAACTCCGGAATTTCGCCGGCACGGGCCTTCGCGTAGAGGCCCTTCACGTCGCGGCCTTCGCAGGTCTCGACCGAAGCCTGCACCCAGGCTTCGATGAAGTCGCCCTCGCCCATGATCTCGCGGACCTGGTCTCGGTCGGCGCGGTAGGGGGAGATGAAGGACGTGAAACAGATGATGCCGGCATCCGTGAAGAGCTTCGACACTTCGCCGATCCGGCGAATGTTCTCCGTCCGATCCTCGGGAGAGAATCCGAGGTTCGAGTTGAGGCCCATGCGGATGTTGTCACCGTCGAGGATGTAGGTGAGGTGCCCGCGCTCGGCGAGCGCCTTCTCGGCGGCGACGGCGATCGTCGACTTGCCGGAGCCGGAAAGGCCCGTCAGCCAGATCGTGCAGCCCTTCTGCTTGAGCTTCGCTTCGCGGTCGTCACGGCTGACCTGTCCCTCGTGCCACGTGAGGTTCTTTCCCTTGGGTTCGGACACTGTCTTCTTCCTTTTTCGAGTTTCGGACGGGAACCAGCACCCCGACCGAGGCGGTCGGGTTGGGTTCCGGATGATGGGAGTGATCGGTGCGAGGGGTCGCGGCGAATGCGTCCGCTTCGCGGGGTGCCGCGCGCGGGGGTCGGGCCGCTCCAGGCCGCCGGGCCGACCGACTCTCGCGGACGAGAGCGGGGATCCGGGGCGGGCGGATGCCCGTCGGAACGCCGAGGCTGACCGGGAGTCGCGCTGCAGCGGCGGCACTATAGCGGAACGCGGCCAGCGCGCCGGGGCCGGCCTGGGGCCCCACCCTCAGGGCGCTCCACCGCCCTCTGAACCCGATCAAGAGGCCCGTGACAGGCCCGCTGGCCTCGAAACCCGGTGGCGGCTCGATCGCCAGAGCACCGCAAGCCAGCCCGCGCCCCTCGCGAAGGCCAGCGCGTATCCGGGCTCCGGGACGGTGCCCTCGTCCGGACGGACCCCGGAGGACCCGACCGGTCGAGGCCGAGCCAGGAACGGCTTCAGACGTCCCCGGTCTGACGGCGGACCGCCGTCAGGATCCGGTCCGCGGCGTATCGGACGTCCGAGGCCGTGTTCCCCCGGCCGAAGCCGATCCGCAGGCTCGCCTTCGCGAGCGCAGGCGTGTGGCCGAGCGCGAGCAGGACGTGACTCGGCTCGGGTCGGGCCGAGCTGCAGGCAGAGCCGGAGGAGATCGCGAGGCCGCCGAGATCAGCCAACAACCGGTCCCCGTCGAGCCCCTCGAAGGAGACGTTCAGGTTCCCGGGGAGCCTGTCCTCGCGCGGCCCGTTCCAGCGAACGCGCCCAGGAAGCGCCGCCTCGAGCTCCTTCCAGAGCCCGTCGCGGAGCTGCGCGATCCGCTCCGCCTCGGCGTCCTGCTCGGCGACCGCGATCTCGAGCGCCCGGGCGAGGCCAACGATCAGCGCGACCGGCAACGTCCCGGATCGCAGCCCCCCTTCGTGTCCTCCACCGAACTGCCGCGGCGCGAGCTTCACCCGCGGCGCTCCCCCTCGCCGGACCCGGAGCACGCCGACCCCCTTCGGCCCACAGAGCTTGTGCCCGGACACGCTCAGCAGATCGAGCCCTTGATCTCCGGCGTGGACGGGACACCTCCCTACGGCCTGCGCAGCATCCGTATGGAAGACGATGCCGCGGGCATGACAGCGCTCGGCGATGTCCGCGACCGGCGCGACGATCCCGATCTCGTTGTTCGCCATCATGACCGAGACGAGGCGCGTGTCGTCCCGCAACGCATCGTCGAGCGCGTCCAGNGAGAGGCGACCTTCTCCNTCGACCGGCAGCTCGGTCACGTNCCACCCNCGCCGGGCGAGNTCGCGGCACGGNTCGAGCACGGCCGGGTGCTCCGTCACGACCGTNANGAGGTGCNCGGGGTCNCGGGCGGCGTCNGCNAGGCCNAGGATCGCCAGGTTGTTGCTTTCGGTCGCNCCACTCGTGAAGACGATCTCGCGNGGATCGCGGGCNCCGAGGNGCTCGGCAACCTGCTCCCGAGCGAGNTCNACCGCCGCTTCGGCGCNCCAGCCGAAGGCATGCGTCGTACTCGCGGCGTTCCCGAACTCGGCTTCGAGATAGGGGGCCATCGCCTCGCGGACGCGCTCGTCGATCGGAGTCGTCGCGTGATGATCGAGATAGGGGACCGGATCTGCGCGGTCGGCCACGTCTCTCAGGCGGCGAAGGACTGGCCGCAGCCGCAGGTGTTGTTGGCGTTCGGGTTCTCGATCTTGAACCCGGACTCCTGCAGCGTGTCGACGAAGTCGAGCACGGAGCCGACCAGATAGAGCGCGCTCTTCTCGTCGACGATGACCTTGACGCCCTTCTCCACGATCTCGGCGTCGACGTCACGCACGACGTCGTCGAAGGAGAGCTGGTACTGGAGGCCGGAGCAGCCGCCGCCGATCACCTTCATCCGGAGGCCATGCGTCTCGAGCTTCCCGTCTTCCGACAGCAGGGCCTGGATCCGCTCCGCCGCTTCCGTCGTCACCTCGATCATCCTGGACCTCCTCGTTCGCGCCCTCGGGTCAAGGACGGGACCTCTCGGGCTGCGAGAATCTAGCAGCCCTGCCCCTTCCCTTCCGCCGGGCCCGCAGTCTGGGCCTGCAGCCCCGGGAATCAAGTCCCTGACCCTCTATTCGTCCGAAGCGCCGGAAATCCAGAGGAAGATCTCGCGATTGCCCTTCGGACCCGCGACGGCGCTGTCCACGCGGCCCCGCTCCTGACGCCCGAGGGCTTCCGCGGCGGCAGAGACTGAGTCGACGGCCTCGGCCCGAAGGGCGTCATCACGGACGACCCCGCCCTTCCCGACGTGATCCCGCCCGACCTCGAACTGCGGCTTCACCAGGAGAAGACCATCGGCAGCCGGTGCGCAGGCGTGAATCGCGGGGAGCACCAGGGCGAGGGAGATGAAGGACACGTCGACCACGAAGAGATCGAAGGGGCCGGGGAACTCGGCGGGATCGAGGTTGCGCGCGTTCACACGCTCGTGCACTTCGACGCGCGGATCGAGGCGCAGGCGGGAGTGCATCTGTGAATGCCCGACGTCGATCGCACAGACCCGCGACGCGCCGCGCTGAAGGAGGCAGTCCGTGAACCCGCCCGTCGAGGCGCCGACGTCGAGGGCGCGCATGCCGCTCGGATCGAAGCCGAAGTGATCGAGGGCCGAGGCGAGCTTGTCGCCACCGCGGGACACGAAGGCGCGGGGCCCCCCCTTCAACCGGATTTCCTTTTCCGGCGGGATCCGCGTGCCTGCCTTGTCGACCGGCACGTCGTCGACGAGGACCTTGCCCGCGAGGATCAAGGACTGGGCTGCGCTTCGACTCGCCGCGAGGCCTTCCGCGACGACCCGCTCGTCGAGGCGATCGCCCTTCGCGCGGCCCGAAGTGTTGGGCGACAAGACGGGACGGAGGTCAGTCCGCCGCCGCGACGAGGGCGCGGGCGGCGGCGGCGATGTCCGGTGCCGCGAGGCCGAGGGTCGAAGCGGACTCCCCGTGCTCGATCAGCTTGTCCGGAATCCCGAGGGTTCGGACGGGGATCTGCAGCCCCTCCTCCGCCAAGAGTTCGAGAATCGCCGTACCGAAGCCACCCATGGCCGCATGCTCTTCGATGGTGACGATCGTCCGGACGCGGCGCGCCAGGTCGAGGATCCGCTCGCGGTCGAGGGGCTTCACGAAGCGCGCGTTGAGCACCGCGCTCGAGATGCCGTCGCCCGCGAGGTCACCGGCGGCTTCGATCGCCGGATGGACAGTGTTGCCGATCGCGATCAGGGCGACGTCGTCGCCATCCCGGAGCAGCTCGGCCTCGCCGAGAGCGATCTCCTTGACGTCGGGATCAAGGGCCGCGCCAATCCCGGATCCGCGCGGGAAACGGATCGCCGCGGGGCCGGGGTACTTGATCGCCGTCGCCAGCAGATGCTGGAGCTCGTTCTCGTCCTTCGGCGCCATCACGACCGCGTTCGGCAGCGTGCGCAGATAGGCATAATCGAAGAGGCCCTGGTGGGTCGCGCCGTCGGCGCCGACCAGCCCCGCTCGATCGAGGGCGAAGGTCACGTCCAGATTCTGCAGGCAGACGTCGTGAACGACCTGATCGAAGGCGCGCTGGAGGAAGGTCGAGTAGATGGCGGCGACGGGCTTCATCCCCTCCGCCGCCAGCCCCGCCGCGAACGTGACCGCATGCTGCTCCGCGATCCCGACGTCGTAGAAGCGCTTCGGGAGCTTCCGCTGGAACTTGTCGAGACCGGTCCCGCTCGCCATCGCCGCGGTGATCGCGACGATCCGCTCGTCTTCGCGGGCGAGCCGGATCAACGTGTCCGAGAAGACGTCCGTGTAGGTCGGCGGCGCCGCCTTCTTGGGCGCGAACTTTCCGCTCTCGACGTCGAACTGGCCGACCCCGTGGTACTTGAGCGGGTCGGCTTCCGCGGGCGCGTAGCCGTGTCCCTTCTCGGTCATGGCGTGGATCAGCACGGGCCCGCCGCCGTTCGCGACCAACTCCTTCACGTTCTCCATCGTCTCGAGGACGTCGCTCATGCGGTGCCCCTGGATCGGACCGACGTAGCGGAAGCCGAGGGCCTCGAAGAGCATGCCCGGCGTGAAGAAGGTCTTGACCGACTCTTCCGCCTTGCGCGCCCAGTGGAGCATGTCGCCGGGGAGTCCGTCGAGGAACTCGCGGGCCCAGCCCTTCACGCGGCGCACCATCGGTGCGGACAGCTTGCGAGACAGGTAGGAGGAGAGCGCTCCGACATTCGGGTCGATCGACATTTCATTGTCGTTCAGCACGACGATGAGGTTCTTCTCGTCCAGGTGCCCTGCGTGGTTCAGCGCCTCGAAGGCC
The DNA here is from genome assembly GCA_002709835.1 of Deltaproteobacteria bacterium. Lineage (GTDB taxonomy): Bacteria > Myxococcota_A > UBA9160 > UBA9160 > UBA4427 > UBA4427. The sequence continues at coordinate 67,445 of PAQX01000024.1, forward strand.
ATCCCCGCCGTCATCGAGCCGTCGCCGATCATCGCGATCACGACGCCGTCTTCGCCCTGGTGGAATTTCGCCCGTGCCATGCCGAGCGCGGCGGAGATCGACGTCCCGGCGTGGCCGGCACCGAAGTGGTCGTACTCGGACTCGGTCCGGCGGAGGAACTTGGACATGCCGCCGCGCTGGCCGATCGAATCGAAGTCTTCACGGCGACCGGTCAGCATCTTGTGCGGATAGCCCTGATGGCCCACGTCGAGGATCAGCCGGTCCGTGGGCGTGTCGAATACGTAGTGGATCGCCGTGATCAGCTCGACGGCGCCCAGGCTGGAAGCCAGGTGCCCCCCGGTCTGGGAGACACGAGAGAGGATCTCGGTCCGGATTTCCTCCGCCACCTGCTCGACCTGCTCGCGCGGGAGCGCCCGCAGGTCGGCGGGGCACTCGATCCCGTGAAGCAACGGGCGCGGTTCGTTTGCATCGCTCATCGCCGTGCTCCTCGCATGTCGCTGCTCATCGTTCTCTCCGGATCGCGAAGCTCGCCAGCGCTCGCAGCGGCTCTGCCGCTTCGCCCCAGCCCTCGATCTCGCTGAGAGCCCGGTCGAGCAGGGCCTCGGCGCCGTGTTTCGCGTCGTCGATCCCCTGCAGCCGCAGGATACTCGCGGCCTCGCCCGAGTCTGCGTCGAGGACGTCATCCGCGATCTGGAAGCCGATCCCGACGTCTCTGGAGAAGCGCTCGAGCGCCTCGCGCTGGTGGATGTTCGCGCCCGCGAGCGTCGCACCGCCCTCGATCGAGGCCCGGAATAGGGCCGCGGTCTTTCGCGCGTGAATGGACGCGAGGAACGCCGCGCGGGTTCCCTCGGCATCGCCGCCGGCCGCTTCGAAGGCGAGGTCGTCGACCTGGCCCCCGACGAGCCCTTGGGCGCCGGCGGAATGGGAGAGCAGCGCGACCGTCTGGATCCGGAGCGCGGCCTCGGCAGGGGCGGCGCCCTCGGCGAGGACCGCGAAGGCTTCCGTCAACAAGGCGTCCCCGGCGAGCACCGCAGTCGCCTCGTCGTAGGCCTTGTGGACCGTCGGTCGCCCGCGCCGGAGATCGTCGTCATCCATGCACGGGAGATCGTCGTGGATCAGCGAGTACGTGTGGACCATCTCCACCGCGACACCCAGCGGCAGCGCCGCCTCCGCCGGCCCCCCGACCGCTTCCGCGGCCGCCAGGGCCATCACGGGGCGCAGTCGCTTGCCGCCGGGAAAGAGCAGGTGGCGCATCGCGCCCGACAGCGCAGCCGGGATTGCTCCGTCTCCGGAGGACAGCTCGCCGAGCCGCGCTTCGATCGCGTGATCGACCAGCGGAATTCGTTCCGCCATGTACGCTGCGACATCCACCGGCAATCCTCGGTTCTCGCCCGAGCGGGGCGCCTCGACCGACCGCTCAGTCGTCGAGTTCGTCTTCTTCGTCTTCGTGTTCGAAGGCCTCGGTGGCCCAATCGTCTTCGTTTTCGGCGCTTTCGGCGACGAGGACCTCGATCCGCTTCTCCGCGGCCTCGAGGGTCTCCGCGCACCGTCGGGACAGCGCAACGCCCTTCTCGAAGAGCTCGAGCGACTCCTCGAGCGGCATCTCCCCTTCTTCGAGGCGACCGACCGTGCTCTCCAGCTGCTCGAGCGCCCCTTCGAAAGACAGCGCTTCGACCGAATCCTGCTGCTTCACGGCAGCCTGCTTGCTCTTGGCCATGGGACCTCGACCGGTTGGATTGACTCTAACCGTGGTGCGGGTGTGCGTCAACGCGACACACTGCCCGAACCCCTTGGAATCGAAAGGCTTTTCAGGCGCAGCGAATCGTTTCGCCAGCCGGCCGAAAGGCGACTCAGTCCGCCTCGTCGGGAGGATCGAGCCGGGTCACCTCGGCGCCGATCGCCCCCTCGGCCAGCTGGACGTCGAGGGCGTCTCCCACCGCGACGTCCGCAACCCGCCGGACCACCCGCCCGTCGTCCCGCCGCCGCGCAAGGGCGTAGCCCCGACCGAGCACGGCCAGGGGGCTCATCGCGTCGAGCCGAGCCGCGAGCTCCATCACTCGCCGACGCCGCCGGTCGAGGAGCCGCTGGATCGCCGAGACGGCGGCCGTCCGCGCGCGGGCCTCGCGGGTGCGGGCGAGCGCGACCCGCGCCTGCGGGCTCCGCGCGTGCAACACCTCGGCGAGACGCTCGACCCGGGCGTGCGCCGCGTCGAGCTCGGATTCCATCGCGCCGACCAGCCGTCGGACGTCCCGCTCGACGATCCGCGCGAGGGCCTCGCCGTCGGGCAGGGCGACCATCGCCGCGGCCGAAGGCGTGGGCGCACGGACGTCGGCGACCAGGTCCGCAATCGTGACGTCGGTTTCGTGCCCGACGCCGGAGACGACCGGGACCGAACACTCGGCGATGGCGTGGGCAACGGGTTCGGTGTTGAACGCCCAGAGGTCTTCGAGGGAACCGCCGCCGCGCACGACGAGGACGACGTCGACGTCCGGCGCGGCGCAGACCCGACGGATCGCCGCTGCCACCTGCGCCGGAGCCTCGTCGCCCTGCACCAGGGTCGGGGCGATCAGAATCGGCGTGCCGGGAAAGCGTCGTCCGGCAACCTTGAGGACATCGCGCACCGCGGCGCTCGTCGGCGAGGTCACCAGACCGATCCGCTTCGGATGATCCGGGATCGGGCGCTTCCGCTCCTCGTCGAAGAAGCCCGCGGCCTGGAGCCGCTTGCGCAGCTGCTCAAAGGCAAGCTGGAGCGCACCGGTACCACGGGGCTCGAGACTGCGCACGACGAGCTGAAGGTCGCCTCGCGCCGCGTAGATGGAGACCTCCGCCTCGACGACGACCTCGAGCCCCTCCTCGAGCGCGAAGCGTACGCTCCGCGCCGCCCCACGGAACAGCGCACACCGGATCTGCCCTTCTTCGTCCTTGAGCGTGAAGTAGGCGTGGCCCGAGCGGGCCTCGTGGAGGTTGCTGATCTCGCCGACCACGAAGACGCGGCCGACGCGCTGGTCCAGCAGCCCTTGCAGACCGCGGATCAGCTGACCGACGCCCAGTTGGCGCTGTTCGCGACGACGCGGGCGCATCGACCCGACGTCGCTCGTCACGCCCGTGCTCCGCGGGTCACGACCGGGGCCCCCGGAATCACGGCGCCGCGGCCGCTTCCGCCGCCGCGATCGTCGCCCCGACGGCGGCTTCCCCGCCCCGCTCTTCGCGCATCCTCCGCAGGTCCTCGAAGTAGGTCCAGCTCTTCAGAACCTCGACGGCCCGAGCGAGCTGGGCGTCCACAGACTCCACCTCCTCAGCCTCGACCCCATCGTCGGTCGCCGGCGCCGCCTCGTCCTCGGCCGCCTGCTCGTGTTCGAGGATTCGCGTCGGGGGCGCGTTGCCGCCCTCGAGATCCGTCGCGTCCTGCTGGGTGAAGTGGCCCTGGAGATCCTTCTCCCGAACGCGGCGGCGGCTCGGCAGTCCGTTGCCGCTGGCGTCGCTCCGCTGGACGACGAGGTCCGGCTGAATGCCGACCTCCTGGATCGAGCGACCCGCCGGCGTGTAATAGAGGGCCGTCGTGATTCGCAGGCAGGCGCCGCCGTCGAGGTCGTAGATGGTCTGGACGGAGCCCTTGCCGAAGGTCGACACGCCGAGGACGAGCGCGCGGTGGTGGTCCTGAAGCGCGCCGGCCACGATCTCGGACGCGCTCGCGCTGCCCTCGTTCACGAGGACGACGACGGGGTAGTCGGGCTCCCGGACCGAGTCGCCGGCGGGGTATTCGGTGCGTTCGCGCTCATCGCGGCCCTGGGTGTAGACGACGAGGCCTTCGCCGAGCCAGGCATCCGCGACCTCGACGGCCTGGTTCAGGAGCCCGCCGGGGTTGTCGCGCAGGTCGAGCACGAGGCCTTCCAACGGTCCGCCGTTCGCTTCGCGCAGATCGTCCAGACTGCGGCGCACGTCGGCCCCGGTCCGCTCCTGGAACGAAGAGATCTTCACGTGACCGATCCCCGGTTCGACGATCTCGTCCCGGACCGAAGCGACCTTCACGGTGTCCCGCTTGATGTCGTAGCGCTGCGGGTCGGTCAGCCCTTCGCGCAGCACGTAGATCGAGATCGTCGTGCCGCGCTTGCCACGCATGAGAGACACCGCTTCGACGAGGGTCATCTCCGTCGTGCCGCGACACTCTTCGGTCCAGTCCGCGGGCGGCTCCGTCGGGCAGATCGCGGTGATGCTGTCGCGGGCCTGGATCCCGGCGCGGGATGCGGGCGTGCCGTCGATCGGAGAGACGACCTCGATGAAGGAACCGCTCGCCTTCGAGATCTCGATGCCGATCCCCTGGAACTCGCCTCGGGTCTCGACCTTCATGTCCTCGCAGGCGTCGGGCGTCATGAAGGCCGAGTGCGGGTCGAGATCCTCGAGGACCCCCTTCATCGCCGACTCCATCAGCGCGTGCTCATCGACCTCCTCGACGTAGTGGCTGCGAACGCGCTCGAGGACGCTCGTGAAGACGGCAAGATCCTCGTAGCGCTGCGCGCGGCGGTCCCGGTCTTCGTCGGCGTTCGCCGCGAAGGGGATCGCGAGGCAGAGCGCGACGAGCGCACCGACGGCGGTTCGTCCGCCGCGGATCGGGTGGGTGGACGTTCGCTCGTTCACGTCGAGTCCTCGTGACCCGTCACCGGCGAGAGGCTCGGTCGGGTCGAAATCGGGGGGGGCGTCCTGCTCGGACGAGACACGCAGGGTAGCAGTTCCGTTCGCGGCGCCGTGCGCAAACGCGGTCGAGAACCCTGGCGCCGGCTCAGGCGCGCGGATCGAGGAGCCAAGGCTCGGGATCGACCGGTTGCCCGTTCTCCCTGAGTTCGAAGTAGAGGCTCGGTCCGAAGAGAGAGCCGGTCTCACCGACGGTGCCGATGGGCTCGCCCTCCTCCACCGGCGTACCGACCTGGACGTGGATCGCGTCGAGATGCCCCGAGATCGAGTGGAACCCGTCGCCGTGATCCACGATCACGATCCGGCCGTACCCCCGGAACCAACCAGCGAAGCGAACCAGACCCGGAGCCACTGCGAGCACACGCTCTCCCGCGTCGGCACCGAAGTCGATGCCGCTCCGAAACGTGGTGGTCTTGAACTCTGGATCGACGACCTTGCCGAAGCGCTCGATGACCTTCGCCGTCACGGGCGGCGCAAGCTTGCCCTTCCGCTCGCGGAAGCCCTCGCCGACGCCCCCGCTCGAAGCGCGAGATCCGAGGGTCCGGATCGTCTCTTCGAGGGCCTGCGCGGCCTGCTCGAGCTCGAGCAGAAGCCGCCGCTCGGTGGTCCGATTTTCTCGAACCCGGACGAGGATCGTGCCCTTCTCACGCCGCTCCCCCTGGAGGCGCTGGGCGTGCCCGGCGAGCCGCCGATCGGCCTCGCGACGCTCTTCCAGGGCCGTGCGCTCCCGGGACTCGACGGATGCCAGGCGATCGCGTTCCTGCGCATGCCGAGCGACCAGCGCGGCATCGTGGCGCACGAGCACGCGAAGCGCGCTCGCGCGGGTCAGCATCTCGGGCAACGAGTCGGCGGAGAAGAGCACCCGGACCGGGCCGAGCTCCCCGCCGCGATAGAGCGCGACGGCTCGCGCCGACAGCGCCCGTTGAGTCGAAGACAGTGCCCGCTTCGCCGCCCGCATCTCGGGGGCGAGCGCATCGACCCGCGCTTGCGCCTGTCCGACATCCCTTCGTGCGGCGTCGCGTTCCCGGGTCACGCCGGTCAAGCGCCGGTCGACCTCTTCGAGCTGTTCGAGCAGCGCGCGTTCGTCGGCCTCGTGGCTCGTCACCCGCTCGCGGCTGTCCTGGATGCGGCCCCGGAGGTCGTCGAGCTCCTCCTGGCGGTCCTGAGTCGACGCGGCCGGCGCCCCCAACGCCGCCACGAAGGTGCACACGACGGCTCCAAGGAATTTCGCGCGAAAGCTCACGATTCGCCGCGCCAACCCGCCAGCGCCGTCATGGCACCGAGCAGCCCAAGCCCTGCCCCGGACGCGACGAGCGCGATCGACTCGCTCCAGCTGAAGAAGGA
>PAQX01000025.1 GCA_002709835.1 Deltaproteobacteria bacterium
CCTTTGGGAGATGCGGCTCCCGGCCCGGTACAAGGAGCAGGGGCCGCGGGTGAAGGTCCTCCCGCGCGGGGCGCCGACCCTGAAGGATGGCGTCTGGGTCGAGATGCCGGGAGACGGTCCCGAGATGGCCGCCTGGTGGCACTACGAAGACCACATTTATCAGCTCCGCCAGATGATCGCGTGTCCGGGCATTCCGCCGGAGGACGTGAAGCCGATCGGAGTGACCTTCGACGACATCGCGCCCGGCTGCCACATCCCGAAGGAGCGGATCGCCGACATGGAGCGGAACCACGTCGAGGCTTCGCTCTGCTTCCCGAACTATCCCCGCTTCTGCGGTCAGCTCTTCGCCGAGCGGAAGGACATGGAGCTCTCGAAGCTCTGTGTCGAGGCCTACAACGACTGGATGGTCGACGAGTGGTGCGGTGATTCGGAGGGACGTTTGATTCCGCTCTGCATCGTTCCGCTCTGGGATGCCGAGCTCGCGGCGGCCGAGATCCGACGCAACGCGGCCCGCGGTGTGCGGGCGGTCGCCTTTTCCGAGCTGCCGTCCTGGCTGGGGCGCCCGTCGATCCACACCGACTACTGGGATCCCTTTATCCAGGCCTGCGAGGAGACGGGGACCGTCATCTGTATGCACATCGGCTCGGGAACCAAGCTGGTCAACACGGCGCCCGAAGCCCCGACGATCATGTCGTCGAACCTGATCGCCCTGAACAGCGTGTCGTCTCTTCTCGACTGGGTCTTCTCTGGGAAGCTCGAGCAGTTCCCGAACCTGAAGCTGCTCTATGCCGAATGCCAGATCGGGTGGATTCCGTACTTCGTCGAGCGAGCGGACGACACCTGGGAGACCCATCAATGGGCACAGGGTGAGACGCGTCTGCCGAAGCCGCCGTCCGAGTACTACAAGGACCAGATCTTCAGCTGCTTCTTCAAGGACAGCGTGGGGGTCGACCTGATCGAGCGGGTCGGACTCGACCAGGTGATGTTCGAGACCGACTATCCTCACCAGGACGGGACCTTCCCGCACACCCTCGAGACCGCGCAGGAGCTCTTCGGGCACCTGCCGCAGGATCAGGTGAACAAGATCGCCCGGGAGAACGCGATCAAGCTCCTGGGGCTCGACCTCTGATGGAGCGATGCGAGACGCTGCCGATTCCGCGCGGCTGGTTTGCCGTCGCGCATTCGGACGAGATCTCGGTCGGTGAAGTCCAGAAGGTCCACTATTTCGGTGAGGACCTCGTCGTCTTTCGTACGGAGTCGGGGGAAGCGGGCGTCTTCGAGGCGTTCTGTCCCCATCTCGGCGCTCATCTCGGGGTCGGGGGCAAGGTGGACGGCGAGACGCTTCGCTGTCCGTTCCACGGCTGGGGGTTCGCGACCTCCGGTGAATGCGTGGACATCCCCTACGCCAAGCGGATTCCGCCTGGCGTGCGCGCGGGCGGGCTCCAGGCGCTCGAAAGGAACGGGTTCATCTTCGTCTGGTGGGATCCTGACGGGAGCGAGGCCTGGTACGACGTCCCCGAGGTGCCCGAGGCCCTGAGCGACGACTGGTCGAGCCCGGACCGCTACGAGTGGAAGGTCTCGGCGCACAGTCAGGAGCTCGCCGAGAACGGCGTCGATCAGGCGCACTTCCAGTTCGTGCACGGCACGCTCGCGGTCCCCGCGTCGGAGTCGACGGAAGAGGGACCCACGCGGCGGACCTTCGCGCCGATCGAGATGAAGACGCCCCGAGGCGACGTGAACGGTGGGATCGAGACGCACATGTACGGCATGGGCTTCGCGACCGTCCGCTTCACCGGGATCGCCGAGACCCTCGAGTTCACGTCGACGACGCCCATCGACGACGGTCGCGCCCACGTCCGATACAACTTCATCCAGCCGAAAGTCGACGGGAAGGATCCCGAAGGCGGCGTTGCGGCGGCGCTGATCCGCGACATCGTGAAGCAGATGAACGAGGATGTGCCGATCTGGGAGAACAAGAAGTATCTCCCGCGACCGACGCTCTGCGACGGCGACGGTCCGATTGCCGACTTCCGCCGCTGGTGCGAACAGTTCTACCCCGATTCCGCAGGCTGAAACCCGCCTGAGGCTTCCTTCGTCTGGAGACGCCCGACATGCCGCTCGAGCTGGCCGAGTTCAATCTATCCGAGGAGCGACTCGAGTTCCGCGACACGCTGCGCCGCTTCTTCGAAGCGAACGCGCCGATCACCGAAGTCCGACGTGTCATGGAGGGCGACGCCAGCGGCCATGACCCCGGGCTCTGGAGGCTCGCCTCGGAAGAACTCGGACTCGCGGGGATCGCGATCTCGGAAGACGACGGCGGGCAGGGCTTCGGGCTCAAGGAACTCGGGATCGCGCTCGGCGAAGCAGGGCGCTCCCTGGCGCCCATCCCGCTCTTCGCCTCCGCGGGGCTTGCGGCGCGGGTAGTGCAGCATGTGGCCGGGGACGGCGCGAGTGAATGGCTCGCACCGATCGCGGTGGGCCGGGCGGCGACCCTCGCCTGGGTGGAGGCGAGCGGGGGATGGGATCCGGGGGCGGTCTCGCTCGAGATGCAGGGGAGCGGGGATGACGTACGGCTCTCGGGAGCGAAGCATTTCGTCCTCGACGCGGGGGCGGCCGAGACGCTCTTCGTGGTCGCCCGCATGCCGGGGTCGGTCGGGGACGAGGGGCTCAGTCTGCTCGCGGTGTCGGGCGATGCGTCCGGGCTCGTTCGGGAGCGGCCGGAGTGCGTCGACCTCACACGGCCCGTTTGGACGCTTCGCTTCGACGACACGCCGGCGCGCGTGGTCGGCGCGCCAGGAGCGGCAGCGGCCGGGTTGCGGCGTGGCCTCGACGAAGCCACCGCGCTCCTCTGCGCCGAGATGGAGGGCGGAATGCGCAAGGTCCTCGAAACCGCGGTCGACTACGCGGCGGAGCGATTCCAGTTCTCTCGGCCGATAGGCTCCTTTCAAGCGATCAAACACAAATGCGCCGACCTGCTGATCGACTACGAGGGCAGCCGGACTGCATCGGACGGCGCGATCGTCGCGCATGACGACGGCGATCCCGAGGCGGGGCTCCTTTCCTCGGTCGCGAAGAGCCATCTCGGCCCCGCGTACGTCCGCATGGCGACGGAGAGCGGGCAGATCCAGGGCGGCGTCGGGTACACATGGGAATACGACGCCCATCTCTATTTCCGGCGCGCGCTCGCCTCGAAGGCGCTGCTCGGCGACGCGTCGTCTCACCGGGATCGGTTGGCGCGTGACGTCGCGAGCCGTCTCGAATCGGGAGAGGCGTAGCATGCGACGGGCGGATACCAAGGAAGAGGCCGCGTTCCGCGCGGAGGTCCGTGAATGGCTCGAGGCGAATGCCGACCGACGTGCCGTCGGTCCGCCGGTGCCTCTCGATCACTCGCCGGAAGCCGAGGCGCGCCACCACGAAGCGGCGAAGGTCTGGCAGCGCAAGAAGTTCGAGGGGGGCTGGGCCGCGATCACCTGGCCCGTCGAATACGGCGGTCGAGGAGGCACGCCGATCCAGCAGATGATCTGGAACGAGGAGCAGGCGACCTTCGATGTGCCCGCCGGCTTCATCGCGGCCTCCCTGGGAATGATCGGCCCCGCTTTGATGCGATTCGGGACCGAGGAACAGAAAGCGTATCTGCCGGCGATGCTCCGGGGCGACGAGGTGTGGTGCCAGCTCTTCAGCGAGCCCGAGGCCGGCTCCGACCTCGCGGCCGTCCGCACCCGTGGTGAGGTCGACGGTGACGAGCTCGTGATCAACGGGCAGAAGGTCTGGACGACGAGCGCCAACTTCGCGGAGAAGGGCTTCATCGTGCTCCGTACGAACCCCGACGTGCCGAAGCACGATGGGATCAGCTTCGCCCTGATCGACATGCGTCAGCCCGGCGTCGAGGTCCGGCCCCTCGTGACGATGCGCGGCGACCGGCACTTCAACGAGGTCTTTCTGACGGACGTGCGGACGCCCCTCGATCACGTGGTGAATGGAATCGATCGTGGCTGGCCCGTGACGACGTTCGTTCTCATGAACGAGGGGGCGTTCATCGGGACGTCGAGTCCCGTCGATACGAGCGCAAAGGCGCTGATCGAGTACGCGTCGGACGCGGGCCGGCTCGACGACCCGATCGCGCGGGAGCGGCTCGGTGAAGCGTACGCTCGGGATCGCGTGCTCGGGCAGCTGCAGGATCGGCTGAAGGCGGCGCTCCTAGACGGGCGGATGCCCGACGTGGACGGCTCGGTGCTGAAGATCCTGATCGCCGAGTGGGGGCACGAGCGCGCGGAGCTGGCGAACTGGCTGCAGGGCGCCGATGGGCTCCTCGCCGGTGCGGACGCGCCGGTCGCTGGTCTCTGGCAGGACAAGGTGCTTTCCCGCGGCTTGATGTCCGTCGGCGGGGGGACCCTCGAGGTTCATCGCAACGGACTGGGCGAGCGCGCGCTGCGCCTGCCGAAGGAGCCTCGCTTCGATCGCGACACTGCCTTCCGCGATCTCAAGACGAGCGGCTGAACCCACGCGGATCCTGTCCTAGCGTGACGGGGCGCGCGGCGACCGCGCGCCATGTCCCGTGACGACCCGATCCGTACTCAGGCAAGGAGCCCTTCATTCATCATGGCGAAGCTTCACACTCCCGAAGGCGTGACCCCCGCGCTCTCCCTCCAGCCGGTCAACTTCGCGGCCGAGGATCCCGGCATAGGCGGCTGGCAGCCGTTGATGGATCAGGCGGTCGGCGCCGACAAGGCGGGCATCGATCGGCTCGTGGTCTCGGACCACGTGGTCCTGGGGGAGAACCTCGGCCACTACGCGGATCCCAAGCGCGGCGGGACCGAGGGCGGTGTGCAGCCGACGGGCCCCGATGGCCACTGGCTCGACCCGCTCGTCGTGATTTCGATGTGGGCGGCGCTCACGACCCACACCCGCTTCCTGACCGGGATCCTGATCGCTCCGCGGCGTCGGCCGGCCACGCTGGCGAAGCAGCTTTCGACGATCGACGTCCTCTCCCATGGACGACTGGACATTGGCGTCGGTGTCGGCTGGCAGGAAGAGGAGTACCAGGCGAACGGCGTGGCCTACAAGGGCCGGGGGAAGGCCCTCGACGAAACCCTCGAGATCATTCAGACCCTGTGGCGCGATCAGGCTGCGGCCCACTCCGGGGAGATCGCGAACTTCGAAAAGATCCACTTGAACCCGAAGCCGCTCCGCGAGAGTGGCGTTCCGCTTTGGATCAGCGGTCGCCTGAACAAGAACGTCCTCCAGCGCATCGTGCGCTTCGGCTCGGGCTGGATTCCGTGGGGCGAGGACGCGATGGACCCGATCGGGGGGCTCGCGAAGATCGCCACCGAGATGGAGAAGGCGGGACGGGACATGACGGGCTTCCAGGCCGGGACCTACCTGCAGATCGTCGAAGACGGCGGGAAGATCGACGCCGAGGCAACCGTGGCCGCGGTCGGCGCGATGGCCGAGGCGGGGATCACCGACTTCCGCGTGACCCTGGACCTCCCGAACGAGGAAGCGGCGACGCACGATCTGCTCGCGCCGTTGGTCGAGGCCTTCCGCAAGCAGGCGGGGCGCTAGCCGGCCCGACGAGCGGTTCCCTCGCTCGCGGAATCTTTTCGTCCTGCGCGTCCTGCTCCGGCGACGGCCGTTCCGGCAGGGCGCGAACCGGGTGGGAGGGATTCGCGCGGGGGGCGACGCGAGGTTCGTTCGCGGCTCCGTCTGCGCGGCGGGGGCAAGGTGCCTTCGTGGCGCAAGGCGTGTTCGGCTCAGCGAAGCCCGAGTACCTCGAAGCGACGCATGCCCCGCGGCGTGCGGACCGAGCCCTCGTCCCCGATTTCGAGACCGAGCAGGGCCTGGCCCAGAGGAGAAACCGGCGTCACCGCGCGCACGCTCGTCCCCCCGACCTCGACGTCGATTCCCGCTGCGCCGGGTACGACCCACCAGTGCTCGGTCGCGTCGTCGTCGTCGTCGCCTCCCGTCGCCACGGTCACGAGGGCGCCGACCGCGATCGCCTCGTCTTCGTGGAAGCGTCGCAACGGAACGCCGGCGAGGGCCTCGACGTTTCGCCGGAGTTCGGCGACGCGCTCCGCGAGGCCGCGGGCCAGATAGCTCTCCTCGGTCGCCCGCGTGTCCTTCGCGTGCTCGGCACGATTCTCCGCGTGGGTCGCCCCCGCCTGGGTGTCGGCCTGGCGACGCTCGACGGTCTCGAGATCTTCCTCGATCAGCGCGCGGAGGGCGGTGAGCAGGGCGGGCTTGTCGTCGAGCGGGTCGGTCACGGGCTTCGTTCTCGTGGTTGCCGTCGCGCGGCTCGGATCCCTTCGGGCTTCGAATTCGTGGCGTGGCTCGGATACCGTCCAGCCCCGAATCCATCGCGAGGTCCGGTCCGATGAAGCTCTACCACGTTCCCGGCTCCCGGTCCGCTCGCGTCTTGTGGCTGCTGCTCGAACTCGGCCTCGAGCACGAGTTGGTGCGACTTTCCCTGGCCGATGGATCCTTGCGCGCGCCGGAATACCTGGCGATCCATCCGCTCGGTCGTGTGCCGTCTCTCGAGGACGAGGGCCAGACCTTCTACGAGTCCGGGGCCATCGTGCAGTATCTGCTCGAGCGCTACGGGGAGGGGCGGTTCCAGCCGCCGATCGGAAGTCCGGATCGCGCGAAATACCTCCAGTGGTTCCACTGGGGGGAGGCGACGCTGCTGCCGCCGGTGGTGGCGATGAACGCCAACCGCTTCGTGCTCAGGGAAGCGGACCGGTCGGCGAAGGCGATCGACGTCGCGCAGCGTCAGCTCGCACGGATCCTCGCCGTCCTCGAGCGTGAGGTCGAAGGCCGCGCCTACCTCGTGGGCGACGAATTCACCGCCGCCGATCTGATGGTCGGCTACGGCATCACCCTCGCGAAGCTCATCGGGGAACTTCCGGAGGACTTCCCCTCGGTGCATCGCTGGCTCGACGGCCTCGCGGCTCGCCCAGCTTATGAGGAGGCGCTGCGGGGGGGCTTCGCGGGGTAGTCGGAGGGAAACGTCTCAGCCGTCCCGGGACCCGAAGAGATTCTTCTTTGCCTCGTCGTCGAGCCCGCCGCTCATGTCCTCGACGAGGTCGGCCCCGGCTTCGAAGCCGCGCTTGAACGCCGGCCGCTCGCCGCAGGCTTCGAACCAGCGCCGCAGGTTCGGAAGATCGTCGAGGGTCTGTCCGTGGTGGTCGCGCATCGGGATCCAGGGCCAGCAGAGGATGTCCGCCATCGAAAGCTCGTCGACGATGAATTCGCGGCCTTCGAGGCGCTTGTCGAGCACTTCGTAGAGCCTTCGTGCTTCCGTCGTGTAGCGGTTGATCGGGTAGTCGAGGGGCTCGGGAGCGTAGTTCCGAAAATGTCCCGCCTGACCGCACATGGGCCCCTGGTTGGCCATTTGCCAGTACATCCACTCGAGGACCTGCACGCGTTTCCGCGGATCCGTGGGCATCAGCTTTCCGGTCTTGTCGGCCAGATACTGAAGGATCGCGCCGGATTCGAAGACGGAGATCGGATCGCCGCCACCCAGCGGGTCGTGGTCGACGATCGCGGGCATCCGGTTGTTCGGGCTGATGGCGAGGAACTCGGGTTTGAACTGGTCGCCTCGCCCGATGTTGCAGGAGACGATCCGGTAGGGGAGCGTGAGCTCCTCGAGGGCGATGCTGACTTTCCAGCCGTTCGGGGTCGGGAAGTAGTGGAGATCGATCATGGAACGCAGCATATCAGCGGGAGCGTGCCCGCCGGCAACTCGGGCCTGAAGTTCCCGACTTCAAACCTGGTTTTCATAGCCCTGTAAAATAGTATTTATCGGCGGTGTAGGTCGGGGCTCCGTTTCGGGGCCAGCCTCGCACGAACTCGATTGGAGGGGCGGCGTCACTCCGGGCAGGGTGGTAGAACGTGTTGCAGCCCAAATCGTCCGGCCGTGCAAATCGATGCCAGCCCTGCGCTCGAACCCGAGGAGACAGCCATGTCCGCCCAAATCGACCTGCTCGCCGAAGCGCGCGCGCTCCGCCCCTTGATCGAGTCCGAGGCCGACCGGACGGACGATTCGCTCACCATGACTTCGCCTGTGATCGAGGCTTTCGAAAAGACCGGACTCTTCCACTTGATGGTCCCCAGATCCCTCGGTGGCTACGAAGCCGACTGCTCGACGATCATCGACGTCTTCGAAGAGCTCGCTCATCAGGACGGCTCGATCGGCTGGTCCCAGATGGCCAACGCGAGCGCGACGTCCTACTGCGCCTTCCTCGACCCCGAGGTGGCGCGGGAGATGGTCGGCGACAAGGCGGGGTCGGTCTTCGCGGGACAGTTCGCGCCGCGAGGCGTGATCCGGCGCGAAGGAGAGGGCTTCGTCCTCTCGGGCGAGTACGGATTCGGGAGTGGCAGCGGCCATGCCTCCTTTCTCGGCGGGGGCGGCTTCGTCCTGACGGAAGACGGAACTCCGGAGATCCTGCCGAACGGGATGCCTGCCTATCTCTGTTATTTCGTGCCCAAGGACGAGGTCGTCATGAAGGATGGCTGGGACGTGATGGGCCTGCGCGGGACGGGGAGCTTCGACTACGGCGTGCCGGAGCAGTACGTCGACGCGAAGCACACGTTCTGGCTCTTCGACCCGCAGGTGAAGACCGGCGGCTCCTTCTACGGAATCGGGGCCACCGCCTTGGCGGGCCTCGGTCACGCGGGCTGGGGCCTGGGCGTCGCGCGCCGCGCCCTGGATGAGATCGGAGACATCGCGAAGGCCGGTCGCGCCCGGATGAGTGGCGGCGCGATCCTGGATCAACAGGTCTTCCTGCGCGAGTACGGCGAGAAGAGCTTCGCGCTCGACTCGGTCCGCCAGCTCGTTCACGAGGTCTACGGGCGCATGGAGCGCCGCCTGGCCGCCGGGGAGACCCTCGACAAGGCGGACAACGACGAGATGATGGGCTGCGTCGCCTACATGACCCAGGTCTGCGAGGACGTGACGACTTTCGCCTATCGCACCGCCGGCAGTCAGGGCCTGCGCAATCCCAGCGTGGTCCAGCGCTGCTTCCGGGACATGATGACCGGGGCGCTGCACATCTTCGTCGATCGCAAGAGCTACGAAGAACACGCGAAGAACCGACTGGGTGTCCAGCCCGGCTGAGGCGCGATCGCGCCCTTCGATGACGACGCCCACGTGCGGTGGGCATCAGGAGAGACGATGGATTTCGGATTGAGTGAGGAGCAGGAGATGCTCCAGGAGACGATTCGCGGCTTCGCCCAGAACGAATGCCCGACGACCCGCCTCCGGGAACTCTTCGACGAAGGCGAGGGGCATGATCCTGCGCTGTGGAGCGCGCTCGCAGAGATGGGAATCGCCGGGCTGATCGTGCCCGAGGAGCACGGGGGGGCGGGGATGGAGATCCTCGACCTCGCGCTCGTCGCGGAAGTGCTCGGCGAGTTCGCGATTCCGGGGCCCTTCCTGGGTCACTCGCTCGCGATTCGCGGTGTGATGCTGGCCGCTAGCGCGGCGCAGCAGGCGAATCTGCTGCCGGATCTCGCGAGCGGCGAGATGATCGCCACGGTGGCGCTGCAGGAAGCGGACGCTGCCTGGGCACCGGAATCGTGGACCGCCCGCGTTCGCGACGGCCGGCTGACCGGCGAGAAGACGATCGTGTCCCACGCCGCGTTGGCCGACCGGATCCTGGTCGGTCTCGATGGCGGCGGCCTCGCGTGGGTCGACGCCAAGGGGCAGGGCGTCGTGATCGAGGACCTCGGCGGGATCGATCGGACCCGACCGGTCTACAAGGTCCGCTTCGAAGGAGCCCCGGCGGAGGTGCTCGAGGGAGGGAGCGGCAACGCCTGGCAGCTGGTCGAGACCGCGGCGGTCCTGCTGGCTGCGGATGCCTTCGGCTCGGCGACCAAGCTGATCGACCTCGACGTCGCCTACGCGATGGAGCGAGAGCAGTTCGGTCAGCCCATCGCTCAGTTCCAGGCGATCAAGCACACGGTCGCGAGGATCGGGACCGACATCGAGCCGGCCCGCGCGCTGTTCTGGTACGCAGCCCATTGTCAGGACGCGATCGAGGCCGAAGCCGGGCGCGCGGCTTCGGTCGCGAAGGCGCATATCACCGATCGCGCGATGAACGCGGCGCGGGAGTCGGTGGAGCTGCACGGCGGCTACGGCTTCACGTGGGAGTGCGAAGTCCAGATGTGGTTCAAGCGGATCATGCTCGATCGATCGCTGCTCGGAACGCCGGACCAGTGGCGCGAGCGCACGGCCGTGATGGGGGAGTACTGAGATGGATCTGGAATACAGCGCTGGACATCAGGCCTTTCGCGACGAGGTGCGCGAGTTCCTGAAAGGGTGGCCGCTCAAGGGCGACGAAGCGAAGCGGCCGCAGGAAGAACAAGAGCAGATCTTTCGCAAGCGCGGGATCGAAGCGGGCTACGTCTACCGCGCGGTGCCGAAGCAGTACGGTGGGTCTGAGCAGCCCTCCGATGCGATCAAGGACCGCATCATCATCGAGGAGTTCTACGCCGCCGGTGCGCCGCGCGACCTGATGAGCCAGGGGGCGGGGCTGATGGTCCCGACGATCCTCGAGTTCGGAACGGAGGAACAGAAGGAGCGCTGGATTCCGCCGGCGTTGACCGGCGAGGAAAACTGGTGCCAGGGGTACAGCGAGCCGGGCTCGGGCTCAGACCTGGCGTCGCTCCAGTGTCAGGCGCGGCTCGATGGCGACGAGTGGGTCTTGAACGGGCAGAAGATCTGGACGTCCTCGGCACAGCGCGCCCACATGATGTTCGGGCTCTTCCGATCCGAGCCGGATGCGAAGAAGCACGAGGGCATCACGTACCTCCTCGTGCCGATGGACGCGAAAGGGATCGAGGTCCGCCCGCTCCGAGAGATGGGGGGCGGCTACGAGTTCAACGAGGTGTTCTTCGACGACGTTCGCGTCCCGGTTTCGAATACCGTCGGTGTGCGTGGGCAGGGCTGGCAGATCTCGAGGGCGACGCTGGTCCACGAGCGCAACCTGATCGGCAATCCGAACATGATGCGTGAAGCGTTCTCGGATCTGCTCGACCTCGCTCGCAGCCGGACCCTGAACGGTCGGCCGGCGAACGAGGACGCGGGGGTCCGACGACGACTCGCCGAGATCGAGGGCTACGTCCAGACGAGCCAGCTCTCGAACATGCGTCAGTTCACGGCCTCGAATAAGGGCAAGATGCTCGAGGTCATGCGGCCCATGATGATGAACAAGGTGGCCGGAACCGACACGATGCAGATGATCATGAAGTGCGCCTATGACCTGCTCGGCGGCGACGGCGTGATCGCACCGACCGAGGACGAGCTGGATACCTGGGGTCGGAAGACGACCTCGAGTGGGTGGGTGCTTCAGTACATCTTCTCGATGGGACCGTCGATCGCGGGCGGTGCGTCCAACATCCAGCGCAACATCATCGGCGAGCGCGGGTACGGCTTGCCGCGAGACCTGCGCCGAACGTCGTAGCGGTGTCGTCGAGGGCCCTCGGTTCGGGGGCCCTCGAGCGCAGCCGCCGAACGGTCGATCTGGAATCCGGCAGGGCGCGGAGCCCGGTCGGTTCGTCCGCTTCGATCCGGGGTGGGACGCGCGGTCCATGCACGCGGCTCGTCGCCCGAGTCGGAGGCCCCCCCCCCGACGTCGATCGCTAGGCCGCTGCGCCCTCACTTCGCGTGACGTCGAGCTTCTCTCGAGCGGTGGGGGCGTCGACGGTCTCTTCCGCATCGTGATCGATCGGGCGCAGCCCCCAGGCGGCGACGAGGCCGAACGCGGCGAAGAGCGCGCCTAGCAGGTAGCCATCCCGGAACGCATCGGTCGTCGTCGCGTTGGCGCACATGGCCGTCAGGATCGAGACCCCCGCGACTGCGCCGATGCCCGTCGTCGTCGACATCGTGGAAACTGCGATCCCGTGATCCTGCTCGTCGACCGCGGAAGCCACCATCGTCGAGAGCGACGGTTGGGCCAGGCCCGCGCCCATGCCCGCGAGCACGAGTCCCGCCACGATCGGCGCGAGATGCTCGATCTGGGCGCCCAGCGCGAAGGCGAGCATCGCACCGACGACGGCCACCATCCCGGCGACGATCATGACGCGCTCACCGTACCGGGCGCCCAGGCTGCCCCCGACCGGCGAAGCGGCGGACAGGGAGATCGGCCGCGCGATCGTCCACATCGAAGTCGCCGCCTGCCCCAGTCCGAAGACGCCGAGCATGATCAGCGGGCTGATGATGAAGCCGCCCATGTACGCAAACTGCATCATGAAACCGACGACGAGCGGGAGCACGAAGTTGCGTCTCCCGAGGAACTCGAGGGGGAGCAGGGGAGAGGGCGTACGCCGCTCGATCGAGGCGAAGAGGCCGAGCAGCGCCGGCGTCGCGAGGAGGGCGACGAGTACGCGCGGATCGTCCCACCCCCAGACCGGCAGACGGTTGATCGCGAAGGTCAGCGCGAAGGCCGCGGCTGCCAGCGCCGCCGCCCCCGGCACGTCGAGCGAGAGGTCGTCGCGCCGCGGCGTTTCGACGAGCACGAGCAGCGCGACGGAGAGCGCGACCGCGGACAGCCCGCCCTGGATCATGAAGATCGGGCGCCAGCCGATCAGCTCGACGAGGACTCCGCCGACGGCGAGGCCGATCACCGGAGCGCCCGCGATCACGACGCTCATCCAGCCCATGGCCTTTACCCGGTCCCGCCGATCGTAGACCTTGAAGAGGATCGCCATCGAGGCGGGCATCGTCGCCGTCCCCGCGAGCTGGGCGAGCGTCCGGAAGCCGATCAGGCTCGCCGCGTCCCACGCGAACGCGGTCGCCGTCGCGACGACCGTCGCCAGGGCGAAACCGGAGAGATAGACGAGCCGGTGGCCGTACAGATCCCCGAGCTTGCCGAGCAGCGGCGCCGAAACCGCCTGGGCGAGCATCGGCGCGGTCATCACCCAGGCGATCGTGGCGACATCGCTCCCGAGGTCCGCCGCGATCGTCTTGAGCGAAACGCCGAGGATCGTCATCGTGAACGTCGTCGCGAAGCAGCCGGCGAGGCAGGTCCAGAGAACCCAGCGGCGATGGTTCGGACTCGCGAGCGCACGGGTGCGCGCGCGCTGCCAGGGGCTGGCGGCGCCCGGATCCGGCGTCGAGGCCGATCGGGTGCGAGAAGCCTCCGCGACCGGGGTCCTCGCCTCGTCTTCGGGCGGGTCCACGGGGCCGCGGGGGCCGCGTTCTTCGTGCATGGAGTGGGAATCCCGGTGGGTGCGGGCCGCCACAGCATAGCGTGGGACGACGCGCCTATCAGAGAAGGGCCGCGCAAGACCCTCCAGCGTTCGAGGAGCGCGAGTTTCTCTCGAGGTCGGGACAGTCCGGTGTGTCCACGGGGCCCGCGGCGGGGGTTCGCCATCCCGGTGTAATGCGCATCACCAATGCACCTGGATTCCTTCCAGAACGCAGATTTTCAGCAAGCCTGATGTGGCTTCGCTCTCCTGCATCAGATTTCGCGGTTTTCAGGACATCGCGCGCCACGTGTCCGGAGAATGGGTCACTTATCTCTATGACAGTGGGAGACCCTGTCATTTCTCTGGGATCCGGAACGAGGCTGTGTGCCTACGTTGCGACTCGCGACGTGGCTCACGTCCGCCAGCAGGCGGTCGCCAAGCCGTTCCGTCGATCACCCCATCGACAAAATCGGGATTGCTGAAACGACCGCTCGGGTGGTGGGTGTGGGAACTCTGCCTCTCGTGGCGGTATTTCTGCGCGTTCGTTCGTGGACGGACGCGTTTCGAAGACTGCTCGCCACGTCGACGGGAGACCTGCATCCAGAACCCGACGCACGGGACGTAGGTCGCGTTTCAGGGAGCGCATCGCGCCGGAGGTGCATCTCGGAAGCGCTCTTGTAGTGCCGTGTGGACAAGTGGGTCTGCAGGGCACGTCCGGAGACGACCGTCGACCGAAAGCGACGATCGCCTCGATGGGCAGGAGCGCGGCTGGAGGACTGCATCGAGCGTCAGCTCGTCAGGAGCAGTCCGAGGAGATGTCGTGTCCCGAACGTCCGCTGCTGAGGCGTTGATGATCCAACCGGACGAAGTCGAATCGTCCGGCGCGATGATCGAACGCCATGTTCATTCTGAGGAACCCAGGACCCCCCTTCGTAAGTCCGAGCATACGCCCGAGGCAGAGGCGACCGCAGCGGCTGCGGCTCTCTCGCTCCCGGAGCTGTCCGACCAGGACTTGCTCGAGGGCCTCCGTGCTCAGAGCGAGCCCCACTTCGGAGAGCTCTACAACCGCTACTTCCAGCGGATCTACAACTTCGTGTACGCGCGCATGCGCAATCACGCCGAGACGGAGGAAGTCGTCCAGGAGACCTTCCTCGCCGTCTTCCGCTCCTTCGCCAACTACCGCGGGCAGTCGTCGCTGCTCTCGTGGATCTACGGGATCGCGAAGAACACGACGAACAACCACCTGCGTCGTGCCAAGAGCCAGACCGAGCGGATCGATCTGGCGGACGACGACGAACTGATTCCGCGGATCTCGATCGGCGAGGGCATGCCGGACGAACAGCTGGACATGCAGCGATTCGGCGATCTTCTGGTCGAGCGACTCGAAGGGCTGGCTGATTGGCAGGCCGAGATCTTCGAGATGCGCCACTTCGAGAACCTGTCGATTCCCGAGATTTCCAGACGGACCTCCCGGTCGAGCGATGCGGTTCGCTCGAGCCTCTATCGGGTGAAGCGCCTCTTCTTCGAAGCGGCGGCTGCCAATGGAGGAAATGCGACGACCCTCGTGGGAGGGAGCCGATCATGAAGCGCGCGCTGGAGGGCGTCGTCGCTGGCCGCCCACGCAAGGACCTCGGTCAGGACGTGGCCGGCGTGCCGGTCAGGCCGAGGACCCTCGATGTGGCCTCGTTTCGCCAGGCCATGGGCGACCCGATGGGGACGGCCGAATCCGATGCCAAGCTGATGGCCGAGTTCGCCGAGTTCATGGACGGAGACACGGCGTTCGATCGCGGGGAACTGCCGGAGCCCGATCCGACCTTCCGTGACAAGCTGCGCGGTCGTCTCTGGCGGACGTATGTTCTCGTGAACCCTCGGGATGGGGGCGAAACGCATTAGGCCCGACCCGCGCAGCGCGCGCCGAGCGTCGGTGTGAGCCCGGCTTCGTGCTCGTCGAGGCAGC
Organism: Deltaproteobacteria bacterium; assembly: GCA_002709835.1. Classification (GTDB taxonomy): domain Bacteria; phylum Myxococcota_A; class UBA9160; order UBA9160; family UBA4427; genus UBA4427. The sequence continues at coordinate 15,143 of PAQX01000025.1, forward strand.
CCCGGCGATCCGGGCGTTCGTGGAGGGGCGGCGCGCCTGCCGAAGGGAGGCCGAGCGGGGGCCGTGTGGAGGGGGTGCTCCGCGCCGCCCGCGGGGCGGGTGTGACACTTTGGACCGGGAAGTCTGCGCGGTCCTCTGCGTTGTTTCTCATACGTGGCGTCTCTTGCGAATTGGGGCATGTTCATGGGTCGGCGCATGACGCTGACCCCCACGGAGACGCCCATGTCCATCGACCTCGAGTTGCACGAAGAACTGCCCCAGGACGACGCGTACTTCGACGAGGGGCCGTCGAGGGAGCGCAGCTTCGACGCGAAGCTGTTGGAGGAGCCGCTGACGCTCCTGCCGAGTCGGCCGCCGCTCACGATGGCGCGTGAGGAAACGGTGAAGAGCGCGATGCACGCGATGCGGAAGCGCCATCGGGGCTGCGTGCTGGTCACCGATGACGGTTCGCTCCAGTCGCCGCTGGTCGGCATCTTCACCGAGCGGGACGTGCTCCTCAAGATCATCGACTCCGGCCGCAATCCGGCCGACGTCCCGCTGTCGGATGTGATGACGAGCGAGCCCGAGTCGCTGCCGATCGATGCGAAGCTCGCCTGGGCGCTGAATATGATGAGCGTAGGCGGTTTTCGACATCTCCCGGTCACCGATGAACGGGGCTGGCCAGCGTTCATCCTCTCGGTCCGGGACATCGTCGAGTTCCTCGTGGAGTCCTTCCCGGCGGAGATCCTGAACCTCCCGCCCGACTTCGCCCGGGAGAAGAGCCTTCCCCGAGACGGGGCCTGAGCCTGGACGTTCTGGCGGCTGCCCTTCGGCCCGCCTCGTGAAAAAACCGGAAGTGCGATCGGGGCTTCGCTCGGTCTGGCGTCGTGCGGGGAATCCGACGGAGCGTTGGACGGAAACCACCACGCGGTTTTGTCGTTTCTTCGATTCCTGTTCGAAAGCTTGAGTTGTGCGCGAATCGAGACGATGCATGTCTTGAGTTGGGTCACTCGATTCCATCGACCTACGCCCGAGGGCGTCGTGAGGGCTCATGTCGAAACCGGAAAGCGATACTTCGAACGTAGAGAGCCGCGGCTTCTTTCTCAGCCGACAGCCGATCGTCGCGGGTGAGCGTCGTCTGATCGGTTGGGAGATGGCCTTTGGTGCGCCCGACGGCCGAACGCTCTCCGTGGGCCAGGAGAACAGCGAGGAGTACCTCGCTGCGGCGATGGAGCTCTCGAAGACGGCGAACTGGGATTCGCTGTTATGTGGGGGGCGCGCTCTCTTACCCGTCGACCGTCGTCTGGTCTTCAGCGACGTGATCGAGAACCTCCCGCGAAACCGCTTCCTTCTCGGCCTCGCACCCTGCGACGAGGTCGACGCGAGCCTCTCGAGCCGTCTGCACGATCTTCACAGCCGGCGCGGGACGCGGCTGCTCTTCTTCGGCTATCGCCGCCGCGATCCGCGCGAACAGCTGCTGGATCTCGTCGATGCGGTCGAGATCGACGCCTTCAATATCGATGAAGATGCGCGGTCGATTCTCGTTCGCCGCGCCCAGCGACGGAACCTGCAGGTGCTCGCGACCTCGGTCGATGGTGACGCCGACTTCGTGCGGATTCGCGATTCCGGATTCGAGCTCTTCTCGGGCAAGAGCTACTCGGAGCATTCCGAAGACGCCGATACCCAAGCGACGGCCGACGGAAAGGAGCTGCTTCAGCTCCTGGTCGAGGCGCGCGGCGAGCTTGAGATCGAGCCGGTCACCCGACGGATCGAGGCCACGCCGGCGCTCGAGGAGGGGCTCCTGCGTCTCGTGAACTCCCTCGAACTCGCGCGGGCTCAGAAGATCGAGAACGTCGGGCAGGCGGTGATCATGATCGGTGCGAAGGGTCTCTCGCGCTGGCTGAACCTGCTGCTCTTCCAGATCGGAAGCAAGCACGGAACCCGCGGCCCGCTCTTCCGCGCCGCGGCGAGCCGCGCGCGGCTGATGGAGCTGATGGTGGGGGCGGGCGCCGAAGAGGCCACGCGGGAGATCAAGTCACGGGGCGAGATCGCCTTCCTGGTCGGGATCATGTCTCTCGTGCACGTGCTGCTCGGCGTCGACCGCAAGAAGGCGATCTCCGGGCTCGTGTTGCCGGAAGAGATGGGGCAAGCCCTGCTCGGCTACGAGGGCGAACTCGGCCGGATGCTTCGCCTCTGCGAGTGCATCGACAGCGGAGAGTTCGTGGAAGCCGCGGAGATCTCGCAGGAACTCGGGATCTCCCCGCGTGCCCTCTGGGCGCACCAGTGCGCCGCCTTCGACTGGGTTGCGCAGATGATCTGACCGGGGGCGGGCAGCGCGCCCCCGCCGCCGGATCAAGTCACTTCGAGCGCTCGCGTCATCACGATCTTGCCGGATCGAACGAGCTCGACGACGGCCTCGTTCCGGAACAGGCTGATCATCGCGTCGAGCTTCTCGCTGCCCCCGTACACGCGGAGGATCACGCTCTCCGCCGCGTAGTCGACCACCTTCGCGCTGAAATGCTCGGCGACCTCCAGGACCTCACGGCGCTCCTCGCCCTCGCAGCGGATCTTGATCAGCGCGATCTCGGTCTCGTAGCGATCGGAGGAGGTGTGATCGAGCGCGTGGACGACGTCCACGAGCTTCGCCAGCTGCTTGATCATCTGCTCGAGAATTGCCGGGTCCCCCGAGCAGGTCACGGTCATGCGCGAGAAGCCGTTCCGCGCCGCCGGACTGACGACCAGGCTCTCGATGTTGTAGCCGCGTCGCGAGAAGACCATGGCGACGCGCACGAGAACGCCCGGTGCGTCGCGCACCAGGAGCGAGATCGTGTGGAGATCGCGGCTGGCCTTCTGCGCGTTGCCGGGTTCGATCGGCCGGAAGTTTGGAGAAGACTGGATCGGAGTAGGGCTGCTCATGTCGATTTCCTAGGGGAGTCGAACGGGGATGAAGAGGGCGGTCGCGCCGTGGGCCCGATCAAGTGCTGCCCGTGGGCTTTGCCAGCTGCTCTTTGGGCTTCTCGATGATCATGCCCGAGAGCGGCGCACCGGCCGGGATCATCGGGAAGACGTTGTCCTCCTTCACGACCTCGGCCACCACGAGGCAGGGCCCCTCGTCGTAGTCCTGCGCCTCGGCGAGGACGCGCTCGACGTCAGAGGGGCGCTTGATGCGCATCGCCTTCACGCCGTACGCCTGAGCCAGCTTCACGAAGTCCGGGTTTCCGACGAGGTCGACCCCGGAGAGCCGGTTCTCGAAGAAGAGCTCCTGCCACTGCCGGACCATGCCCAGGAAGTTGTTGTTGATCACGAGTATCTTCACGGGCAGCTTGTGAATTGCCGCGGTCGCGAGCTCCGCTTGCGTCATCTGGAAACCGCCGTCTCCGCAGACGGTCCAGACCTTCTTCTCGGGGCAGCCGAGCTGTGCGCCGATCGCCGCGGGGAAGCCGAATCCCATCGTGCCGGCGCCGCCGGACGAGATCCAGTTGCGATTCGTCGTCGAGAGGCAGAACTGCGCGGCCCACATCTGGTGCTGGCCGACGTCGGTCGTGATCACGGCGTCGCCTCGCGTGAGGTCGTGCAGCTTGTCGAGAACGTGCTGGGCGCGCAGGCCGCCTTGCTTCGCGTATTTTAGCGGGTAGCGCTTGCGCCACTGCTCGCACTGGGCGAGCCATTCGTCCGTATCCGCGGCAGCGACCTGGGGGATCAGTTCCTCGAGCACGAGTCGTGCATCGCCGGAGATGGCGACGTCGGGGGTGACCATCTTGCCGAACTCCGCCGGGTCGATGTCGATGTGGATCTTGGCGGCATCGACGCAGAACTCGTCGAGCTTGCCCGTGATCCGGTCATCCCAGCGCGCGCCGATCGCCATGATGCAATCGCAGTGGTCGACCGCCTTGTTGGCGTAGGCCGTGCCGTGCATGCCGAGCATGCCGAGGTGGAGCGGGTGGGTCTCGTCCGCGGCGCCCTTGCCGAGGAGCGTGTTCACGATCGGCGCCCGCAGCTTTTCGGCGAGTCGGATCACGGCCTTGCCCGCCTGCGAGATCACTGCGCCGTGGCCCACGTAGAGGATCGGACGCTTCGCATTCATCAGGATCTCGGCGGCCTGCCGAATCGCGCCCGGGTCGCCGTGGGTCGGCACCGCGTAGCCGGGCAAGTCCACGTCATCCACGAAGGGCGCTTCGCAGGGCCCCTGGGTCACGTCCTTCGGCAGGTCGATCAGCACGGGGCCCGGGCGGCCCGTGCTCGCGATGTGGAAGGCTTCCCGGGTCGCGCGCGGAATGTCGGCGGAGTCCTTCAGCAGGTAGCTATGCTTTACCACGGCGTAGGTGATGCCCGTGACGTCGGCCTCCTGGAAGCCGTCCTTGCCGAGCATGGGAGAAATCGTCTGGCCCGTGAGGACGACGACCGGCACCGAGTCCATCTGCGAGGTCAGAAGTCCGGTCACGGTGTTCGTGGCGCCCGGGCCGGAGGTCACGAGGACCACGCCGGGCTTTCCGGTCGCGCGGGCATAGCCGTCTGCCATGTGCGCCGCGCCCTGTTCGTGGCGGACGAGGATCAGCTCGATGCTCGAATCGACGAGGGCGTCGAAGATCGGCATCGCCGCACCGCCCGAGTAGCCGAAGATGTACTCGACCCCCTCACGTTCGAGGCACTGGATGAGCTTTTCTGCACCGGTCGGCACTCGGTTCTCCATGATCCATCCTTTGTTCGTTACCCGACGAGGCGATCGGGCTCGATCTCCGGGTGAGGGCGCATCCATGGCGCGCTTACATCCTCGGATTCGGCAGAATATGCCACAATTCTGAGCAGAAACCTCATGAGAGCTCATCTTGAGCTCGGAATAACGGCGTTTCTTAGGATCTGTTCGAGCCGGTCGGTTTAAAAATCGATCAACTAGTGGTCGATAATCTCTAAATTTTGGCTTTCTGGAAAGTTATATTGAAAAATTTCGGGTTCTTGCAGGGCTGGGTGCTCGAAGTCGATCCCTCGCCCCTCGGGCACCATGGGGCGGGACCCGTTAAGCTGCGCCCCGCACGCCCCGATCCGAGGATGTCGGAGCCGAACTGCCTGAACGGTGTCGGAGCCCGCGAGGACTGACTGCAGGCGAGACGCCGGCCAGGCCCGATCGGATCAGGGCGAGAAGGAAAACGAAGATGCGACGAATCNAGACGGCACGGGCGCAGCAGGTTTCGGGAGCGCGGCGACGCAGCGGGCTCCTCGGGCTCNTGCTCGCGGGGGNCTNCGCNATNACGCTCTCTTTCGCATCGCCGGCTCNGGCGGACGAGTACGANGAGGATTCGGCGGGNCACCCGCTTCGGATCGTCGCCTACGTGCTCCANCCGGTGGGNGTCGCGATCGAATACCTGATTCTGCGACCCGCCCATTGGCTCGTCACCCAGGAGCCGATGAAGACCGTTTTCGGACACGAGGACTAGCGCCTGCCGCGCGCGTCGAGGCGCGTCGGAGGCGTAAGGAGGGCCGCGTCTTTGCGGCATCGGGCGTGGCAGAACCGACGAGCGGCCGACGCGGCTCAAGCCGTCGTATTCCGCTCGGCACCGGCCGTTGTCGCGATCGGCCTCGTGCTCCTCGCAGTCGCGCCCGCGAGGGCGGACGTCCCGGATCCGGGATGGCTCGAAGGGGACCCGGGACAGAAGCTCAACGTGCGGGGGATGACCTTCGTTGCGAGCGAGGGCGGCGCGAACGAGATCCTGCTCCGTGCGGAACGTGCGGACTTCTATCCGGAACGCGAGGTCGCGGACCTCGACGTGGTAGATGTGGAGGTCACGCCCGGCGACGACCGGGTCGGCTTTCGAATGCGGTGTGACGAAGGCCTGTTGAATCTGGCGAACCAGGCTTTCGTCGCTCAGGGACACGTCGTAGGAACCATCGAGGGAAACCGGCAGTTCGAAGCGCTCTGGGTGGCCTATGATGAGGTGGAGGGGGTGCTCTACACCGACGACCCCGTCCTCATCGTGGACGAGGACGGTCGCTATCGGGGTGGCGGCTTCCGCTATTTCGTGAACGAGTCGCGCTTCCGCTTGCAGGGTGGGGCGACGGTCGTACAAGGTCCATGAGTCGAATCCATTCCCTTCAGCGCTTCGCCGCCTTCGTCTTCGGTGCGGTCGTTCTCTGTGCGGGGACGGCGAACGCTTCGCCGAGTCTCGGCGTCGCCGGATTCGGAGGCGACGTCGCCCGCGGCGCGGCGTCGCAGACCGTGGCTTCCGAGCTCGCGGAGGCGATCGCGTCGCGCGGCGTGAAGCGCGTACTCCGCCCCGGCAGCTTCGTTGCCCGAGCCGGCATCGATCCCTCGGCCTCGGACGTCCGGAACTGGGCGTACGCTGCCGCGCTCGATGCGCTGATCCTCGGGCAGGTGTCGGCTGCGAGCGACGCGAGCCTGGAGCGACTCGTCGTAGTCGTCCGTTCGGGGCACTCGGGGGGCGAGCGTTCGCGTCACGCGCTCGATCTGCCGGAGCCGGCGGAGCGTGCCGATGCCCTTGCGCGGCTCGCCGATGAGATCCTGGTCGGACTCGGATACGAACTTCCCGGTGAGGTGCCGTCGGGGCCGGGCGTGGCGGCTGGGCCGGCTGCCGGGAACGCGGCGGCGGCGGATCGTGGACGGGGACTCGATGCGGCCTTCGATTCCGAGGGTTTCGACGGTGGCGCGCCGATCGAGATCAAGGCGGAAGAGGCAGAGATCGTGAGTGGAGACCACGGCCGCGAGTTGCTCTTCCAGCGGAACGTCCACGTCACCCAGGCCAACGTCACGCTTCGCAGTGAGCGTCTCGAGGCGACGTACAAGCGAGGCGAGTCGGAGCCGGAGAAGCTCGTGGCAAACGGTGAGGTCTACGTGGATCAGGGCGGCCGTCGCGCGAAGTGCGATCGCGCGGTCTATCTGCGCAAGGATCAGCGACTGACCTGCTCGGGGCGCGCCGAGCTCGTGCAGGGATGTGACATCGTCCGCGGCGATTCGATCGAGTTCTGGCTTTCGGACGATCGTGCGCGGGTCGAAGGCGCTGCTTCGATCGTGATCCGGCCCGAGCACGAAGAGGGGAGCGGTTGCAAAGAGATGGGAGACCGATCGTGAGTGGAGCCGTGCTCTCGGCGACGGGGCTGGTGAAGCGTTACGGCGAGAAGACTGCGGTCCGCGGCATCGACCTCGAGGTGCGCAGCGCGGAAGTCGTGGGCTTGCTCGGTCCGAACGGTGCGGGAAAGACCACGACCTTTAACATGATGGCCGGTAGCGTCCGGCCGAGCGAAGGGCAGGTGTTTCTCGGCGACGAGGACATCACCGCGCTCCCGATGTATCGCCGGGCCCGGATGGGGATCACCTATCTCCCCCAGGAAGCCTCGATCTTTCGCAAGCTGACCGTGGCCGACAACGTGGGTGCGATCCTCGAGACGGTCGAGCCCAATCGGTCACGCCGAAAGGAAAGGCTGGCCGAGATGCTCGCCGAACTCGGGTTGACCGAGAAAGCGTCCAGGAAAGGCGCGGACCTTTCCGGCGGCGAGCGTAGGCGCGTGGAGATCACGCGTGCACTCGTGCTCGATCCGCAGTTTATGATGCTCGACGAACCCTTCGCCGGGGTCGATCCGATCGCCGTGATCGACATCCAGAAGATCATCGAGCAGCTCAAGGCCCGTGGGATCGGCGTGATCATCACCGATCACAACGTCCGGGAGACGCTTTCGATCTGCGACCGGGCCTACATCATCAAGGATGGAACGATCCTGCGACTCGGGACGCCTGCCGAGATCGCCGAGGACCCCGAAGTCCGCGAGGTCTACCTGGGCAAGAATTTCAGCCTGAACTGACGCGGATCCCGTCAAACGGCTGGCCCCGGATCGGGGGGCTCAAGCCTCGCCAGAAAATTCCCGGCAACTGGCCGGTGAATCGGCCCGAGGTCGAATCTAGGGGATTCTTGGCCTCAAGACTTCGCGCGAAGAGGACGCGAAGTACAATTGGAATGAAGCGTGCATGGCGCCCGGCGCCCCACGCGTACGACGAAGAGGGGAATCCGCTCCGGCCATGGCCATCGAACTGAAACAGCAACTGAAGATGTCGCAGCAGCTGGTGATGACGCCCCAGCTGCAGCAGGCGATCAAGCTGCTTCAGCTCAATCAGCTCGAACTGGTGAATCTCGTGCAGCAGGAACTGCAGGAGAACCCCGTGCTCGAGGAGTCGGACGGCGAGGACGAGACCCAGGCCGAGCGGGACGACGCCACGCCGGACGATTTCGGCGAAGGCGCCGAAGCCGGTGAGGGCGGAGACGGGGAGCCCTCCCCCGAGCTCGAAATGGCGGCCGACCTGGCTGCAGCGGAAGGCGCGGATCTCGGCGACGCCACGACCGCGGATGCTGCGGCGGACGCCGGTGCAGACGAATCGGGCCCGACCGACGCCGAGAAGATCGCCGACGTCGAGTGGGAGCAGTACCTCGAGAGCCACCCGATGACGGGGCTCGATCACGGCGGAGTCGCCGGTGAAGACGATCGCCCGTCCCTCGAAGCGACCTACACGCGCCGCCCGAGTCTCGCAGAACATCTCGAGTGGCAGCTCCAGGTCACCGACCTCGACGCCGCTGAGCTCGAGATCGCGAGCTGGATCATCGGGAACATCGACGAGCGGGGCTTCCTCTGCTCGACGGTCGAAGAACTCGCCCGCCAGTCCGGGGCGGAGGAGCCCGACGTCGAGCGCGTGCTGACTGCGATCCAGGCTCTCGATCCTACAGGCGTCGCCGCCCGGGATCTGCGCGAGTGTCTGTTGATCCAGATCGACACGTTGAAGATCGAGGACGCGCTCGCGCGGCGCCTCGTCGACGAGCACATCGACCTGCTACAGAAGCGCGACTTCCGCGGTCTGTCGCGCGTGACCGGCGCGACGCTCCAGGAAGTCGCGGATGCCGCGCGCGTGATCGGCGGCCTCGAGCCGCGACCGGGGCGCGGGTTCGGCGGTGAAGATCCCGTCTACATCACGCCGGATATCTACGTCTACAAGATTGGTGATGACTTCCACGTCCTTTTGAACGAGGACGGCCTGCCGAAGCTGAAGATCAATTCGATGTACCGCGAGGTCATGTCGTCGGGCGGTACAAAAGGCGGCTCCGAGTCGGCGCCCGCGGCGGAGCTCGCCGAGCGCGACACGAAGAACTACGTGACGGACAAGGTCCGGTCCGCGATGTGGCTCATCAAGTCGATCCACCAGCGTCAGCGCACGATCTACAAGGTGATGCAGAGCATCATCCACTTCCAGCGCGAGTTCTTCGAGCACGGTGTCGCCTACCTCAAGCCGCTCAACCTGCGCGACGTGGCGGAAGACATCGAGATGCACGAGTCGACGGTCAGCCGTGTGACGACCAACAAGTACGTGCACACGCCGCAGGGGATCTTCGAACTCAAATACTTCTTCAACTCGAGCATCGGTCGCTCCGACGGCGGGGAAGCCGTGGCGAGCGAGAGCGTGAAGGAAAAGATCCGAAAGATCATCGAAGCCGAGGATCCGGCGCGACCGCTCTCGGATCAGCGGATCGCCGAGATGCTCAAGGCGGGCAACATCGACATCGCCCGGCGGACGGTGACCAAGTACCGGGAAGCGATGAGCATCCTGTCTTCGACCAAGCGACGGCAAGTGGTCTGAGCCTTGGACGCCCGCGGGCCCGGAGCCCGCTGAAATCCCCCGAATGGGATAGCGAGGCCCCAGCGGGCTGGGATAGAGTGCGGCCGCACTGCGGAGCCGGCATGAAGATCACCGACATTCTCGTGCGCGAGGGATCGATCCTCGACCTGGTCGCGACCGGGAAGGACGATCTGCTGGCGGAGTTGGCGGGCGCCCTCGCGGCGGCCGAGCCGGCCCTCGAACGCGATTCGCTGTTGAACGTGCTTCGCGAGCGCGAGGCGCTCCAGAGCACGGGGATCGGCGAGGGCGTGGCGATCCCCCATGGGAAGATCGCGGGTCTCGACCGTCTCGTCGCGACCTTCGCGCGCAGCACGGCCGGCGTGGATTTCGAATCGATCGACGGCCAGCCGACCCAGCTCTTCTTTCTGCTGATCGTGCCCGAGCAGTCCGGCGGTCAGCACCTCAAGGCCCTGGCCCGGATCTCCCGCTTCTTCCGAGACGCGAGTTTCCGCGAGAAGCTGCTCGACGCGGGGAACCTCGACGAGATCTTCCGCGCGATCGAAGAAGAAGACGCCAAGTTCTGAGCCGCCGGGGATCCCGGGCGGACAGGCACGGCGTCGAGGGGAACGGCCTTGTCCACCCGAGTAGCGGATTCAGGGGGCGCAGCGGACAGCGAAGACCGTCCCTACGCCGCGCAGATCCACGGCTCCCTGGTCGACGTCGCGGGGATGGGAGTGCTGATCCTCGGTCCCTCCGGCATCGGCAAGAGCGAGTGCGTGATCGAGCTCGTGCGTCGGGGCCAGCGGCTGGTCTCCGACGACGTCGTGCGTCTCGAGGCAGACGACGAAGGGCGGGTGGTCGGATGGGCGCCACCGCATATCCGCCACTTCATCGAAGTCCGCGGGCTCGGACTCATGAGCGTGGCCGATCTCTTCGGACCCGAAGCGACCCTGGACGCGTGCGCCATCGACTTCGTCGTGCGCCTGGAGGCGCTCGGTCGAGGGAATCAGTTCGAGCGGATCGGGCTCGAGCGGGAACGGGAGCGGCTGCTCGACGTCGAGATTCCGATGGTCCGTTTGCCGGTCCATGCGGCGAGCAATCTGGCGACGCTCGTCGAGCTCGCGATTCGCGATTGGCAGCTTCGCCTCGAGGGGGTGAACGCAGCGGAGCGCCTCGATGAGCGCCTGCGCGCCACCAGTGGCATGCTGGGAGGCGCCGAAGGGGGCAGAGGGGGCGAAGAGTGAGCGGGCAGGGCGATCAGCGGATCGTGTTCGTCAGCGGATTGTCGGGCTCGGGGAAGACCACCGCGATGGCGGCCCTCGAAGACCGTTCGTTCTACTGCGTCGACAATCTTCCGGTGCAGCTGGTGCCGCAGTTCCTCCAGCTCTGCACGACGGCTTCGACCTCGATCGACCGGATCGCGCTCGCGCTCGATGCCCGCGAACGGCACTTCCTGGCGCACTTTCCGGAGCTCGTCGCGGAGCTTCGGGAGGGTGGGGCGAGCGTGGAGGTGCTCTTCCTCGACTGCGCCAACGAGGTGCTCGAGCGGCGCTACCGGGAGACGCGGCGGGTCCACCCGCTCGCGCCTACGGGATCGGTGCTCGAGGGGATCGAGCGGGAGCGGACGCTGCTCGACCAGGTCGTGGGCCTCGCAGACCTCAAGGTGGATACGAGTCTGCTGAACGTCCACCAGCTGAAGGACACGATCGGGCGACACGTCTCGGGCGATGCCCCGAAGCAGACCGTCGTGAACGTCGTGTCCTTCGGCTATCGCCATGGCACGCCCGCGGCGGTCGAGCTCCTCTTCGATGTCCGTTTCCTCCCCAATCCCTATTTCGAGGCCTCGCTCCGGCAGGGCACCGGCCTCGAGCGCGGCGTCGCCGACTACGTGCTGACGAGCGAGCGCGGGCGCGAGTTCTTCGGGCGGCTCGATCATTTCGTCGAATACCTGCTTCCCTTCTACGATGAAGAGGGGAAGGCGTACCTGACGATCGGGATCGGGTGCACCGGCGGCCGCCATCGGTCGGTCGCCGTGGCGGAGGCGGTCGGCGCGCGGTTGCGCGAAGGTGGGCGCGAGGTCAACGTGTCGCACCGTGACGTGGAAAGGCCGCTCTGAGATGGCGGGGGTGAATGTGAATCTGAAGATCGGCGTCCTGATCGTGACCCACTACCGCCTGGGGGAGGAGTTTCTCCAGGCCCTCCGACTGATCCTGCCGGAGGCGCCGGAATGGGGCGCGGTCTCGGTGGATCCTTCGATGCCCGTCGAGGAAGTCCGAGGGAAGATCGCCGACGGGCTCAAGGCGGCGGATGCAGGCGAGGGCGTCCTGATCCTGACGGACATGTTCGGGGGAACGCCGTCGAACATGAGCCTCTCGTTCCACGATGAGCATCAGGTCGAGGTCGTCACCGGGATGAACCTTCCGATGCTGATCAAGCTCGCGACGCTTCGGGAAGAGAAGCCCCTGGATGAACTCGCGGCCTTCATCAAGGCCTATGGCCAGCGGAACATCTCGGTGGCGAGCGAACTCGTGCCGGAGGCCGGTGGATGAGCGAGGCAATGGTGGAGCAGGAGTTCACCGTCCGATCGGAGCTCGGACTGCACGCCCGGCCCGCGGGCAAGCTCGCCTCGGTCGCGGGCCGCTTCGCGGCCGAGGTGACCCTCGGCCGCGGCGATGAATGGGTGAGCGGCACGAGCGTGCTCTCGATCCTGTGCCTCGCGGCGACCCAGGGCACGACCCTGACGGTGCGCGCGGTCGGTGACGACGCCGAGCAGGCGGTCATGGAGGTCGGGGCCTTGATCGAGGCGCCGGATTAGTCCGCTGGTCGCAGGCCGTGTCCTCTGCGAGTCCGGGTCGGCGCTTCGCGCCTCTCGAGAGGCCCTCCTGGGGCTGCCTTGCGCCGGCGGCTGGGGGGAGGATCGCCGGGTGCCGGCGCAGGTGCTCGCGCGGTTTGGCTTTGCCCGGGGGAGGCTTCTCAAAGGGCCTCAGGGACGCGCGAGAATGGGGCGCAACCCCTCGATTTCGGGCGATTTTCGTTTGATCCGCGGGGGCTTTGCGCCTACCCTGCGGCCCTCAATCATGGGGAGACCGCGATGGCTTCGCGCTTGATGTTCACTTCCGAGTCCGTGTCCATGGGGCATCCGGACAAGATGTGTGACCAGATTTCCGACTCGATCCTCGACGCGATGCTCGCGCAGGACCCGAGATCTCGAGTCGCCTGCGAGACGGCAACCACGACCGGTCTCGTGCTCGTCTGCGGTGAGGTCACCACCTCGGCCCAGGTCGACATTCCGACGATCGTCCGAAACGTCGTGCACGACATCGGCTACACGAGCTCCGATATGGGCTTCGATGCCGCGACCTGCGCCGTTCAGGTCGCGCTCGGCAAGCAGAGTCCGGATATCTCGCAGGGGGTCTCGGAAGGCGAAGGCCTCCACAAGGAACAGGGCGCGGGCGATCAGGGCATGATGTTCGGATACGCCTGTGACGAAACGCCCGAACTCATGCCGGCCCCGATCCGCTTCTCGCACAGGCTGATCGAAAGTCACCGTGAACTCCTCGAGAGCGGCGAGCTCGACTACCTGCGGCCGGACGCGAAGAGCCAGGTCACGATCGAGTACACCGACGACGATCGTCCGAAGCGGATCGACACGATCGTGCTCTCGACTCAGCACTCGCCGGACGTCTCGCACGACCAGATCCGCAAGGACATCATCGAGAAGTGCATCCGGCCGACGTTGCCCGCCGAGCTGATCGACGACGATACGATCTTCCACGTGAACCCGACCGGCCGCTTCGTGGTCGGCGGTCCGATGGGCGACGCGGGACTCACGGGTCGCAAGATCATCGTCGACACCTACGGCGGAATGGGACGACACGGCGGCGGCGCTTTCTCGGGCAAGGACCCGTCGAAGGTCGACCGCAGCGCGGCGTACGCGGCGCGCTACGTCGCGAAGAACCTCGTCGCCGCAGGGGCCGCGCGCCGCGCCGAGGTCCAGCTCGCCTACGCCATCGGCGTCGCCGAGCCGGTCTCGATCCGGGTCGACACGTTCGGAACGTCTGAGCTCGATCGCGGTCGACTCGAGCAGATCGTCCGCAAGCACTTCGACCTCACTCCGCGAGGGATCGACGAAGCGCTCGACCTGCGTCGCCCGATCTACCGCGCGACTTCCTATCACGGTCACTTCGGCCGAGAGAACGTCGGCCTCCCGTGGGAGCGGACCGACAAGGCCGAGGCGATCCGCGGCGACCTCTAGCGGGTCGGCTCGGACGATCGCCTTTCGGAAAACCGCCTTTCGGACAACCGCCCTGAGCGGTAGATCGGATACGGTAGATCGGATGCGCCCCATGCCCGACGACCGGACCCGCACGCCCCGGTGGCGCTCGGATGCGCCTGTGCGAGGCGTCGCCGCTGCGGGGCGGCGTGCGCGACGCCGGGGGGGAGCGAACCTGCTCCCCGTGGCGTGGGTCGCACTCGTGATGCTGCTCGGCTGCGCGACGGCGCAGGCGAAGGGTGGACCGGAAGTGCGCGTCCTGGTCCACGATGGCGCGGCGCCCGTCGAGATCGGTCCTGAGTCCAGGCCCCTCCGCGTGGCGGTCGCGGGTGACCAGCTCGTAGTGGACGGCGAGGCCGTGGGAACCCATTGGACGCCGGCGGGACGCGGGCCCTGGCGGGTCGGTTCGAGACGACTGCGCGGCCGCGTGGCTGTGCGCGCGCGCGCCGGTCGGATCCAGGTCCTGAATCGCGTCGACCTGGAGGCCTACGTGGCTTCCACCGTCGGGGGCGAGATGTCTGCAAGCTGGCCCGAGGAGGCGCTGCGTGCGCAAGCCGTCGCCGCTCGGACCTATGTCCTCCACGAGGCAGCGCGCCGGAGGGGTCGCGACTGGGACGTGAGCGCGACCGCGGTGAGCCAGGTCTACCGCGGAATCAGCGCCGAGACCGACGAGACCCGCGCGGCGACGCGTGCCACACGCGGGGAGATCCTGACCCACCGCGGTGAACCGATCCTGGCGGTCTTCCATTCGACCGCGGGCGGACGCACGGCGACCGCCCGCGAAGTGTGGGGCGAGGACCGCCCCTATCTGCGTGTCGTCGACGTGGAAGGCGAAGAAATCGCCCCTCACACCTACTGGCGGGCGGAGTTCTCCGGCGATGCCCTGACCGGCGTGTTCTTCGCCGCCGGCGTCGAGGTCGGCGCGCTGGATTCCCTCTCCGTCACCCATCGGACCCGGAGCGGCCGGGTCGAACGGCTGGAGGTCCGGGGGGCCGATGGCCGGCAGGAACTCCGTGGGGCCTCTCTGCGCAGCCTGGTCGGGAGTCTCGGTCTCCGGAGCACCCTTTTCGACGTCCGCGAGACGTCCTCCGGGTTCGCCTTCGTCGGGTCGGGCTACGGCCACGGCGTGGGGATGAGCCAGTGGGGGGCTCGGGCCCTGGCTGAGCGCGGCGTCTCCTATCGGCGTATCCTCGCGCGCTTCTATCCCGGGACGCGTCTCGAAAGATGGTCCTCCCGGCAACTGGCCGGCAACCTTTCCCAGACCCCGTCGGTCGCGAGCGGCCGAGGGGAGGTGAGATGAGCATGAACGACCTGACCCTTCTGCAGGCCCAACCCGGCGGCGCAGATTTCTCGTTCTTCCTGATGATGGGGGCGATCTTCCTCATCTTCTATTTTCTCGTGATCCGTCCGCAGCAGCGGCAGCAGAAGGAACGCGAGGATTTCCTGCGGACCGCGGCGAAGGGAGACGAGATCGTCACCGCCGGGGGCATCCACGGGAAGGTGGCCGCGGTCGACGGCGAAGTCCTCGAGGTCGAGGTCGCGCGGATCAAAGGCGAGAAAGTGAAGCTCAGGGTGAGCCTGGCTCGGGTCGATCAGTTGACGAAGCCCGGTCAGGCGAGCGCCGAGAAGACCGACGAAGCCAAAGCTTCGAGCTAGGCGGGAGATTCGAACGTGGGTGGACCCATGGGATTCCGAACGATCAGCGTCCTGCTGCTGCTCGTCCTTTTCGGCTTTCTGGCCGGCGCGAACTTCATTCCCAAGGAAGATCGTGTCGCGAGTAACTTCTGGCCCGACGACGGGCTGCGACTCGGTTTGGATCTGCGAGGCGGCATCCACTGGGTCGTCGGGGTCGAACTCGAGGAGGCGATCACGCAGGAGCTCGAGTTCATCCGGCAGGGCGTGACGGAGAGCCTCGAGCAGGACGGTGTCGCGCTCGCGGATACCCTGGTCGAGGGCGACCGCATGACGCTCACCCTCGCGTCGGAGGCGGACCGCGCCAAGGTCGTGGAGGTCGTCGACGACACGACCCTCGTCGACGGCGTCGGCGGCGAGGGGCTCTCGCTCGAGTTCGCGCTGACCGAGGCGTGGATCACCGAGGTGCGGGAGCGCACGATGCTCCAGGTCCTCGAGGTCCTTCGCCGTCGAATCGATGATCCGACCCGCGGAATCCCCGACTCCGTGGTGACGCGGCAGGGCGACGATCGTGTCCTCGTGCAGATTCCCGGCGAGCAGATCGACCGTGATCGCGCGCGGACGCTCCTCAAGAGCACGGGCTTTCTCGAGTTCAAGATCGTGCAGGATCAGGACGTCTCGGAGGAGGCCTTGCGCCGCCGCTACCCCGATGGGATCGGAGACGAGCGTGTGATCCTCGAGCAGCGGGACCCGGTGACCGACGACGTCGTCGCCGCCTACCTCCTGCCGAAGGTGGCTGCGATCACGGGAGCCTATCTCGAGGATGCTCGACTCGAGTTCGACCAGACCCAGGCGCCGATCGTCGGCTTCACGTTCAACCCGGCGGGCGGCGAGATCTTCGGCAAGCTCACCGAGGCGAACCTGCGCCGCGGCCTCGCGATCATCCTCGACAACGAGGTCTACAGTGCGCCCTCGATCAATGGCGTGATCCGGACCCGCGGCCAGATCACAGGCAACTACACGTCGGAAGAGGCAGCAGATCTCGCGCTGATCCTGCGTGCCGGTTCGCTCAGCGTCCCGACGACGATCGAGGAAGAGAGGACCGTGGGGCCCGGCCTCGGTCAGGACTCGATCCAGAGCGGCGCGCGCGCCTCGATCATCGGTCTCGTGCTCGTGCTCTTCTTCGCGGCGATCTACTACCGCACGTCGGGGCTGTATGCGGCCTTCGCGTTGCTCGCGAACCTCGTCATGCTGATCGGCCTGATGTCGTTCTTCGAAGCGACGCTCACGCTGCCGGGCATCGCCGGTCTCGTCCTGACGGTCGGCATGGCCGTGGACGCGAACGTGATCATCTTCGAGCGGATCCGCGAGGAGCTCCGCGGAGGCAAGTCCGTCCGCGCGGCGATCGCCACCGGTTTCCAGAAGGCGACCGGCGCGGTGCTCGACGCGAACATCACGACGCTGATCACCGCGATCATCCTCTATCAGTACGGCACTGGCCCGATCAAGGGCTTCGCCGTGACGTTGTCCGTCGGCATCGTGACGAGCGTCTTCGCGGCGCTCGTGATCACGCGCCTGCTCTTCCAGCTCTACCCCGGCGAACGCAATGTAGAGACTCTGTCCATCTAGCTTCGGCGTTCGGCCTCGTTTCGACCTGGCCTTGCGCTCGACGAACCCTCCCGACAGGAGAAGCCCGTGCCCTTCGAAATCGTCCCGGCCGGCACTCGTATCGACTTCCTTGGAAAACGACGGATCTGCGTCGTGATCTCCGTAGGCCTGATCGCGCTCGGTGCGATCTTCGCCGCCGTGAACGGGGTCCGGCTCGGCATCGACTTCGCCGGGGGCACCGAGGTCCAGCTCCTCTTCGACGAGGGCGTCGTCGTCGACGAAGAGGCGCTGCGCAACCTTACCGACGAGAAGGGCTTTACGAGCGTCCAGGTCGTCCGCTTCGGTGACGCCGGGGTGAACGAGTTCCTGATCAAGTTCCTCTCGGTCGAAGAGGGCTCGGAGGCCGCGGCCGAGGTCGTGCGACTGGAGACGGAGGCGGCGGAAGAGGGTGCCAGCGCGATCGGCCTCGAGTCCAACAGCCGGGTCGTCGTCCTCGAGAAGTTCATCACCGAAGAGATCGGTAGCCATACGGAACAGCGGGTCGAGTACGTCGGGCCGCGCGTGGGCGCGGAACTCCGTGAAGATGGCGCCAAGGCGCTCGGGCTCTCGGCGCTCGCGATTCTGATCTACGTGGCCTTCCGCTTCAGCTCCCGCTTCGCGCCGGGCGCGGTCGTCGCGGTGGTGCACGACCTGGCGATCACCGCCGGCATCCTGGTCATCCTCGGCGAAGAATTCGATCTGCGGATCCTCGCCGCGATGCTCGCGATCCTCGGCTACAGCCTCAACGACACGATCATCATCTACGACCGCATTCGCGAGAACATGGAGCTTCACACGACGGCGGATCTCGAGGCCACGCTCAACCTGAGTGTGAACCAGACGCTCTCGCGGACGTTTCTCACTTCATTGACGACACTCCTGGCGCTCGCCTCGCTCTACCTGCTGGGCGGTGAGGTCATCCAGCCCTTCGCGAAGACGATGCTCATCGGCGTCCTCGTTGGCACCTACTCGTCGATCTTCATCGCGAGTCCGCTGCTGCTCTTCCTCGAGCAGCGCTACGGCGACGGCGGGCAGCCCAAGCCCAAGGGCCCCGGCGTCAACAAGGCGGTCGTCTGAACCGTTCGCGCCGCGTGCTCCGCGCGCGACACGCCCAGGGAATCGAGCCGACCGCACAGGCGGGACTCTGGCCGATCTCCTGCTCCCACTGATCCGGGCCCCGGAACATGAAACGGCGCTCGCTGCGCCCCGTGAGGGCCGCCAGCGGCGCCGTTCGTATCGAAGCCCGTGGCCAGGCCCGGAGGGCCTGACTGATGAGCAGGGTCTGGACGAATCAAGCCGTCTTGCGCACCTCGGCACCCGGAGCGGGCTGCTGGGGCTGAGCGGCGGGCTTCTTCGGCTCGCTCGTGCCTGCGCTCTGGGCAGACATGTCGATGGAGCCGTTGAGCACCGCGCCTTCCTGCACGTTCAGGCGGGGGGCGCGGAGGTCGCCTTCGACGACGCCCGTGGCCTGGATCTCGATCCGCTCCGTGGCGGTGAGGTTCCCGACCACCTGTCCGACGACGATGATCGACTTCGCCGTGATCTCGGCCTTCAGGCGCCCGTTCGCGCCGACGGTGAGCTGGTGGTTGTGGAGGTTGACGGTGCCGTCCACCTGGCCCTCGATCTCGAGGTCCTCGTCGCCCGAGAGCTCACCCTTTAAAATGATCGACTGACCGATCGTGGCCATGCGCTTTTCCCCCTCTGAGCGTGTGCTCGTGCCGGTGCTCGCACCGGGTTCTTTTGCTTCCGCCTGTGTTTCCGCCGAAGAATCGCCGCGTGCCGTGACGGGGCGGGTGGACCAGGTCTGGGTTCGCTGCGTGTCGTCGCGGGCCGGGGTGCTCCCCGGGGCCTGCGGACGGTCGCGACCAGAATCAATAGGGGTGTTATCCCCTCGATTCTTTGAGCTAAAGAGCCCCACGTGTTCCCCTCCGAACGCTTGGGCCCCCGCTTTTCTGGGGGGCGGCGGTCCAGCTTAACGCATCGACCGCGCGCGCAAGACGCTCATTTCCGACCCGGCTCCTCCCTCTTTTTCGCAGGATCCCACCGAGACCGGAGCCAAGGCATTCTCCACACGAGCGAAACATCGATGCCCCCCCTTCGTCCACTTCACACCCAGGCTGTAGATCTTCAACGCCGTCGAAAGGGCGTGGCCAGCGCGGGGCGTACCCATCCGGGCCGATCTGTAAAGAAACACCCCAGCCCCGCTCGGGGCCGCATGGATTCGGACGGGCTGACGCCTCCGCGGCAGCGTCGAATTTCGTTACGGCATGTTGCGTCGCTTCGAGCCCCCCCGCATCATCCGGCCACGCCCCCGGTCCGAGCCCTTATGTTCCCGCCGGTTTGCAGTTCGAAAGGCGAACCGCGACGCCGCTGAGCGCGATCCGCTCGTCGGCGCGCCACGGAGACTGGACGGGCACGACATCGACGGCCGCGTTCGTCCACGCGGCCGCGCCCGGAGCGCTCGGAAAACCGAGCCGGAGGAAGTTTATGACACGCGTTCGCGAAGGTTCCCTCGTCGCCACGGCGGCATTCGTCGCCGTTGGCCTCACCTTCGTCGCGAGCGCCGCGCTCGCTGCCGATCTGTCCGCCGAAGACGCGCTCTACGTCTCGCAGGTCTCGGTCGCGACCGAGGGGGACCTCGCGCCCGAGGCGGAGATCGTGCGGGACGGCCAGCCTATCTCGATCGCCGAGGCGATCGCGCTTTCGATCCGCAACAACCTCGACATCGAGGTCGCCCGCTTCGAACCGCTGATCGCCGAGGCGGATCGCCAGGGCGCCTGGGGCTCGTACGATCCGACGATCAACGCCGACATGCGGTACGACGTCCGAGCGAACCCACGCGCCAACAACTTCCCGGGGCAGCCGCCCCAGAACCGCGACCGCGTAAAGGGGGGCGGAGTGGGGATCGACCAGCTGATCCCGTACATCGGCGCCTCGATCGGTTTCCGGTACGACGCGGCGGCGACCCGGACCCGAAGCGGGATCCCTTCGTACAAGGACGACCAGATCGATTCATCCCTCTTCTTCACCGCGCGAATCCCGCTCGCGCGCGGCCTGATCTGGAACACGGCGTGGACCGAGGTGAAGACCTCGGCGATCGCCTCTGCCGGTGCCCGATACGACTTCACCGCCACGCTCATGAACACGGTACAGCAGACCGTCGATGCCTATTGGAGTCTGGTCGCCGCGCGCGATCAGGTCCGGGTCTCGCAGAAGAGCCTCGAGACGGCACGCGCGCTGCTCGACCAGACGAAGACCCAGTACGAGGTCGGAGTCGTCTCGCGGGTCGAGGTCGTCGAGGCGGAGGCCGGTGTGGCCGATCGTGAGTTCGGCGTGATCACGACCGCGAACGACTACCGGAACGCGCAGGACGCGCTGATCGACGCGGTCCTCGGACCTGAACTCGGTGCACTCACCGATCTCCAGTTTGCGCCGACCGAGAACCCGGACGAGCGGGGGACGACCTCCGTGGACGTGGGCGAGTCCGTCGAGACCGCCTTTGCCAAACGGCCGGAGTTGATGCGGGTCAAGAGCGACATCGAACGCTCCGAGGTCTCGCTGCGTTTCGCGAAGAACCAGCGGCTGCCGCAATTCGACGTCGACATGCGATACGGATACACCGGGCTCGGCGGGGATCCGAACACGAATCCCGCGTTCCCCACGCGGGAAGATCCGACGGATCCCACTTCGCCGATCGTCCTGCCCCCGCAGATCGATTTCGACAGCGTCGACAACGAATGGTTCCGGCGCGACGGTGCGGACAGTTACCGCGTCCAGGGCACGTTCTCGATTCCGTTTCCGAACACCACGGCGCGCAAGCGCGTCGTGCGGAACGAACTCGACCTTCGCCGCGCCAAGACGCTGAAGTCGCGCCAGGAGCAGAGCATCGTGCTCGAGGTCCGGCGGGCCGCCCGGACGCTGCTCGCGTCGCTCCAGGGGATCGAGGCCGCGGAGCGCCGTCGTCTGGCGGCCGAAGAGCAGCTGCGCGCCGAGCGCATCCGGCTCGAGCATGGGGAGTCGACGCCCTTCGAGGTCCTCCAGCGCGAGAGCGACCTGGTGGAGGCTGAGAGCCAGAAGATCAACGCGCTGCGTTCCTACCGGCTCGCCGAAGTCGGGCTCGAGCGGGCGACGGGCACGATCCTCGACGATCACGCAGTCGTGCTGGATTCGGCGTCGGAGCCCCAGCAGTAAGGTGGTCGAGGACGGGTCCACGCCCGGTCCCGTCGCCGTCCTCGTCCTCGCAGCGGGTCGCGGGGAGCGGCTCGGTCATGCGCTGCCGAAGGCCTTCGTTCCGCTCGCCGGGGTGGCGCTCGTGGAGCGCTCGATCCGCGCGCTGGCTGCGGCCGGGGTCTTCGACGTGATCCAGCCCGTGGTGGCGACCCGTGATCTGGAACGATGGGCGCAGCTCCGGCTCGACGGAACGCCGGGACTGCAGGCACCGGTTCCGGGTGGGGCGGAGCGTCAGGACTCGATGCGCGAAGGTCTTGCCGCGCTGCCTGCGGACGTGGCATTCGTCGCGGTCCACGATGCGGCGCGCTGCCTCGTGGCGGCGCAGGATCTCCGGGCGGTGGTCCAGGCGGCTCGGGAATCCGGCGCGGCGCTCCTCGGCGAGCGAAGTCGGGATACCCTCAAGCGGGTGCGCGACGGGCGCGTTGTCGAGACGCCGCCGCGCGACGAGATGTGGGCGGCGCAAACGCCTCAGGTGATTCGCAGGGACTGGATCGAGCGCGCGATGTCGAAGGCGGTGGGAACGGGGCGGCTCGGGACGGACGATGTGCAGCTCGTCGAGTGGGCCGGGCATCCCGTCGCGATGGTGGAAGCCAGCGCGCCGAACCCGAAGATCACGCGTCCCGAGGATCTCCGGATGGCCGAGGCGATGCTCGCGGAGGAGGAGGCCGGGTGATGCGGATCGGGCAGGGCTTCGACGTCCATCAGTTGGTGGAGGGGCGCCGACTCGTCCTCGGCGGGATCGAGATCCCCCACGACAAGGGCCTGGAAGGACATTCCGACGGCGACGCATTGCTCCACGCGGTCGCAGACGCGATCCTTGGCGCCCTCGGACAGGGTGACCTTGGGCGGCATTTCCCCTCGAGCGACGAGCGCTATCGAGGGATCGCGAGCGGCGAGATCCTGACCGAGGTGGTGGAGAAGATGAAGGAGGCGGGCCTCCGGTTGGCGAACGTCGACGCGACGATCATCGCCCAGGCCCCCCGACTGGCTCCCCACCAGACGGCGATGCACGAGAATCTGACTGGGCTCCTGGGGACGGCTCCGGAGCGTGTGAACGTAAAGGTCACCAGCACGGATCACCTGGGGGCGATGGGGCGCGGCGAAGGCATCGCCAGCCTCGCGATCGTGCTCCTCGAATCCGCGAACGGCTAGACGCAGGAGAGACCGGGTCGGTGGGAACGAACGAACTACGCCGGGCGCCCGTGCGATGACCCAGATCGAGTTCTACGACACGCGTACGCGAACGCGCCGCCCCTTCGAGCCCCTCGAGCCCGGCAAGGTGGGGATCTACACGTGTGGGCCGACGGTCTATGCGGAGCAGCACGTGGGCAATCTCCGCTCGCGTCTCTTCTCGGACCTGTTGAAGCGCTTCCTCCAATCGGAGGGCTTCGAGGTCACTCACGTCATCAACATCACGGACGTCGGTCACCTCGTCTCCGACGCCGACGAGGGCGAAGACAAGATGGAGGCGGCCGCCAGGAAGGCGGGCCAGACCGCGGAAGAGATCGCCGCCCACTACACCGAGCTCTGGCGGAAGGACGGGATCGCCGTGAACTGTCAGCCTCCGGAGCACAATCCGAAGGCGACCGAGCACATCGCCGAGCAGATCGAGCTCGGGCAGCGCCTCGAGGCCGGGGGGTATCTCTACCGGATCGAAGACGGGATCTACTTCGATACCAGCAAGTTCGATCGGTACGCCGAGCTCGCCGGGCTCGATCTGGAGGGTCAGGCCGAAGGCGCGCGGATCGGGGTGACCGAGGGGAAGCGGAACCCTTCGGACTTCGCGGTCTGGAAGTTCGCGGAAGAAGGCGTTCAGCGTCTCCAGGAGTGGGACTCGCCCTGGGGGCGCGGTTTCCCGGGCTGGCACCTCGAGTGCTCGGCGATGTCGGTCCGCTATCTGGGAGAGCGCTTCGACATCCATACGGGCGGCATCGACCTCTCGACGGTGCATCACACGAACGAGGTGGCCCAGTCCGAGTGCGGCTACGACTGCCACCCGTGGGTTCAGTTCTGGATGCACAACGAGTTTCTGGCGCTGCCCGGCGACGAGAAGATGTCCAAGTCGAAGGGCAACGTGAAGACGTTGAACGACCTGATCGCCCGCGGCATCGCCCCTCTCGCCTTCCGCTACTTCTTCCTGCAGGCCCACTACCGACAGCAGCAGAACTTCACCGACGAAGCCATTCAGGCGGCGGCGAAAGGCTTCAAGCGTCTTCAGAAGATCGCCCTCGACCTCGAGTCGGTCGAAGGGGAGGGCGACCCGGCCGTTCAGGCGCCGTACTACGAACGCTTCCGCGAAGCCCTTGCCGATGACCTGAATGCACCGCGGGCGATGGCGGTCGTCTGGGACGTTGCGCGGAGTGACGATCTGGCCGAGGTGGACCGGCGGGATCTGTTGCGGCGATTCGATCCGGTGCTGGGGCTCGAGCTGGGAGCGCCTGCGGAGACGGCCGCAGAAGAAGCCTGGGAGACCGATCCGCGGATCGATGATCTCGTCGCGCAACGGACGACCGCGCGGCAAGCCAAGGACTGGGACACCGCCGACCGGATCCGCGACGAGCTGGCCGCCGAGGGGATCGAGATCGTCGACTCGCCCGAGGGGCCGCGCTGGCGTCGCACGAGCGAATAGGGCCTTCGCACGCCGTGTCCGCCGCGTGTGCGTTGGCGACCCCGGGCCGGCCTATACTGCGCCCATGAGCAACGCCTTCAAGATCGAGTCCGAGTTCGAGCCGGCGGGCGATCAGCCCGCCGCGATCGACGCCCTCGTGGAAGGTGCGGCCCGCGGCGAGAAGCATCAGACACTTCTAGGCGTCACCGGCAGCGGTAAGACCTTTTCGATCGCCTGCATGATCGAGCGTCTCAATCGCCCGGCCCTCGTCATGTCCCCGAACAAGACGCTGGCTGCTCAGCTCTACGCGGAGTTCAAGGAGCTCTTTCCGAACAACGCGGTCGAGTACTTCGTATCGTACTACGACTACTACCAGCCCGAAGCCTATATCCCCTCGACCGATACCTACATCGAGAAGGACTCCTCGGTCAACGACGAGATCGACAAGCTTCGTCACTCCGCGACCCACTCGCTGCTCACTCGGAACGACGTGCTGGTCGTCGCCAGCGTGTCCTGCATCTACGGCCTGGGCGCGCCGGAGAACTACGGCTCGATGCACGTGTATCTCGAGACGGGGATGAGCCTCGTCCGGGACGATCTGCTCCGTCGTCTCGTCGACATGCAGTACGACCGGAACGATCACGACTTCCATCGCGGAACCTTCCGTGTGCGGGGGGACGTCGTCGAGATCTTCCCCCAATACGAGGGCGAGATGGCGATCCGGGTCGAGTTCTTCGGCGACGAGATCGATTCGATCGCCGAGATCGACCCTCTCCGGGGCAAGGTCGTGGCCCGGTCCCGGAAGGCGATGATCTATCCGGCGAGCCACTACGTCGCCGGGCAGGAGCGCATCCGGCAGGCTTGCGACGGGATTCGCGAGGAGTTGCAGCGGCAGCTCTCGGCGTTCAACAAGGAGAACAAGCTGCTCGAGGCCCAGCGGCTCGAGCAGCGCACGATGTACGACCTCGAGATGCTCGAGACGATGGGCTTCTGTCACGGCGTCGAGAACTACTCGCGTTGGCTCGATGGGCGCGACGCGGGTCAGACGCCGTACACGCTCTACGACTACCTGCCGGAGGGCACGATGGTCGTTCTCGACGAGAGTCACGTCTCGGTGCCCCAGATCGGTGGGATGTATCGCGGTGACCGGGCGCGGAAGGAGACCCTCGTCGACTTCGGCTGGCGCCTGCCCTCGGCACTCGACAATCGCCCGCTCCGCTTCGACGAGTGGGAGGAGCGGGCGGGGCAGCGTGTCTACGTCTCGGCGACGCCGGCAGACTACGAGCTCGATGCCTCGAAGGGCGTCGTGATCGAACAGATCATCCGCCCGACGGGGCTCCTCGATCCCGAGATCGAGATCCGGAAGGCGACCGGTCAGGTCGACGATCTGCTGGCAGAGATCCAGGGCCACGTCAAGAACGAGGAGCGGGTCCTCATCACGACGCTGACGAAGCGGATGGCGGAAGAGCTGACGGACTACTACGCGGAGCTCGGGATCAAGATCCGCTACCTCCATAGCGACATCAAGACGATCGAACGGATGGACATCATCCGAGAGCTTCGGGAGGGCACTTTCGACGTGCTCGTCGGGATCAATCTTCTCCGCGAAGGCCTCGATATCCCCGAGGTCGCGCTGGTCGCGATTCTCGACGCGGACAAGGAGGGCTTTCTGCGCTCCGAGCGATCGCTGATCCAGACGATCGGTCGCGCTGCGCGGAACGCCGACGGGCGCGTGATCCTGTACGCCGACAAGGAGACGGATTCCATCCGGAAGACCCTGGAGGAAACCGATCGCCGGCGGGCTCGGCAGGAGGAGTACAACGCCGACCACGGGATCACGCCGAAGACGGTCCAGAAGAAGATCACGAGCCTGCAGGATTCGATCTGGGAACGCGACTACGTGACGGTTCCGCGCGCCGAAGAGAAGGCCGAGCCGGGACTGCCGCAGCATGAACTCGGCCCGTTGATCGAGCAGCTCCGGGCCGAGATGCGCGAAGCGGCGCGCGAGCTGGAATTCGAGAAGGCGGCGGAGCTCCGCGACCGCGTGAAGGCGCTCGAAGCCGAGCGCATCCAGTTGACTTGAGGCGCGACCCGTGGCCGAGGATCCCGAACCCCGCGACGTAGCCGAGCCCGACGAAGGGAGCGACGAGAAGATCGTCGCCGCTCCGCGGCCGTCGCGCGTGCCGCTCGCTGAACAGGCCGCCCAGCTGCCGACGAGCCCGGGGGTCTATCAGTTCAAGAACGAGCGCGGAACGGTGCTCTATGTGGGGAAGGCGCAGAACCTGCGGAGTCGGGTTCGCCAATATGTGGGCGGTGGCGATGGCCGATATCAGATTCCGGCCCTCGTCGAGCGATCGAGCGACGTAGAAGTGCTCGTGACCGGGAACGTCAAAGAGGCGCTGCTGCTCGAGAACGAGCTGATCAAGCAGCACAAGCCGGCCTTCAACGTCCGGCTGCGTGACGACAAGCAGTATCTCGCCCTGCGGATCGACGAGAGTGAGGACTGGCCTCGGGTGACGATGGTGCGGAAGTTCCGCAAGGACGGTGCTCAATACTTCGGCCCCTACACGTCGAGCGTGGCGCTCAAGTCGTCGCTCTCGAAGCTGCGCCGCCTCTTTCCCTTGCGGTCCTGTACCGAGGGGACCTTCAAGGACTACGCGCGTCGGGGGCGGCCGTGCATCGAGTACGAGATGAAGCGCTGCCTGGGGCCGTGTGTCGATCTCGCCGACAAGGCGGCCTACACGGAGCAGGTGAAGGGCACGATGCTCTTCCTGCGCGGCAAGTCCCGCGAGTTGGTCGAGAACATCGAGCGTGAGATGCGCGAGGCCGCTGCCGAGGAGCGCTTCGAGGACGCAGCCCGTTTGCGGGATCGCATCCAGGCCGTCGGGCGGACGATCGAGTCGCAGCAGATCGTGACCGAGGGCGGCGTCGATCGGGACGTCTTCGCGATCGCCCGCGAAGGCGGGGAACTCGAGGTGCAGGTTCTTCACGTCCGTGAAGGGCGTGTGATCGGCGCGCGAAGCGTGCCGTTCTCGAGCGTGCGGATCGACGATGGCGAGGTCATGGAGTCGTTCCTTGGGCAGTTTTACGGTTCGGGGGAAGCGCACGCACCACCGCGGGAGATCCTGACGAACGTCGACTTCGAAGACGAGGGAGCGCTCGTGGAACTGTGGCGCGAGCGTTTCGAGCGGGCGGTCACGATCCGCAGGGCTCAGCGCGGCGCGGGCAAGCGGTTGGTCGAGATCGCGGAACGGAACGCGAAGCTCGCGCTGGGGACGCGCCTCGCTGCGCGCGAGAGCGTCGATACGGCGCTCGATGAGCTCGAGGAGAAGTGTCGACTCTCGGTTCGTCCCCGTCGCATCGAGTGCTACGACGTGTCCAATCTCCAGGGGACGCTCGCGGTTGCCAGTCGGGTGGCCTTCACCGATGGGGAACCGGTCAAGAAGGACTACCGGCGCTACCGGATCAAGGAGGCGGAAGCGGGGGACGACTACGCCTGCATGCGCGAGGTCCTCGATCGAAGACTCCGGCGGGTCGATAGCGAGCCGCTGCCGGACCTGCTGATGGTCGACGGCGGACGGGGGCAGGTCGGGGTCGTGATGGCCGCGCTCGAGGACGCGGGCCTCGAGGTCGAAGTGCTCGGGATCTCGAAGGAGCGCGATGACGAGAGTCCGAGTGTCCGCGTGAAGCGCGGTGGCGGCCTCAAGGCGGAGCGGCTCTTCAAGCCGGGCCGCGCGAATCCGATCCAGCTTCCGCCGAGCAGTCGCGGGATGTTGCTGCTTCAGCGGATTCGCGACGAGTCCCATCGCTTCGCGATCGAGTTTCAGCGCGAGCTTCGGTCGAAGGTGAATCTGACCTCGATCCTCGAGGAGCTCCCGGGCATCGGACCGACGAAACGGCGCGCGTTGCTCAAGACCCTGGGCAGTCTGCGCGCGGTCCGGAGCGCGAGCCACGCGAAGCTGCTCGAGGTGCCCGGCATTTCGGAGAAGGACGCGTCGTCGATCCGGACCTTCTTCGATGCCCTCATGGCTTCCGCGCCCACGCCCGGAGAGGACGAGCCGGAGGCGGAGCAGACGCCTGGAGCGTCTCGTGTGCTGCCGGTGGCCTGGCCGGCCGACGAGTCGCGCGAGGGCTGACCTGCGAAGCGGGGGCGGCGGGATCGGCTGCGCGTCTCCACGCAGTGGCGGCACGGAGGAGCCCCTGCCTCCTCCGTCGGCACACCCGAAATGCCCTGCCTGGGTAATTCGCTTCCACCGACAGCGGATACGGGCGGGGCGGGCGCGTTCTGGGGGATGTCTCGAGCACGCTGGATAGGCGGAGCTGCGGGTCGCGCTCGGGTTCCCTTCCGGTGGTCTGCCGGTCGGGGGCAGTGCGTTCTGTGGCATGCCTCTTGCTCTTTCGGTCGGGCGACGGAACTCGCGATCGCCGGCAGGGGGCGATCCAGACCGGCCCCCACCGGGCCGGATGCGAACGGATCTGAGACGATGGAGTGGAACTGGAGCTGGCTCTTTGGACGCAAGGAGGGGGTCGCTCGGGCTGCTGGAGCGCGGCGCGCGCATCTCGAGCCAAGCCGGGTCGAGGACTGGGAGGCCCGCCTGATCGAGGAAGGCGTATCGGACGAGTGGGCCTCGCGACTCGCGCAGCGACTCGAGGCCCAGCATCAGCAGCAGGGCGAAGGCTCGGCGCAGGCTTTGATCCTCGGTGCCGTGGCCGCGACCGAGATGCAGGCGGAGGCCCATGCCTGGGTCGAGCGCAACATACGTGACGTCAAGGAAGTGGAGCGGTTGTTGGGCGCGTTCACCGGGGAGCTCGAGAAGCTCGACGAGGTCCTGGAGGTGCTCGCGGCCTACGCCCAGCGGATGCGCACGAGGGCCGATCGCAAGGCGCGTCACACCCTTCACTAGGCTCTGCGGCGCTTCGGGCGTGCCCCGATGGATCGCGCGCTCCCGTCCTCTGCCGTGATCGATGGGCCGCCCTGCGTGGATGAGCGTCCCCATCGGCGCGCGTCGCTGATCGCTCCGCCATGCTCGGTCGCGTGATCGGGCTCGTGACGCCCGGCGAATGGGGGCGTGAGTGTCGGGTCGCGGGTGGGGAGCGGGAGCGCTGGCGTTCGCGTCAGGCATCTTCGTTGCGGATACGGGCGAGGGTCCGGCGTCGGGATGGCTCGTCGGCGGGGCGGTCTTCTGGCTGGCGGTGGCGCTCGGGTGCCTTCGAGCGCATCCCGTGGCTGCTCGGGGATGCGCGCTCGCCTTGCTCTTCCTTTCAGGCGCGCTGCGTCTGGAGCTGCGCCTCGACGACGTTCGAGAAGATCGTCGTCGACTCGAGGCGCTCACGCCGGGTGCGATCCATCGCCTCGAAGCCGATGTGACCGCGCGCCGGGAGCAGCGCTTCGGTTTCGAAGTCGAGCTCGAGCGCGTCAGGGGGCTTGCCCCCGGCCGACTTCCGGAGCGGCTCCTGCTCTTCGTCCCGACCGACGACACGCCGGGGCGGCCCGATCGACTCCTCGTGAAGGGGCAGCGGGTTCGACTCGGAGTGCGGGTCGATCCGGTCGAGGGGACGCGCAATCCCGGGAGTCGCGACGCCGCGCGGAGCGCCGCGCGACGCGGCTTCGCGGTGCGGGCGCGCCTGGTGGATCCTGGCTGGGTCGTCGGGGTCGGAGTCGGGGAGACTGGGGAGGGCGTCTTTCGGAGGAACCTGATCCGGCTTGTTCGGCCTCGCCTCGAAGCTTTCGGGGGCGGTGGGCTCGCGCTGGCGCTCGTGTTGGGGGATCGGCGCAGCCTTTCCGACGAGACGCTGTCTGCGATTCGGCGCCTCGGCCTCTCCCACCTAATGGCGATCTCGGGGCTGCACGTGGGGCTCGTCGGGGCGAGCGCGGCCTGGCTGGTCGCGCGGCGGCGGGGCCCCCCGACCGGAAGGCGGCGCCTGCTCGCGAGTGCGGTCGGCGTCCTTGCCGCCGGGGGGTATGCCGATCTCGCGGGGGCCGGGCCGGCCGTCGTGCGCGCGGTCCTGCTTCTCTTCGTGGCCTCCGTGGCCTTGCCGCTTCGGCGGCCCCTCCGACCCATGCCGGCGCTCGCGCTCGTCGCGCTCGTGCTGGGCGTGGCCGAGCCCGGTTGGTTCTTCGATCTCGGCGCCCAGCTCAGCTTCGCTGCCTGCGGCGGCCTCGCATTCGTGTTCGCGGGCCGAGCGGGGGCCGTGCGGGCGTGGGCGTCGGGGCCGCGGCTCGCTGGGTTCGTCCGGGCTTCGTCGACGACCACGCTAGCCGCGTCGTTCGCGGTCGCGCCGTGGCTCGCGAGCGCCGGCTTGCCGCTCGTCCCGTGGACCTTGCCTTCCAATCTCGTGGCGGTTCCGGCCCTCGGGTTTCTCGTCTTGCCCGCTTCGTTCGGGGCGGTGGCTGCGGCTGTGACGGGCGATCTCCTCCCGGTGGCGCCTTGGCTCCTCCCGCTCGCGGGGTTCGAGGCGGCCGCGTGCTACGCGGCCTCGGAACTCCCGGTGCCGCGAAGTCTCGATGGGTTGAATGCCCCTATTCTCTGGATCGTGTGCCTCACGGGTCTCGCGCTCGTTCGGTGCCAGGCCGTGTTCGGCGCAGCGGCGCTGTGGGGCGTGGTCGCTCTGGTGGGCGCGCCCCCCGGCGGCAGTCTCGGGCGTTTTCCGGAGGTGCCGCGAGTCGTGTTTCTGGATGTCGGGCAGGGCGATGCGACACTTGTCGAGGGACGCACGGCACGGATCCTGATCGACGCAGGCCGAGGCACGGGGCGGGCGGATGCGGCGGGAGGGGTCGAGCGAGCGCTGCGTGCCTTGGGGAGGGGACCCGTCGATGTGCTCGTGGTGACCCACGGCGATGCGGATCATCGGGGAGGTGCGCTGGCGCTGCTTCGAAGGAGGTGGGCCGAAGCGCTCTGGCTCCCGGCGGGCGCGAGAGCGGATCCCCGTCTCGAGGGACTCGCCGCGGAGGCTGCGGCGCTCGGGGTGCCGGTCCGCTGGGTATCCGCGGGCGAGAGGCTCACGACGGGGGACATTGTGACGGACGTCCTCGGACCGCTTCCCGCGAGCGGCGGGTGGACCCGATCGACCAACGAGTCCTCCCTGGTTCTGAGGGTCGAGCTCCCCGAGATGCGCCTGCTGCTGACGGCGGACATCGGCCTCACTACCGAGGCGGCCCTTCGGGGAACCGGGTTCGACCTCAGGGCGGACGTGCTGAAGGTGGGGCACCACGGCAGTGCCGGGAGCACCGGGCCCGATTTCCTCACCGCAGTCGATCCCGCGATCACGGTGGTGAGTGCCCCATGCCGGCCCCGGCAGGGGCTTCCGAACCCCGGAGTGCTGGCGCGGCTCGAGGTGTCCGGGGCACGCCTCGCCTGGACCGGTCGTGATGGGGCGATCGGCGTTGCGCGCCGAGAGGGGGAGTGGGCCGTGGCTCAGTGGGGGGAGGCTCGGCGATGTCCGGCTGACCCGGGGCCGGGCGCGCCGCAACTACTTGCCGGTGAACCGGGGCGATCGCTTCTCGACGAACGCCCGCTGCGCTTCGCGCGCATCCGCCGTCTTGCGGAGCGGCTTGCCCAGCTCTTCCTGGCGAGCATAGGCATTCTCGAGACTCATTCCCTCGAGCTCCCGGACTCCGCCCAAAGTCGCGCGAACGGCGAGGGGGGCATTCGCGGCAATATGGTCCGCGACCTCGAAGACGCGGTCCATCAAACGGTCCGATGGAACGAGCTCGTTGATCAAGCCGATTCGAAGCGCGTGCTCGGCATCGATCGGTTCGGCGGTATAGAGCAGATGGTTGGCGTGGACTGCATCGATCTGTCGGGGGAGGGCGACGGTCGCCTGGCCCGTCGGGTAGAGGCCAAGGGCGACCTCCTCGAGTGCGAAGGTTGCTTCGGGGACGGCGTAGCGCAGCTCGCTGCCTAGGATGAGGTCGAAGCCACCTGCCCTGGCGTGGCCATTGATGGCGGCGATCAGAGGAACGCGGAGCTGGGTCTTGACGAGCGTGGCCTGGCCGGCGGCGCGCAGCCCTTCGAAGTCGGCCGGATCGATCTGCTCACCCCGCGCCAGCGCCTGGGAGGCGGGAATTGTCCGGGTCATGTCCATTCCGGAGCAGAAGACCCGGTCACCGGCGCCCGTCAGGACAGCTGCGCGGATTTCGTCGTCTTCGTTGATCCGCTTCCAGGCGTTCGCGAGGTCGCGAAGGGTCTCGGGGTCGAGGGCGTTGGCGCGATCGGGCCGGTCGATGGTCACGAGGGCAATGTGGGGGTGTTCAGCGGGCAGCTCGAATCGCGCGGGCATGGCGTAGGCTCTCGGGGACGCGCTGCCGCCTGGGCGCGCGGGGGGAGGACAGGACGAGGGCGGCTCTGCTAGCAACCGGCTCACGCCAGGCGTGGGCGCGGCGAGCCTAGCAGGCGGGAACCCGGCCTCGGGTGCATGAGAATCTCGATTCTCGAAAGGAAGGACCGGTTTGGCGAGCGGGAAGGAAGCAGATCGCGGGTGTCGTGCGGATGAAGCGCGCCACCTTGCGCTGGCATCTGCGTGGCCTCGTGCGCTGATCGAGGCAGGCCTGGCCGAGGAGATCACGGAGGACTGGCTCGTCCGTGTCGACCGAGCCGTCGAGGCCGGGCATCCGAACTGGCCGCGCTTCGCTCTCGACCCTTCGCTCGCCGATGGGCTCTTCGAGGTGCGGCGCGCTCGTCGCGTGGTACGCGGCCTCGATGCCGTGGCCGAGGCACTCGATCGCGAAAAAGCGGGCCTCCAACGCGCCGCCGCCACGCGCCCCAAGGGGCGCCGCATCTCGCGTCTCCTACTGCTCGGAGCCGACGGGTCGGCTCGCTTCTACCGCCAGGCCGAACGCGTCCAGCAGGAGCATCTGGATCGCCTCGCGGTCGCCATCATCGAGGCCGATGAGGAAGGCCTGGGCGCGGCGGTCTTCGGCCCGGGAAAGCGCGCTCGGGCGGTGATGGTCGATCACAAGGATGCCGTCATCGCAGTTCTCGATCGGCTGAGGGGGCAGGCGCCGTGGAACGCTTGAGCGCGCGTCTTTCAACCTGAAATCGGCCTTGCAGCCCCTTCGCAAAGTTCTTCAGGCCTGGGGCGCGACTCGGCCGAAAGCGTTTCAGCTTGAAACGAATTCTTCGTTTTTGGCGGTAACTCTCTGCTAGGAAAGCGTTTTCCGTTCCACGGGGAACGTCGTCAGGCGTCGTCGAGGAGGGCCCGGATCCGTGCGAGAGCAGCGGCGGGTGTGAAGGGCTTCTCGATCAATTCGACGCGGCTCGGGTCCACGCCAGGCCGTGAGAGCGTCTCGTCCGTGAAGCCGGACATGAAGAGCACGCGAAGCCCGGGCCGGACCTCGGCGGCTCGTCGGGCGATCTCGGGGCCCCCGACCCGCGGCAACACCCCGTCGGTCAAGAGCAGATCGATCGGTCCTTCGTGTCGAGAGCAATGCCGGAGTGCACTCGTGGCGGAGTCCGCCACGAGAACCTGATAGCCGCTCTTCTCGAGCGTGCGATGGAGGAGGCGTCGAACGGGGGCCGCGTCCTCGACCCGATCGGTCGAGGCGATTCGCTTCGTACCAGAGCATCTCCATCGACGGGCGGACTTCATCGGTCATCCGCATGAACAGATCGTGGATCGAGTTGCTGGCACCGAAGGCGGCCTTGAAGGCACGGTTCGAGAAAGTGACTTCTCCATTGCGATCGAGGATCGCTGCGGGGCGGGCGCCGGACTCGACGATCGCCCGGTAGTGACGATCGCGTTGGCGATGGGTCTGCATCTCCGCGCTCTGCCGAGTGACGTCGCGGTTCACCGTGACCAGCTTGCGCTCGCCATCCTCCTCGAAGATCCGGACCGTCGCCTCGAATTCGACGCGCACGCCATCCCGGCGCAGCGCGCGGAAGCGGACCAGCGGCTCTTCGCCCGTGATCACGACTTTCTGAAACGAGCCGAGCATCTCAGCGCGGTCTTCGGGGGCGACGACTTCGATGCAGCTTTGCCCGGCCAACGATTCCGGCGTGCGGGCCAGGGCCGGCTCGACCGCCGGAGAGACGTAGAGGATGCGCCCGTCGATGGCCAATTCGCAGACGACGTCGGCGGCGTTGCGCAGCAGACCCGCCTCGTGGCGTGCCGAGGCCGCTGAACTGTCGTGATCGTCGGAGTTAATGGATCCCGTTCTGAACGTCTCTGGGCGAGGCGGTAGGCCTGGTTTCGGCGCAGTTTTCCAAAACAGCGAATCGATGGTCGGCCGCGACGACCACAGAAAGCGTCCTTCTCCTCGGTTCGTGCGGAGCGCCCCGGGTGAAAACCGGGTGGAGGCGAGCCTGCTCAGCGGGGCGCGGGGCGCCCTCGCGAGACCATTCGGCGTCAGTACAGACCGAGCATTCGCCCGGACATGGCGACGACGGCGAGCACCAGAACGGGGCGGATCAGCTTTTCGCCGCCGAGCACCGCGGCGCGTGCGCCGAGCTCGCCGCCGAGCGCGAAGCCGACGACGAGCGCGGAGGCGGGGCCCCACGAGACCTGTTCGTGTAGGACGAAGACGGGCACGGCGACGATCGTCAACGCGCCGATGATCACGACCTTGATTGCGTTGGCGCGTACGAGGTCGAGGCCACTGCGCGCGAGGGCGGCGATCAGGAAGAGGCCGACACCTGCCTGGATCGCCCCGCCGTAGAGGCCGATTCCGAAGAAGATCAGCGTGTTCAGCCAACGAGAACGCGGACTCTCATCAGCGTCCGCGTTCTTTTTCGGCGTCGGGCGCAGCATCGGGAAGAGCAACGCGATCATCGCGACCCCGAAGACCTGCTTGAAAAGATCCGCCGGCAGACTCGCTGCGAACTGCGCGCCCAGGAGAGAGCCGGTCAGCACGGGGACCAGGACCGGCGCGGACCCCCGGAGTCCGTCGAGCCCTTCCTTTCGGAAGCGCCACATCGCCACGCCGTTCTGGAAGAGCACGCCGATCCGGTTCGTGCCGTTCGCGGTGGTCGCAGGCAACCCCACCATCACCAGCATTGGCACCGTGATCAGCGAGCCGCCCCCCGCGAGGGTGTTGATCACGCCTGCGACGAGGCCACCGACTGCGAGCAGAAGCCAGGTCGTCGGGTCATCCATCGAGTCGGAGCGCTCCGGGGATCGGTCGGGCGGGATCCGTGGCGGCGGTCGCCACGGGGCGCCCAAGCATGCACACTCTCTTTCGGTGGCGCCAGCTTGCGGCGAGTTCGTCGTACGGGAGGTCACCCGGACGAACGAGGGGGGTGAGGTGAGCATCGAGAAGGCCTGCGGCAGCTGGGAGACGCCGATCGGCTCGGCGGACCTGGTACGTGGAGCCTTGCGGCTCGGCGCGCCCCGGATCGAGGGGGGCTTCCTCTACTGGCTCGAAGGGCGTCCGGACGAGGGAGGGCGGCAGGTCATCGTGCGCTCGGCGCTGCCCCGGCATCTGGGGGGCGGAATGGGGGAGCCCACGGAGGTGAGCCCCGAGGGTGTCAACGTACGCACCCGCGTGCACGAATATGGCGGCGGCGAGTACGCCGTGTGGCGCGACCGCCTCTACTACGTCGACGACGCCGACCAACGGATCTACGGCGGCCCGATCGGGGGGCCGTTCGCGCCCCTGGTTCCCGAGGGCAGCAGTTGGGCGGATCTGACGGTATCCGCTCCGGGGGGATGGCTTTTCGCGATCGAGGAAGCGCCACGCTCCGGGGCCGAGCCCGAGAACCGCGTCGTGGCCCTTCGGTTGAGCTCCGACGGAGAGGCTGCCGACGCCGCTCTCCGCGTGGCGGAAGGCCACGACTTCTACGGCTCGATTGCCGTGTCCTCGAGGGGAGATCACGTCGCGTTCCTGGCCTGGGATCATCCGAACATGCCGTGGAACGGGACCGTGTTGGAGCGGATTGCCTGGGGCCCCGAGGGCCCATTGGGCCACNTACGTGGGGNGGCCGGCGGCGCGCGCGAGTCGCTCTTCCAGCCCCGATTTCGGGACGACGACGTTCTCTTCGTCGCGACCGACGCGANCGGCTGGTGGAATCTGGCGCGGCTCGGGGNNGGCGGGCTCGTNCCGGTNCATCGGGANGCTTTCGAGGTCGGCCGCCCGCAGTGGCAGTTCGGGATGTCGGGCTGGGTCTTCGCGGGCGACNGGGTCATCGCCGCNGCCCAGTCCTCGGCCCTCGACCNCNTCGTCGAGATCGATTNNGAGAACGGNTCNTCTCGTGAACGGCTGTCNGCCTACTCGAGCATCGGNGGCCTNACGAGCGGGGANGGCTGGCTCGCCTTCATCGGNGCNGGCGCCGACCGCGGGGCGGCGGTCTGTCTGCAGTCCGTCGCCGGCGGCGACATCCTGCGGGTACGCGAGAGCAGCAGCCTGACGCTGCCCGACGACGTGATCAGCCGCGCCGAGGTCGTGTCCTTTCCCTCGAGGAACGGCCGGACCGTTCACGCCTTTCTTTACGAAGCAAAGTCCGGCGATCAGAGGCCCCGAGCGGGTGAGCGACCGCCGCTAGTGGTCAAGAGTCACGGCGGGCCGACCGCCGCCGCGACGGCGGCGCTCGACCCGCGCATCCAGTACTGGACCAGCCGCGGCTTCACCGTGGCCGACGTGAACTACGGCGGTTCGACTGGCCACGGCCGCGCCTACCGGGACCTCCTCGCGGGGCAGTGGGGTGTCGTCGACGTCGAGGACTGCGTCGCGGTGGCCGAGGCGCTCGCGGCGGAGAGACGCGTCGATGGTGATCGGCTGGCGATCAGCGGTGGAAGCGCCGGCGGCTATACCGTGCTCGCGGCGCTCGCCTTTCACGACACGTTCTCCGCGGGCGCGAGTCACTACGGGATCGGCGACCTGATGGCGCTGGCTCGGGATACCCATAAATTCGAGTCGCGATATACGGATTGGCTCGTCGGTCCTTTGCCCGAGGCCGAAGCGCTCTACCGGGCTCGGTCGCCGATCCACCACGTCGACGGTTTGTCGTGCCCGGTCGTCTTCTTCCAGGGCCTCGAAGACAAGGTCGTGCCGCCGAACCAGGCGGAGGCGATGGTGGAGGCGCTCGCGTCCCGCGGGCTCGCCCACGCCTATGTTCCTTTCGAAGGGGAGCAGCACGGCTTTCGTCGCGCCGAGAACATCCGGACCGCCCTCGATGGCGAGCTCTATTTCTACTCTCGGATCTTCGGATTCGAGAGCACGCGACCGGATCCCGTTCGCGTCATCGAGCCGACGTGACCCCGCGACTCGGCCTCGCTCTGCTGGTGTTCGTACTGGGTGGCTGCGCCGCGCCGGTGGGCGGTTGGGACAACGACGCGTTGTTCGCCCGCTATCCCGCTGTCCGCAACATTCGGCTGCAGCGAATCGGGGACCTCACGCCGTACCCCGCGCTCGTCGATGGGCGGGTGACCCTCGTCGCCTGTCGGTTTCCCACCGAGGTGACGGGGGCGATCCCGATCGAGGTGACCGGGGAGGACTGGCCGACCAGTTGGGGAGAGCGCGCGATCGAGGCGGTCGACCGCGCGCTACCACCGGTCGCGTTCGAACGCGTCGCCACGCTCGATCGGCCGGGCATTCGCGTGCGCTCCCTGGCGGAGGCCGAGGGCCGCGGTCCGGTCGGTCTCGGGGACGCGCGGGCGGAGTGCGATGTCTCCGCGAGCGACGAGGCGGACACCGACGTCCGGGGGCACATTCGACATGCGGAGATCCGGATTCGTCGTCGCGTCGTCGGGACCTGGAACCAGAATCGGGCCGTGACGGCGGAGGGCTGGATCGGCGCGATGCTCCACGAGCTCGGGCACGCGCTCGGCTTCCAGGGGCATGCGGTCGTCGGCGACTCGTTGGTTCAGCTGGAGCAGAGCCGCCTTCGTGCGCTCGGACGCCGCGTCATGGAGGGCGCACCGATTCCGGTTCCGAACGTCCGCGCGCTCTACGCCGTTCCGCCGGGCACCCGGCTCGGGGAAGCCGGGCTCTCCCCCGCGGCCGAGGGGGTCGTCTCCGAAGTCGCGGATGCGGTCGCGGCGCGCATCGCCACGGACGGACCGCCGGTGGCCTCCGTCTCGGTGGCCGGGGATCGTCATGCACGTCTCGTCTGGCGTTGGCGGACCGGCCGGCCGATCGTGCTGCGCTTTCCGAACTGGACCGAGTCCCTTCGCTGGGGGCGGCCGATCGAGGCGCGACGCAGAGAGGTCGCTCGGCGCTAGCCCGGTCAGGGCTTCGACGTGAAGCCGTCGCCGCTATTCGGAGACGTCGGGGTCGAGTGACTGGGCCTTCGCGATCAGCGGGTTCGCGCGATTCGACCCCCCGACCGTGCGGAAGACGAGGCCGAGCCGATAGTGCGCGACGGCGTCGTTCGGCGCCTGGCCGCACGCCTTCTCCAGGTGATGGATGGCGCGGGCATGGTCCGGTCGCGTTTGCTTGAAGAGCGCCCAGCCGAGACCCATCTGGTAGGCGGGTTCGTCGGGCCAGAGTTCGACGGCCGGCTCGAAGTAGTCGAGGGCCCCTTCGAAGTTGCCCATCTTGGCGAGGATCTCGCCCTTGCGAAATGAGGTCTCGGCCTGGGCGAGGCGCGTCGTATCGATCTCGGCTTCGTCGCTGCCGCCGGCGTCGTACGCTTTCTTCTTATCCGGGTCGGACAGGACCTCGAAGGCTTCGGCGACCCGCGCGAAGACCTGCGCAGCGTCGTCCTTGAGGGATTCGAGGCCGAGTCGACCGAGCGCGTCCGGGTGGTACTTCTTGGCCGCCTTGAAGTAGGCCTTCTTGATGTGGGCGCCGGTCGCGTCTTCCTCGAGGCCGAGCGCCTTGTAGTGGTCGAGGTCGCCCAATCGTTGGAGAAGGGTGTGGATCTCTTCGCGCAGGGCGTCCGCTTTGGGGTTGGGCGCGGTCTGGGCCTGCTTGCTTCTGCCCGCTGCCTTCCCTGCCGCGTCTTCGAGGGGCGCCGACGGCCGGGGCGCGACTTCGACGTCGACCTCGAAGTCGAAGTTCGATTCGGCTTGCGTGCGCGCGGCGTCGATCCGGCGCATGACTCCGCTGAACGCGGCGGTCCAGAGTGTGGCGGCCGCGAGCGCGTCGCCGGCGCAGTCGCCGAGAATGCGTCCGACGGGGTGGTGACCATCCAGCCCCGCGATGGCCCTTGCGGCCATTTCCCCAGTTTGCGCGAGCTTCGCGGCGACCTTTCGGTGGCGCGGAGGGACGTCGCCGTGAAGACCTTCGATCGACCGGATCGCATCGAAGAGGCGTTCGGTTCCCCAGCGGCGCGGGAGCTCGTCCTGAAACAGGGCGAGCAGGTCGAAGGCGCGGGCGGTTCTGGGGTCGCTGTCTGCAGGGGGGGCAGCGATCCAGCGATACTGGCCCGCGGCCCAGGGGAAGGTCTCTGCGATTCGCATGCGCGTTTCGGCGCGCATTGCGAGGTAGAGCGCCTTCGCATCGATCAGCTGGAGGGCGAGCACGGCGGAGGCCTGCGGGCAGCCGCGTTCGGAGGCGAGGCGTTCGACCTCGGCGCGTTGGGTCTCGTCGATCCGGCCCGTGCTGGACAAGTAGGCGGCGAAGTCGTCCTCGCCGCGAGGGGAGGAGGCCATGCACGGAGCGCCCTCGCGCACGAGCAGGTGACGCTCACGCTGACCGTGGGCGAGCTGGAGGATCCCCGAACGTTCGTCGCGCCACGCCTGGGCGAGCAGTTGGGGGACGCTGACCGCGTCGAGCCCCCCTTCCTCCGGCGCGTCGATCCACTGCCCCGCGACCACGCTCGTTCCCCTACAGCTGGTGCTTCTGGGCGTCGGCGATCTGGAAGGCGGTCGCGATCGCCTCGGTCAGGTCCTTGCGGAGTACGAGGTGGGAGGACTCGAGGCCCGCCATGGCCGCTTCCGCGGCGGGTGACACACCCGTGATCAGGCTCTGGGCGTTCCACGATTCGATCGTCTCTAGGACCTGTTCGAGCGCCGCAGCGCCGAAGCCTTCGTCGAGGGGGCGCTCGCGTAGGTCCACGACGACGGCGCGGATCTCGGAGATGCCGGGGTCACGGCTGAGCATGTCCACGGTTCCTAGCGCTTCGTCGAGGGTAGTGAAGGGGAGCACCATGACCGGGCCCCAGATGTGGACCACGGGCTGGGAGCGATCGAACTGTCCATCGGGCTCCCCCGACGCCGAGGGCGGTGCGTCTCCGCTCTCGATCGTCGGTGCCAGCGCGACCTTGCGGAAGGCTTCGAAGGGAACCTCAGCCAGGAGCCACTGCACGTCTCCGTCGCCGCGGCGGGTCCAGACGCCGGCTTCATGGACTTCGAAGCGGCAGCATTCGTCGCCTCGGGCGGCGCACTCGACTTCTCGCGCCACGAGCGAACGGTTCAGCGTGCCGGAGAGCCAGCCGGTCGTGTACCCGGCGCTCATCCAACAGGAAGGGCCTTCGCTTGCACCGAGGCGGGAGCATCGGGCGACGGCCTCATGACGCTCGGGCCACGTGCCTTCTAGGGAGAATGCGCCGGTCTCGTCGGTGCTCGCGCCGGTGGTCCACTGCATCACGAGAGCGGTCGTGTCCGGTTCGCTCCCGCCGAGCTGATCCTGGTGCTCGTTGCAAACGCGCGCGGCGTCGCGCATGCCGTGGAGCAGGCCGATCTGGAAGAGGGCGAGGCTCGCCTCGCGCGGTCCGAGTTCGTCCTGAAGCTCGACGAGGAGAGAGGCCAGGAAGCGGCCGTCCACGAAAAGCTTCGGATCGTTCATCAGGACCGTGTCGGGTCCGAATCCGAGGGAAGTGAGCATCTCGAGCGGATCGTGTCCGCGCTCGGGCTCGGTCGGGGGCTTGGGAGGGTGTCGCACGTAGGGAAGCCGGGGGTTGAGGGTTCTCAGCCTTCGATGAAGGCGTAGATGTCGAACTTCTGGTCCTTGCTGATGAAGTCGTCGCCTTCTTCTTCCAGCAGTTTCAGGAACGCATCCACGACGACGGGGTCGAATTGCGTTCCAGAGTACTTGCGCATCTCCTGCACGACGACGTCGAGCGGGAGCGCCTTGCGGTACGGGCGGTCCGAGGTCATCGCCTCCACGGTGTCCGCGACGACGATCACGCGCGAGGGCAGAGGGATCTGGTCGCCCGAGAGGCGGTCCGGGTAGCCGGCGCTGCAGCCGTCGTACCACTCGTGGTGATGGCGCACGCAAGGAACGACGCTGCGCAGGAACTCGACCGGTTCGAGGATCTTGGCGCCGATCTCGGGATGGCGCTTGATTTCCTCGTACTCCTCGTCGTTCAGGCGGTCGGGTTTGGTGATGATCGCGTCCGGGATACCGATCTTGCCGACGTCATGGAGCAGGCCGGCGAAGTACACGCGCTCGATCAGCTCCTTGCGGAGGTTGAGCTTGCGGGCGATGCGCGAGGCGTAGACGGCGACGCGTTCAGAGTGGCCGCGGGTGTAGGCATCCTTCGCATCGATCGCCTCGGCGAGGGCGCGGATGGTCTGGATGTACGCCGTCTTCAGCTCGGTGTTCTTCCCGTCGAGCTGCTTCGTACGTTCGCGAACCTTCTCTTCCAGGTTCTTGTTCATGTCCTGGAGCTTGAAGTTCTGCTCCCGGGTGACGGAGTTGAGACGTTTGATCTCGGCCTTGAGGTCATAGTGGTCGAAGGCCTGTCGGAGGGTGGCCTTGAGCTCCTCGTCGTTCCACGGCTTGGTGATCAGGCGGTAGATCTCGCCTTTGTTGATCGCTTCGACGGCGATCGTCATGTCCGTGTAGCCGGTGAGCATCATCCGCACGACGTCGCTGTGGCGATCGCGGACCGAAGCGAGGAAGTCGACGCCGCTCATCTCGGGCATCCGCTGATCGGAGACGATGACCTGCGGGCCGGCGCGCTCGATCAGCTCGAAGGCTTCGCCCGGGCTGTTCGCGGTGAGCACGTCGATCGGCTCGTTGCGAAGCAGACGCTGAAGTGCCTTCAAGATGTTGACTTCGTCATCGACGAAAAGAACGGTGTGGTTCTGCACCAGAGCTCCCTCGACGAAAGGCTGGGGACCCGTAGGGGCGGCGCGTTCGTCGGACGTGAGGCGTTCGGGGGCGTCTCACAGAGAGTTCATCGGCGTCTCATGCCCAAACCGTTAGGAATCGAGCCGTTTTGGTCGCGTTTCCGTGGATGCGACCGGCAAAAAAAGGAGTGCGGTCGGCATCCGGTCTGCAGTCGGAGGGCACATCACCCGTGCCCATGGCTTTTCCCTACACCTCGGCGGGGCCCGCCAGCGGCCTTAGAGGTAGTTCCCTCCATCGGTTCGCATCCGGGTGTTCGCCTGGCGGAACCGGCTGATCTCACGCGGGAAATCGTCGGTCTCGACCACCTCCGGCGTCTCGCCGGCGGCGTCTATCCGCGCTTTGCGTCGGAGCACGGCGTGGAGGATCCGGATCCAGTCGCCAATCGAGGGTTCTCGGGTGTTGTTCACGACCTTGCCCCAGTCGACGCCCCCGAACAGCGGGCGCCCGGCACGGGATTCCGCTGAG
>PAQX01000026.1 GCA_002709835.1 Deltaproteobacteria bacterium
TTGAGGTAGCGGTCGAAGGTCGGGGCGTACTCGATCAGATGGCCATCGGCATCGAGAACCGGATGGTCGAGGGAGGCGCGGATCTCGGCGGGTGTCTTGCTCATGGGGGCATCGTAGCGGCTTCCGAGGGCTGGAAACGGGGCCTGCGGAGCCTCCGCGAGCGACCTAGGCTGTCTCGATCGACCCCGGCGCCGCGGGCGCCACATCCGAAGCGATAGGAGCACTAACGATGTCCGGACCCCAGATCAACGCGGGCGAGATCGCCGACTGGCCGATCCTCAAGATCGATTACCTGACCGACCAAGACAAAGTGGCGGCGCTGCTGCCGCCCGGCATCGAGCCCGGCGCCGAGCCCCATGTCCAGCTCGCGATCTACCAGGTCGCCGTGCCGAACGTGCCGGAGTACGGCGTGTTCATGACCGTCGACGCGGACTACCGCGGAACCGAAGGGGTCTACACCCTGGGTTATGGCATCGATCAGGAGAGCGCGATCTTCATTTCGCGCGACATGAACGGACAGCCGAAGTACCCCTGCGACATCGACTTCTACCGCTTTCAGGACGCGGTCAGCGCACGCTGCACCCACCAGGGGTATACGTTCATCGAGTTCGAAGGGGAGGCCGGCGAGGTACTGCCCCAGCGCGAGAACCACGTCGAGTACGAGTGGTGGATCAAGGTCCTGCGCGCCGTCGGCGGCGCGGAAAAGGCGTACGATTTCCCGCCCCACGTCGTCCAGGTGAAGAGCACCTACGCGACGAAGGCGGAGGTCGCCGTCGAGGGGACGGTCGCGCTCCTCGATAGCCCGTGGGATCCGATTGCGTCGCTGCTCCCGGTTCGCGACTACCAGGGCGCGCGCTTGTGGTGGCCCGAGTTCCTCGGTCGTGAGATCACGCTCGAGGGCGCGCTCGATCCGGAGGCCTACTGGCCCTTCGTGGACACGATCAGCGGCTCGCGCTGGCCCGGCTTCATGGGCGGCCCGAAGCCGGCCTGATCGCCCAGGCGAGACCGACTTTTGAGACGCGGGCGCTCATCGGGGCGCCCGCGTTTTCGTTTTCTGGAGACTAGAGACGCGCTCGGGGGCTCCCGACGTCGACGACGCCGATGCCGAGGTAACTGTCGTAGCCGAGCAGGCTTTGAACGCGCTCGGGCATCGCGCGGACCGCTTCGATCGGCGTGCTCAGGAAGAAGTTCTCCTCCGTCCGGAGCCAGCCTACGACGAAGCCGCTGAACATGCCGCGGCGGGACTGGTCGGTCGTCTGGTTGGCGCCACCACTATGCATCGTTGAGCCGAGGTAGTAGACGGCCGAACCCGCCGGCATTTCTGCAAAGGCGAGTTCGTCTTCGGTTGGGACGCGGTCGAGGGGCCAGCGGTGGCTTCCCGGGACGACGCGGGTCGCGCCGTTCTGCCGTGTGAAGTCCGAGAGCGCGAAGAGGCCCTCGACTTCGAGTTGCGGCTGACTGAACGGAGCCGCGTGGGCGTGCTTCGGGTGGTGCATCCATGCCTGGTCGTCTCGGTGGAGATCCTGGGCGGTCTCGCCGGGACCGATCTGGATCAGCTGCGCCGTGTTGAGCAGGTAGTGGGCGCAGTGGGGCTGCAGGTAATGATTGGCGATCTCGATCAGTCGGTCGTGTTCGACGAAGTCGACGTAGGTGGGCGATTTGCCGGGCAAGCCGTCGATCCGGATCGTCTCGAAGCCGTAGAAGGGCTGCATGAACTCGATGTGGTTCGGCACGCCCGGTGCGGTGTCTTCGATGATCTGATCGAGGTCGGCGTTCAGGCCGGCGAGGTGCGCTTCCGAGAGGGTGCCCTCCACGATGGCGCAGCCGTCCCGGTCGAGCGTCTCGACCAGCTTCTCGGTCGGGACGTCGCTCGAGAAACGTTCGATGGATGCGGGCATGCCGTGTCCTCCTGTTCGCAAACAGCGTAGCGAGTCGGAGAGCGGGGCCGGATCGTCTCCGAGCTAGCCCTGGAGTTCGCGCAGGATCGAGAGCGTCCGGCGGAGCGGCTCTGCCGCGCCCCACAGCAGCTGGTCGCCGACGGTAAACGCTGCCAGATAGTCGTTGCCCAGGCGCATCTTGCGAACTCGCCCGACCGGGATGTCGAGCGTGCCCGTGACGGCCGTCGGGGTCAGCTGCTGAAGCGTCGTTTCCTTGTCGTTCGGGACGAGGTGGACCCAGTCGTTGGCGCCGTCGAGCATCGGCTCGATCTCGTCCATCGGGACGTCCTTGCGGAGCTTGATCGTGAAGGCCTGCGAGTGACAGCGCATCGCGCCGACGCGCACACAGAGCGAGTCGATCGGGATCTGAGCGTCCGCGGGGCGGCCGAGAATCTTGTTGCCCTCGGCGAATGCTTTCCACTCTTCGCGTGTGTCGCCGAGCGGCTGGGCC
This sequence comes from Deltaproteobacteria bacterium, assembly GCA_002709835.1. Classification (GTDB taxonomy): domain Bacteria; phylum Myxococcota_A; class UBA9160; order UBA9160; family UBA4427; genus UBA4427. The sequence continues at coordinate 2,389 of PAQX01000026.1, forward strand.
GAGTCGATCCACGGCAGGAGGCTCGCCGCGAGCGGCGCGCCGAAGTTCTCGGTCGGCATCGCGTCGCTACGCAGGGTCTCGGTCACCTGCGTATCGATCGGGATGATGTTGGTCGCTGGGTCCGCCAGCAGATCGGCGCTGCCCGCGTGGAGGGTGCCCATCTGCTCGACCAGCTCGCGCATGTGGCGGGCGCCGCCGCCGCTGGCGGCCTGATAGGTCATGCAGGTCATCCATTCGATGAGGTCTTCGCGGAAGAGTCCATGGAGGGCGAGGAGCATGAGCGACACGGTGCAGTTGCCGCCGATGTAGTTCTTCACGCCGCTCTGGATGCCAGATTCGATCCGCTCCCGGTTCAGCGGGTCGAGGACGATGATCGAGTCCTCGTCCATGCGCTTTGCGCTCGCGGCGTCGATCCAGAAGCCATCCCAGCCTCCCTCGCGGAGCTGCGGCAGAACCTGCTTGGTGTAGTCCCCACCCTGGCAGGTGATGACGACCTGGTGCTTCGCGAGGCCGGACACGTCGTAGGCATCGCCGAGCGGAAGGGAGCCTTCCCCCATGTCGGGCCCGTCCTGGCCGACCTGGCTCGTCGAATAGAAGGTCGTCGTCAGACCCGCGAAATCCCCCTCGGCGCGCATGCGCTCGAGGAGCACGGATCCAACCATTCCCCGCCAACCGACGATTCCGACGTTTTCAATGCTCATCGTGGCGCGTTCTTTAGCAAAAACAGGGGGATGCAGCGAATATCAAATCCTGTTCTGCAAGGAACGCAAGCCTCCCCGTTCGGCACGACCCGAGGAGCTGCCGGCCCCGGGTCTCGGGCCATCGCTGCCAGGGAACCCCGCGGGCTGTACGCTGGACGGCGCTCCGGGCCCGGCTCGGAGCAGGAGGTGGAGAGGGTGGATCGAGCGAGAACGTCAAAGGGCTTCACGCGTCGGGTGGGACTCCTGCTGGCGTTCGCCGGTGCCGTTGCGAGCCTCGGCTGCGCGACGGCCAGGGTGTCGAACGTCGACGCGTACGAAGACGTCCCGATGAATCGGGTGGTGCCGTACCCCTTACAGGAGGCGCTGCGGAAGCGCTCCTTCACGCTCGTGATCGTCGACCGACCGGCGGTGGGGATCGAAGAGGGGATGCTGGAACGTCCGCGCGCGCAGGTCCGCCGTGCGCTCGAAGACGTGGCGGTCGACGCCGGCGCCTCGGTCATCGAGGGGGCCTTGGGTGAGCCCGGCACCCCTCGCGCCGAAGGCGTGCGCGGCGATTCGGAAGAGCGTGAGCGCGAGGGAGGCGGGGAAGCCGACTTCGCCCTCGCGACCCGTTTCGCGAAGGTGGAGAACTCTTCCGTCTGGAAGAAGCCCTTCAAGATGCCGTGGCAGTCCGATGAGGAAGTCGCTTCGAAACCGGGGACCTGCGAGCACACCGCGGCTGTCGAGCTCGAGGTGCAGCTCATCGAGCTCGGCTACCACGACGAGGTCGTGCGCACCTTCTCACTCGAACACCAGGCGGAGCAGCAGACCAGGGATCTCGATCCGGCCTGCACGCTGCCGCCCGTCACGCTGGGCGTTCTCTTCGAGAAGGCGATCGACGAGGCGCTCTCCTGCCTCGACCTTCCCCTGGGCACCATTGTCGCGCCCCGAGGTCACCTGACCGGGCACCGTAAGGCGCCCGGGGCCGACCGACACATCTACCGGATCACGCTCGGCTCCGGGCAGGGTATCGAGCCGGGGGATCGCATCGAGATCCGCCGTGAGCAGCGCTCGATGAGCCCGGCCGGCGAGGAGGCTCTCGAGGAGCGGGTCATCGCGATCGGCGAGGTGAGCGACGAGGTCCGCCCGCAGCAGTCGTGGGTCGCGATCGATCCCGCGAAGGCCTCCGGCACGATCCTCGATGGCGACGTCGTCCGGCCGGTCCTCGAGGAAGGCCTCCTTTCCCGGCTGACTGGGCCCGATTGCGGAGAGATCCTGACCGAGCCCTAGGCACCGAACCGGTGTTTCGCCGGGCCTCTATACTCGCGCGCCGCAGGCGGTGCTCGGAGCCGCGAGAACGGAAGGGTGAGGATGCTGCTCGAGCTGGCAAAGGACAGGCGGGACGAGGTCGCGATCGACGAAGGGGACCGGACGCGGACCTTCGGTGAGCTCGCGGATCGCGTGACGCGGCTCGCCCGTTTTCTCCGGCAGGACGTCGGGCTGGGGCCGCGGGAGCACTACTCGCTGCTCATGGGCAATCGTCTGGAGGCCGCCGAGCTGATCCTTGGTGGCATCGCTTCGAGCCAATGGGTGACCCCGATCAACTGGCATCTGGCTGAAGAGGAGATTGAGTACGTCGTCGACGACTCGGGCTCACGGTTGATCTTCACCGACGCGCGCTATGCCGACGCGGCGAACCGGATCGCCTCGACGCGACCGAACGTCCGGGTCATCGAGGTCGGCGAGGAGCTCGACGGGATTCTCGATGACGTGACTCCGGGGCTTCTCGATCTGGACGCGCCGGGCGGCGGCAACATGATCTACACGAGCGGGACGACCGGGCGACCGAAGGGCGTGAAGCGGGCGGCGCCGCGGACGGTCGGCGATGCGCTCGTCGGACTGGGCGGGATCGGCGCGCCCATTGGTCTCGATGGCGCCGGCCCGCATCTGATCACGGGGCCGATGTACCACGCAGCGCCGCTCATGTTCGCGATCTACGACAATGCGAACGGCGCTCCGATCCACATCATGAAGCGGTGGGACGGGTCCGCCTGCCTCGAGTGGATCATGAAGCGGGAGGTCGCTCACGTGCACCTCGTGCCCACGATGTTCGTCCGGCTCCTGCGCCTTCCGGAGGACGAGCGGGCCGCCTTCGCTGCGCCGAAGCTGACGGTGGCGCTCCATGGGGCGGCCCCGATCTCGGAGCCCGTCAAGCGCCGGATGATCGAGTGGTGGGGGCCGATCCTGCGCGAGTACTGGGGCGGCACCGAAGGCGGCGTGAATACGCTGATCGATTCCGAGGAATGGCTCGCTCATCCGGGGACCGTCGGGCGGGCGCTGCCGAACTTCGACGTATTCGCCGTCGACGATGCGGGAGAGCGGCTGCCGGCGGGCGGGATCGGGGATCTCTACTGCCTGAACCGTTCTTCGGAGCGGCCTTTCGAGTACCACGGCGACGAGGCGAAGACCGAAGCCGCCTATCTGGCGCCCGGGGTCTTCACGATCGGAGACGTGGGTTATCTGGACGAGGAGGGCTTCGTCCACCTCGCGGATCGCAAGTCCAACATGATCATCTCCGGCGGGGTCAACATCTACCCGATGGAGATCGAGCAGGTTCTGCAGGAGCATCCGGCGGTGGGCGATGCGGGGGTGTTCGGGATCCCCGACGACGAGTGGGGCGAGCAGGTCAAGGCCGCGATCGAGCTGCGCGACGGCTTCGAGGCGAGCGATGCTCTCGCTGAGGAGATCCTCGCCTTCGCGCGCGAGCATCTCGCAGGCTACAAGATCCCCCGCTCGATCGATTTCGAGGAAGAGCTCCCCCGGCACTCGAGCGGGAAGCTCTACATCCGCCGGTTGCGGGACCGTTACTGGGCCGACCAGGGCCGCAACATCTAGGAGGGGTGATGGCGCGTACGATTGCGGAAGTCGAAGCCCGTCTCGCGGCGTCCTCTCCCTGGTTCGATCCGAACCCGGCGAAGATGGAGGCGGCGGTGGCGCTCGTGCTGCGCGAGGTCGAGGGCGACGTCGAGGCGCTCTTCATCCGGCGCGCGGAGCACGATGGGGATCCCTGGTCCGGGGATCTCGCGTTCCCTGGCGGTCGGATCGATCCGACGGATGCGGATGGCCGCGCGGCCGCGGTCCGCGAGACGATGGAGGAACTCGCGCTCGATCTCTCGGTCGGGCGACCGATCGGCCGGATCAGCGACGTCCTCGGTCACGCGGAGTCGATCCGGGTCTCGGCCTACGTCTACGCTATCGAGGGCGACCCGCCGCTCAGGCCGAACTACGAGATCCGTGAGGCCTTCTGGTCGCCGCTCTCGCACAGTGATGATCCCGCGCGTCAGGAAATGCGCGACTTCACCTACATGGACCACACTTCGGCGATGCCGACGATCCGGCTCATGGACGATTCCCGCGCGCCCGTGCTCTGGGGGATCACGTACAAGTTCATGGACGATTTTATGGGCGTGATCGGTCGCCCGATCCCGTTCATGCCCTGGGAAGAGGCCGACCTCTAGGCGGGCTTCGGTAGACCGGAGCCAGGCGAGTCCCTAGACGGGCTTCGGCGCGTTGTCGCTCTCGCGATCCCGCGGCAGCTCATCGAGGACCTGGAAGCGGACCTGNCCNCGGGCGACGAGGNCGTCGTCGGAGGGNCGGTGGATNCGGACCTCCCANACGTGCTGACGGCGTCCGGCNTGGAGGGGNNNGGCTTCGATCTCGAGCAGGCCGACCGAGTGGCTGCGGAGGAAGTCGGTCTGGTTCGATACGCCGACGACGCCNACCGCGCCCTTGTCACGNGCGAGGTACCCCGCGCCGTAGCTCGCGGCGGTCTCCACGATCGAGGCCCACACGCCCCCATGGAGGATGCCCATCGGCTGGTGGTGCTTTTCGCTCGTTTGGAGCCGCATGTGGACGCGCTCGGGCGTGATCTCGACGATCTCGATTCCCAGATGTTGCGCCCAACGATCGGTCTCGGGGACGGTCGCGAAGGTGAGCTCGCCGCTCACTGTCCGGCCTTCGCGGCCTCGCGCTCCGCCTTCATGATCGCGCTCTGCTTCTGCTCGTTCTTCATGGCCGCGGCCATCGAGTGGGCGCCGCCGAAGTAGAGGGCAGCCTTCGCGTGGCGCAGAACGATCGGGTCGATCTCGGCCATCTCGCGCGCCATCGCCTGTGCGGTCGGGAGCACCTCGTCCTTGGGCACGGACTTGTTCACGAGGCCGATCGCTTCGGCCTCGGGGCCGAGGATCTTCTTGGCGGTGAGCACCAGCTCCTGGGCCTTCGCCATGCCGACGATCTGCGGAAGCAGGTGGGTCGAACCGAGGCCGGGGAGAATGCCGAGCTTTCCGAAAACGAAGCCGATCTTGGCGTCGTCGGCCGCGATCCGGATGTCGCAAGGCATGGCCATCGTGATGCCGACGCCGACCGCGTGACCGTTCATCGCTGCGATCACGGGCTTCGGGAAATCCGTGATCTCGAGGGGAAGCTTGCGGAGGAAGTCCTCTTCGCCGAGCCGCACACCTTTCGACTTGCTCTGTCCCGCTTCGTGGGCCTTCAGGTGTTCGAGATCCACCCCGGCGCAGAAGGCCTTGCCGGCGCCGGTCAGCACTACGGCACGGACTGCGTCGTCCCGTTGGAGCGCGCGGAAGGCGTGGGTGATCTCTTCGCCCATGTCGGCCGTGTAGGCGTTCAGCTTGTCCGGACGGTTCATCGTGATCGTCGCGATGCCGTCTTCGAGGTCGAGGAGGATGTCGTCGTAGCTCATGTGGTCGTCCGGGGTTGGGGGGCGGGGCTCGGGGCCGGTTCGAAGGGCCGCGCAGGGTCTAGCGCATTCGCGGCGATCAGGCGTTCCAGCCGTTCCAGTGCGTGATCGTCTCCGGGGCTGGGCGCTCCGTGCGCTTGAAGTCGGTCCCGAGGGTGTACCCGACCGGGAGCATCGCCGTCTGGACCACGTCCTCGGGCAGGTCGAGCACCCGCCGGGCGTCTTCTTCGAACGCGAGGTGCATCGTGGTGAACGTCGAGCCGAGGCCGCGGCTCCGGAGGGCGAGCTGAAAGCTCCACACCGCCGGGTAGATCGAGCCGTACCAGGTCGTCGCCAGAACGAGGGAGTCCGGTGCCTCGAGTCGGCCCTCTAGACAAGGGATCACGAGCACGGGCGTCTCTCCCATGCGCTCGGCGAGGGTGCGCGCATGGCGGTACACGTCCGCGGTCTGGGCGTCGCGCGCGGTCTTCGCGGACTCGTCGAGCATCGGCAGGCCCCGTGCGTAGATCTCGCCGAGCGCTTTCTTCTTGCCCGGGTCGTCGATCACGACCCAGCGCCAGTGCTGCGCATTCGTTCCGGTGGGGGCCTGCTGGGACAGGCGAATGCAGTCGAGGAGGACGTCGCGAGGGACCGGACGGTCATAGTCCAGGCGCCGCCGGACGGCGCGGGTCGTCGAGAGCAGGCGGTCGACCGTCGCGAGGTCGAAGCCGGCTTCAGAGAGGGAAGGGGCGTTCGTTTCGCTCATCCAGAGGCTCCTGTCGTGGGGGTTCGATTCTCTCACGGCGGGGTGTGCCCCCACAAGGGGGGCGGTATCGTCGATCGCGTCCGCAGGAGGGGAGCCCAGCCTTGTCGAACTCGATCTCGAAGTCGCGCGTCCATCACGCTTTCACCCGATGCACGGCAGGTCTCGCCGTCCTCTCGCTGTTGCTTCCGCTCTTCGGCTGCTCCGACCCCCGCGAACTCGACACTTCGGGGCCGGTCGCGGAGTGGCGGCACTGGGGCGGGACGCGTGGCGCCGACCACCACTCGCCGCTGACCCAGATTACGAAGGACAACGTCGGCGACCTCGAGGTCGCGTGGATGCACCGAAGCGGCGATTTCTTCGACGCCTCGGGCTATTCGAAGGTGACCGCCCTTCAGGCGACGCCCCTCGTCGTGAACGATCTTCTGTATTACTGCACGCCCTTCATGCGCGTCTTCGCGCTCGACCCCGAGACGGGGGAGGAAGTGTGGAGCTTCGATCCCGACTTCAAGGAGCGCCACGGCGAGGGGCCTTACCCCTTGATCTGCCGCGGCGTGTCGTACTGGGAGGACACGGGCCTCGAGGCTGGCGCGGCCTGCAAGAAGCGCATCTTCTACGGCACCGCCGATTCCGAGCTCCACGCCCTCGACGCCGATACCGGGAAGCCCTGCGAAGGCTTCGGGGAGAACGGCCGCGTGGCCCTTCGAGAGGGGATCGGGGAGGCCCCGCCCTGGGAGTACCACCCGACGTCACCGCCCCAGGTGATTCGTGATCGCGTCGTGATCGGCGCCCTTGTGGCCGACAACGTGCGCGTCGATGCGCCTGGCGGGGTCGTGCGCGCGTTCGACGCGCGAACGGGAGAGCTCGAGTGGGCGTGGGATCCGGTGCCGCCGGGTTATCCGACGGAGCCCGACCCGGAGACGGGGCGGCGTTTCTCGAGCGGCACGCCCAACATCTGGTCGATCATCACGGGGGACGCCGAGCGGGGTCTCGTCTACGTCCCGACCGGGAATCCCTCGCCGGATCTATTCGGCGGGATGCGCGACGGCCTCGACTATTACGGAAGTTCGACCGTCGCCCTCGACGCCGAGACCGGCGAAGTCGTCTGGAACTATCAGTACGTCCACAACGACGTCTGGGACTTCGATACGCCCAGCCCGCCGACGCTCTTCCAGGTCGAGGGCGTCGGCGAGGGGCGGCCGGGGCTCCTGCAGACGACCAAGATGGGGCACGTCTATCTGCTCGACCGCGAGACCGGAGAGCCGCTCTATCCCGTCGAAGAGCGTCGCGTGCCGCAGGACGGAGTGCCGGAGGAAAAGCTTTCGGCGACGCAGCCCTTCCCGACGCATCCGGCGCCGCTTCATCCCCTCGATCTCTCCCCCGATGACGCCTTCGGCTTCACGCCCATCGACCGCTGGCTCTGTAAGCGGGAGATCGAGAAGTACCGCTATGACGGGATCTACACCCCGCCGACGACGACCGGGTCCATCCAGTACCCGCACACTTCGGGCGGTATGAATTGGGGCGGCGTGGCGGTCAACCCCACGACCGGGGTCATGATCGTGAGCCAGATTCATCTGGCGATCGTGAACTTCATGATCCCGCGCGCCGAAGCGGATCAGCTCGACGCCGCGAGCTTCGTGTATCCGAACGAGTTCTACGCCATGCAGGGTACGCCCTACGCCATCAACCGTTTCATGCTCGCGTCGCCGGCCGGTGCCCCCTGCAATCCGCCGCCCCGGGCGAGCCTCATGGCGGTCGACCTGAAGAGCGGGGACGTGCTGTGGACGAAGCCGCTCGGCACGATGCGCGAGGTGGCCCCCTGGCCGGTCTGGTGGCTCTATGGGGATCGCTATGGCGCGCCGGCCTTCGGCGGTGGCATTTCGACCGATGGAGGCCTCTACTTCACCGGGGCCGCGTCGGACAAGTACATGCGCGCCTACGACGTCGAGTCCGGCGAAGAACTCTGGCGCCATCGCATGCCTTTCGCGGGGCACGCGGTTCCGATGACCTACCGCCTCGGGAAAGAGGGTCGGCAGTTCGTCGTCATGGCGGCTGGCGGGAATCCGGTCGGGGACATGGGGGACGCGATCGTGGCGTTCGCGCTGCCGGAGTAGGTCGGCAGCCCGTTTCCACCGCTCCTAGGCCAGAATCGACTTGGCCGGTTCCCGCCGCTCCTAGGCCAGGATCGTCTTGGCTCGTTCGCGCAGATCGTTCTTGAGCGTCTTGCCCGACGCATTGGCGGGCAGCTCGTCCACGACTTCGAAGTGTCGGGGGACCTTGTAGTTGGCCATGTTGTCGCGGCTCCAGGCGACCAGAGCCTCGGCGTCGAGGGTCGAACCCGGCGTGGGGACGACGAAGGCCATGCCGACTTCACCCATGCGGTCGTCCGGCACGCCGATCACGGCGGCGGCCGCGATGCCCTCGTGCTGGAAGAGCAGGTTCTCGACCTCGGCCGGGTAGACGTTGAATCCACCCATGATGAACATGTCCTTGATCCGGTCTGTGATCCGGAGGTATCCGCGCTCGTCGAAGACACCGATATCGCCGGTGTGGAGCCAGCCGTCCGCATCGACGGCCTTCGCCGTCTCCGCCTCGTCGCCCCAATAACCGCGCATGACGTGGTAGCCGCGGGTCCAGATCTCACCGGGTTCGCCCGCCGTGACCTCCTTGCCATCGGGATCGACGCACTTGGTCTCGGTGTCGGGGATCGGCTTGCCACAGGTCGTGGCGATCGTCTCGTCGTCGTCGCCGAGCTCGCAGGCGGTGACCGTGCCGGAGCTCTCGGTCAGGCCATAGGCGGTGATGACGTCGCGGAAGCCGAGCTCGGTCCGCATGCGGTGGACCAGCTCGACCGGAACGGCGGCGCCGCCGGTGACCGCGAGCCGGAGCGAAGAGGTGTCGTACTTCTCCCGCTCGGGGAAGGTCAGCATCGACTGGTAGATCGTCGGTGAGCCCGGCATGACCGTGATCTTCTCGCGCTGGATGCGCTCGAGGACGGGCCCCACGTCGAAGACGGGCTCGGGGAGGGCGGTCGCGCCGTGGATGACGCAGGCGAGCCAGCCGCTCTTGTATCCGAAGGAGTGGAAGAACGGCATGATGATCAGGTAGCGGTCGCCGGGCTGGAGCCCGACGCAGCGCCCCCATACGTCGAAGACCTTCAAGTTCTGTCCATGGGCGGTCATCACGGCCTTCGGATTGCCGGTGGTGCCGGACGTGAAGATGAAGTCCGAGAGGTCGTCGGGGGTGACCGAGTCGGCGCGCTCGCGCGCGGCGCTGGCCGCCACGGACTCGCCGCGAGCGAGGAAGGCTTCCCACGAATCTGCGTGGTCGCTCTCGCCTTCGAGGAGGACGGTCCCTTCGAGGGCCGGAAGATCCTCCGCGGCGACGGCATCGGCGTAGTTCATGCCCAGGAAGTCGCCCATCGTGAAGAGAAGCTTGGCGCCGCTCTTTTCGAGGACGTAGGCCGCTTCGCTCGCCTTGAAGCGGGTGTTGAGCGTGACGAGCACGGCCCCGGCGCTCTGGAGCCCCAGCGCCGCGATCTCCCAGCGCCAGCTGTTGGGGGCCCAGATGGCGACGCGATCGCCGCGCTCGACGCCGGCCGCGATGAACGACCGACAGGCCTGCTGGGCGGCGGCTTCGAGTTCCTGGAACGTGAAGGCCTTGTCCCCGTCTTCGAGTGCGGAAACGTCCGGCCACATCCGCGCCGCGCGGGCGAGGGTGGAAGGGATCGTCATCGTGTCCCACTGGACCTGATCGGTCGGCAGATCGGCCATCGCTGGGTGTTCTCCTGGTACGGGGGGAAGGAATCGGGTCGGGGGCTATTGGCGCCCGAGGACCGCGATGCCACAGGCGGTCGGGTGGCCGCCGATGTTGTGGGAGACGGCGAACTTGCCGTCGACGCCCGGGACCTGACGTTCGCCGGCCTGGCCGCGAAGCTGCAGCACGTTCTCGTAGACCATCCGGACGCCGGTGGCGCCGGTCGGATGGCCGAAAGTCTTGAGGCCCCCGTCGGTGTTGACCGGGAGGTCTCCACCGAGCTCGAAGGCGCCATCGGCGATGTGCTCCTTGGCCGAACCCTTCTCGCAGAAGCCGAGGTCTTCGTAGGTGAGCAGCTCCGTCAGCGAGAAGCAATCGTGGACCTGAGCGATGCCGACCTCGTTGCGCGGGTCGGTGATTCCGGCCATCTCGTATACGTCGTCCCGCGCCCAGGCGGTCGGTTTCCAGGACAGGAAGTCGTTGCCCGGGTCCTTCTGCGGGTTCGGTCCCGCCCGGACCGTCACGCCCTTCACGAGGACCGGGTCGCTCGAGAAGGAGCTGGCCAGATCGCTCCGGGTGAGGATGCACGCGGCCGCGCCGTCGGTCTGAGCTGCGGAGTCGTAGAGGCCGAAGGGCCACGAGATGATCCGCGCCTTGAAGTAATCGTCCTCGGTGATCGGGCGCTTCAGGAAGCTCTTCGGCGCCAGGCAGCCGTTCGCGTGGTTCTTGATCGCGATCTTCGCGAGATCTTCGCGCCCGGCACCGAACTTGTCGAAGTAGGTCGCCGCGGCGAGGGAGAACCAGCCGGCGGGCGTCTGGGGCAGGTCGCGGACGCGGTCGACGACGACCGAGGGCCCCGAAACACCGCGGTCCTTAGGCTTGTCGTAACCCACGACGAGGACCGTGTCGTAGAGGCCAGCGGCGATCGACATCACCCCGAGACGCATCAGGTCCGTCCCGGTCGCGCAGTAGTTGGTCGCGAAGGTGATCGGCTTGTTGAAGAGCTTGAGTGCGTCGCCGCACTCGTGCGGGCCCTTGTTCGAGTAGATCGAACCCGTGAAGACCGCGTCGATCTGTTCCTGGGGCTTCTCGATCCCCGCATCGGCGTAGGCCTCGTAGGCGGCATCGACGATCATGTCGGACGGGGACTTGTCCCAGTTCTCGCCGAATTGACAGCAGCCAACGCCTACGATCGAGACCTTGTCGCGGATCGATTCCTTGTTCGCCATGACTCGTTTCCTTGGTACGGGCGTGGGCCCGAAGAGAGGGGCGGGTGCGGGACCCGGGATGAAGAAGCCGCCGAGGCCTATTCGGGCTTCGGAATGCCCTTCCAGTAGTAGTTGGGGCGACCGCCCGACTCGTGGATCCGGCGAAACACGAACTCGACCTCCTGGCCGATCTTCATGTCCTCCGGCTCGATCTCGACCACCTGTAGGTGGATGCGCGCGCCGTCTACGTCCGTGACCGTCACCACCGTCGGTGGGTTCGGGGTCGGGAAGAAGAAGTCGAAGGTGTAGGTCACGACCTTGCCGATCCGGTCCGACAGACGGATCTGGCTGAAGTCGTCTTTCGAGAAGCAGGATTCGCAGATCCGCTGAGCCGGGAACTGGATCGCGCCGCACCCGTTGCACTGCTGGCCGAGCAGGCTCAGGTCGTCATCGCGTTCCCGGAAGAGGATCGTGGCGGAGAGTCCCGGGTTCGTCCCCGCGTCCCATTCCGTTGCCGCCAGCCCCTTGGCCTTGGTGTAGTCGTCGTAGCTGGCGACGACGCGCCGGCGCGCCAGGTTCCACACGATACCGCGGCGCGGCGCGAGCTTCTCGATCTGGTCGGTGGTGGAGAGCGAGGTCACGTCGGCGCCATTGCCGAAGTTCGCGATGAGGATCTTCTCTCCGGGCTTTGCCGCCTCGAGGGCAGCGACCAGCTGGAGCGGGGCGAAGGCGGCGCCTGCATTGCCGAGTCGGCCGAAGAGCGGAGACTGCACCGATTCCGCGGCGACGCCGGCCGCCTTGATCGCGCCGCCATGAGAGCGTGCGTCGGGGGCGTAGAAGGCGACCCGGTCGTAGTCGCCGATCGCCGCGCCCGTCTTCTCGAGGAAGGCGGAGAGGGCCGAGGCCATGTTCGGCGTATACGACTCCTGGATGACGAAGCGGTCTTCCCAGGTGTGGACGAACTCGTGGCCGGTGGGGCGCCAAACGTCGGTGACCTCGTCCGTCACCGCGTGGAAGCCGTCGAGGGTGGCGATCGCGTCCCCCTCGGTGATGAGAAACGCCGCGGCGCCGTCGCCGAAGTTGGCTTCCATCCCGCTCTTCGGAGCGGCCATACGGGCGTCGCTCGCGATCACGAGGGCGCAGCGCGCCGAACCCGCCGTGACGGCGTCGGTGGCGGCCCGCAGCGCAGCGGTCCCGGCGCGGGTCGAACCCGTGTGGTCGGCGGTCTGGACGTTTCGGCCCAGGTCGAGCGCGCGCGCGACGAGCGCAGCGGCCTGCTTCTCCTGGAAGGGCAGTGTCGTCGACGCGAAGAGCAGGAGGTCCACCTGGCTGCGGTCGATGTCCTGAAGGCAGTGGATGCCGGCGGTGACGCCCTGAGTGATCGCGTCTTCGTCGTTCCACGCGACCGAGCGCTCCGGGCCGCCTTCCTTCGGCGGCCGTCCTCCGATCACGGAGAAGGGCAGGCGGGTCCGCGGGACGTAGGCGCCATACGAAGTGATTCCGATCATCGAGACTCCGATCGGGCCCGAGGCCCGAAGCCGCGCACGGGCGGCAGAGGGAAGTGCTAGTTCGCCGCTTCGAGGATCGCGGCGATCTTCTCGGCGTGCTCGTCCTGGGTACCGAACATGTTCTCGCAGACCCAGGCGCGCTTGAGGTAGTAGTGGGCCATCACCTCCCAGGTGAAGCCCATGCCGCCGTGGACCTGGATTCCGGTCCGGGCGTTTCGGATCGCGCTTTCGCCAGCGGTGACCTTGGCGGAGGAGACGGCCCGCTGGACGTTCGCGACCTCGGGGGCGTCGAGGGTCGCCCCCGCATTGTACGCGCCGGCACGCGCCGCCTCCTGCTTCACGAACATCTCCGCGAGCATGTGCTTCACCGCCTGGAAGCCGCCGATCGGTCGGCCGAATTGTTGGCGGTCCTTCGCGTAGTCGTTCGCGAGCTCGAGGGCGCCTTCCGCGAGGCCGAGCTGAACGCCCGAGACGATCGCGGCGCCCTCGAGGCGGAGTCGGCCGGCTGCGGTCGCGTCGCCAATCAA
>PAQX01000027.1 GCA_002709835.1 Deltaproteobacteria bacterium
GTTCGCAACGGACGTCTGGTCGCGTCATCGTTACGCGGGCGATGGCCTCTGGAGTCTGAAGCAGGACGGAGCCGGATACTCGAGCGGCACGTGCATCGGGGAAGCGACCTTCTTCGGCCGCGGCAGCGGGCGTCACGCCGCCGGCCGGGGCTAGGTCCGCCTCTTGGAGCCGGTTGCGTTTCCGGAACCCTTCGCCACGGGCGTACGCTTCGTGTTGGGCGCGGCCCTTCTCTACGTCTTCGTCGAGCTCGTGATCCTCCACTTCCGGCGGCGGGCGCTGCGGCTTCGCGAGGCGAGGACCGCCGCGTTCGGAATCACGTCGGTCGCCGTGGTGGGGGCGATCATCGCTCGAGTCGCGGGGCCTTTCGGTGTCGCGTTTCTGGCGGTCGCTGGGGCGGCGGCGTCGCCTCTCGGATCCTTCGGGCTCGGCCTCCTCGGATGGGGGCTCGGCTGGCTCGTCTACGAGTTCTGGTACTGGATCCAGCACTGGGCGGCCCTCAAGGTCCGCCTGCTGTGGTGCCTCCACTCGCCTCATCATGCACCGGAATCCCTGCACATGATGATCGGCGCGAATCACCATTTCCTCGAGAGCGTCTTCTACATGCCCTTTTTCGCCGGCTTCGTGCCCGCGCTCTGTGGCGTCGACCCACTCGTGTGTCTGGGGCTCAACTTCATCGACTCGCTCTGGGGAAGCTTTCTCCACGTCAGCGACGAAGTGGTCCCGCGCGGCCGCTACGGATGGCTCGGGCGCGTGATGCAGACGCCCTCGCATCACCGCGTCCATCACGCGAAGAACGTCCGCTACCTCGACCGGAACTACGGCTCGATCACGCTCGTCTGGGACTGGGTGCTCGGCACCCTCGAGCCGCTTCGGGACGACGAGCCGGCGGCGTATGGCATCACGCGCCCCGTGGATACGGCGAGCTTCCGGGACGTGCATTTCGGTGAGTTCGTGTTGCTCGTGAAGGACGTCTGGCAGGCCGAGCGCTGTGGGGATCGGATCGGATACCTCTTCAGGCCGCCGGGCTGGCGTCCGGGGGATGCGAGCGCGACGGCGGCTGGACGACGGCGCGTGCTGCTCTCAGGCGGGGGCTGACGGAGGGGGGTCGGTCGCGAGCTCGCAAGGCTATCGTGAGCGGCCCGCCCGGAGGTTGCCCATGCCCCTGAATCTCGCGTCCGCTTGGGAGATCGTCGCCGACCGCGCCGGAGATCGACTCGCCGTCCACTGCGGCGGCGTTTCGCGGAACTGGGCCGAGCTCGAGGACCGCGCCGCGCGTCTCGCGAAGGCACTGTCCGAAGTCGGCGTCGGCGCCGGGGACAACGTGGCGATCGCGCTCAACAACGGCAACGAGTACATCGAGGCCGAGTTCGCGGCCATGAAGTGCCGCGCGGCCCACTGCAACGTCAACTACCGCTACGTCGAGGAGGAACTCGCCTACCTCGTCGACAATAGTGACGCGAAGGCGGTCTTCTTCGACGGCTCCCTCGCCGAACGCTTCGGCAACGTCCGCGCCCGCCTCGGCAAGGTGAAGCTCTGGATTCATGTCGGGGACGGCGATTGCCCGGACTGGGCCGCCCGTCACGAGACCCTCGTCGACGGGCATGATCCGGCTGCGCCGATCGACCGCAGCCCGGACGACCTCTGGCTTCTTTATACCGGGGGAACGACCGGCAACCCCAAGGGCGTGATGTGGCCCCACGGCAACCTCTGTCATCTCGCTCGTCGGACCCTCGATCCGGCGGGCATTTCGCTTCCCTCGGATCTTTCCGGCGTGCCGGCGATGCTCGATCGCCTCGACGAGCTCGACGTCGTTCCGCGTCAGCTGGCGGCGTCGCCGCTCATGCACGGCACCGCCGGACTGACCGCGCTCATAACGCTGCTACAGGGCGGCGCGGTCGTGTCGATCGTCGGTCGGAAATTCGATGCCGACGAGCTCTGGCGGGTCGCCGTGGAGCAGAAATGCACCACGATCAGCATCGTCGGTGACGTTTTCTGCCGGCCCATGGTCGAAGCGCTCGAAGGCGCCGAGAAGCGAGGCGCGCCCTACGATCTGAGTGCGCTTCGCGCCGTCGGCTCTTCCGGCGTGATGTGGACGCAGCCGGTCAAGGATGGTCTGCTCGCCTTCGCGGCCCGGTCGGGCGCGAAGATCGTGCTGAACGACTCCCTCGGCGCCAGTGAAGGCGTAGGCTTCGCCGCCAAGCAGTCGGCGGGCGAGGGCGACACGGAAACCGCGAAGTTCACCCTCGGTCCGAACGCCGCGGTCTTCACCGAAGACGGTCGCCGGGTCGAGCCGGGTTCCGGCGAGACGGGGCTGCTCGCGGTCACGGGACCGATCCCGCTCGGCTACTACGGCGATCCGGTCAAGACGGCGGAGACCTTCCGTGAATTCGAAGGCAAGCGCTGGTCGGTGCCGGGAGACTGGGCGCGGATCGACGCGGACGGAACGGTGACGCTGCTGGGGCGAGGCTCCGTCTCGATCAACACGGGGGGCGAGAAGGTCTATCCGGAGGAGGTCGAAGAGGCGTTGAAGCTTCTGCCCGAGGTCGTCGACGTGAACGTCGTCGGCGTTCCGGATCCGAAGTGGGGTGCGGCGGTCACTGCGGTCCTCGAGATCGCGGAGGGCGCCGAGTCGAGGACAAGGCGCTGGTGGATGCGCTTCGGGGCCGGCTCTCGCCCTACAAGCTTCCCAAGAACATCGTGCGCGTCGACAAGTTCTTTCGGAGTCCCAACGGCAAGTCGGATTTCAAGTGGGCCACGAAGACCGCGCGGGCAGCCCTCGGAATCGCCGAGGACGCGTAGTGGGTTGGCGTCAAGTCCTTGCCGTCAGCAGATTCAGTGAGCCTTCGGGCTCTCCGAGAGGAATCCCCTCATGCGAATGGATGTGATGGCAGGTGCGACTTTCGGCCTCGACGGAACCCTTGATCGGTTCCAGAGCCGGCTCTAGCCCGGCGGAGAAGATGCGATGAGCGAGAACGAGTTCGACCGGTCCTTCATGGACGACTACAAGAGCCTGCTGCCCGAGGACGCGCAGGCGCGGTTCGATGCCGAGGGCGTGACCTACGAGGTCGGTCCGATCGAGCCATGCCCCGACGCGCTCGCCGACAAGAGCCTGCGGACGGTCGTTCGGAGAGAGACCTTCCACGAAGGCAAGCGTTTTCCGTTCCCGATCCCGAACGGTTGGTTCGTGATGGACGAGTCGAGGAACCTCGCCCCGGGCGAGATGCGGAGCCTTCACGCTTTCGGCAAGGACCTCGTTCTCTTTCGCTCGGAGACTGGTGAGGCGCGTCTCGTCGACGCCTACTGTCCTCATCTCGGCGCCCATCTCGGGATGGGAGGCAAGGTCGACGGCGATGGCATCCGTTGCCCCTTCCACGGCTGGCGCTTCGATGGAGAGACAGGGCGCTGCACGGACGTGCCCTATCTCGAGGGGGGGCGGCCGCCGGCGGGGGGGCGCGTGCGCGGCTATCCGGTCGTCGAGCGCAACCACATGATCTGGGCCTGGCACCACCTCGAAGAGGCGGAGCCCTTCTATGACGTACCCGAAGTCCCGGAGTTCGAGGATTCCGATTGGCTGCCCTATGAGGTGAAGACCTTCGAGATCGCGACCTGTGTCCAGGAGATGGCGGAGAACGACGTCGACTTCGCCCATTTCAAGTACGTACACGGCTCTGCGAGCGTCGATCAGGGTGATGTCCACATCGACGGCCCCTACCGCCGGACGGCCAACGGGGACTTCGTTCGCGAGAATCACGGATTGGGTCTCGCCGTGCTGCACATCGGCGAAGCTTTCCGGTTCATCGCCTCGAGCGTGCCGATCGACGAAGAGCACGTGCGCCAGGTGTGGTGGTTCACGGCACCCCGCGCTTCGGGTGAGGGAGCCGCGAAGATCATCGCCGACGCCTTTTACTCGGGCGTCAGCCAGGACCTCGCGATCTGGGAGAACAAGCGATACCGGCCCACGCCGATGTTGACCGAGGCGGAAAAGCCGGTCGTCGAGTATCGGAAGTGGGCGAAACAATTCTATTCGGGCGACTTCGAGTAGACGACGCCGGAAGGAGAGGGCGAGATGGAAACGCGGAAGATGGGCCGGCATGGCCTCGAAGTGCCGATCCTCTGTTTGGGGACGATGACCTTCGGCTACCAGATCGACGAGGCGGCGTCCCGTTTGATCCTGGACAAGGCCTTCGATGCCGGGATGACCTATCTCGATACGTCCGACGCCTATCCGCTCGGCGTCGGGCGCGAGAACGCGGGGGAGACCGAGGAGATTCTCGGTCGATGGATGAAGGACAAGGGCAACCGAGAGGACTTGATCCTCACGACCAAGTGCTTCGCACCGACCCGCAAGGGGCCGAACAGCTTCGGGCTCTCACGTCAGCGAATCATGGATGCGGTCGACGGCAGTCTTAAGCGCCTCGGCGTCGACCACATCGACGTCTATCTCGCGCATATGGACGACCCGACCACTCCCCTCGACGAGACGCTCCGCGCCTTTGACGACATCACGCGCGCCGGCAAGGTCCGCTACGTGGGCTGCTCGAACTACTCGGCATGGCGACTCGGGAAGGCGATCCGGACCGCCGACCAGCTCGGCGCGACGGGCTACATGACGATCCAGTCCCGCTACAACCTGCTCTACCGCGAGATCGAGACGGAGCTGCTTCCGCTGCTCCAGGACGAAGGCGTAGGCCTGATGGTCTACAACCCGCTCGCAGGCGGCTTTCTTTCCGGCAAGTACAAGTCGGGCCAGGATGTCGAAGAGGGCACACGGTTCACCATCGGCAACGCCGGTGCGATGTACCAGCATCGCTACTGGCAGGAAGCGCAGTTCGAAGCCGTCGAACGACTGAAGGGCGAGGTCGAGAAGCGCGGCCTCGATCTGGTCTCGGTCGCGGTCGCCTGGGTGCTCGCCCAGCCGGGCGTCTCGACCGCGATCATCGGTGCGTCGAAACCCGAACAGCTCGACGCGAACCTCGCCGCCCTCGAAGTCGAGTTCGACGACGATCTGCGTGAGGTCTGCGAGGAGGCCTGGTGGTCGCTCCCTCGGCGGCCGGTCTCGCCGGGCTACCGATAGGTCGTGAAGCCATGATCCGAAAGATCCTGATCGGACTGTTCCTCGTGATCGCGATTCCCGTCGTCTGGTTCGCGACCCTCGGGCGCGCGCCGGAGCCAGCCACGCTCCAGGAGCGTGCCGTCACGTCGGCGATCACCTATCGCCCGGTCGACTGATTTCCCGCGATCAGGAGGGGAACGATATGCCGGTCAGCGCCTCGGATTTCTCCCAAAGCGCCTTGGCGTTCGCTTCGTCGTAGGCCCAGGTTTCAAAGCCCTGCCGGGGGACATCTTCCGAAATCGGCGGCGCGACGTGGCAGTCGAGCAGGTAGGCGCCGCCGTGCTCGGCGAGCTGCTCCGCGGTCGCGGCCCAGACCGACGTCGCTGCACCCTGGGCCACCGTCTTCACGGAAACGCCCGCCTTCTCGAATCCTTCACGCATGCCTGCGACGACGGCGTCGGAGAGGTGGCGCGAGAGGTCGGTCTGAATCACGCCGGGGTGGACCGAGAGCGAGAGCAGGCGGTCGCCGTAGCGCCGTTGGAGTTCGGAAGCGAACCAGATGTTCGCGGTCTTCGAGTGGGCGTAGGCGAGGTTCGGGTCGTAATCCCGGCTCTCCCAGTTGAGGTCGTCGACGTCGCACGTCCCGCGAAGATGGGCGCCAGAGCTGAGGGTGATGACGCGGGCGCCCGGGGTGAGAGCCGGCATGAGCCCGGCCGTGAACGCGAAATGGCCTAGGTGGTTCGTCCCGAACTGGGTCTCGAAGCCGTCCGCGGTCTTGCCTTCCGGGCACATCATCACGCCGGCGTTGTTGATCAGAAGGTCGATCGATCGGCCGCCGTCGACGAAGGTCCTCGTGGCCGACGCGATCGACGAGAGGGAGGCGAGGTCGACCTCGATCGCATCGAAGCTCGCGTCGGGCACTTCGGCCCGAAGCGCCTCGAGCGCGCTCGCGATCTTCTCGGGGCTGCGACCGCCAATAGTGACGGACGCCCCGGCGGAAGCGAGTGCGCGTGCCGTCTCGATTCCGAGGCCGCCGGTCGCGCCGGTGACGAGCGCATGCTTGCCGTCGAGGCGGATGCCCTCCAGAACCTGGTCCGTCGTCGATTCCGCGCTGAATGCCACCTCGGGCTCCCTCTTCTACCTAGTCGGTCCGTTTGAGATCCGCGACCACGTCTGCCCACTGGTGCGGATCGGGATGGCGATTGTGCGTCAGGCTGACGCCATTCGCGATGCCGTCGAAGCGCGCGCGAAGTTTCTCTGCGATCTCGTGTCGCTCGCCGACGACCGCGAGGGTGTGGAGAATTTCGTCGTCGATCAGGTGCGTCATGTCGTCCCACTTGCCCTGCTTAGACATGCGGTTGAGCTCTTCGTGGAGCTCGCCCCAGCCATGGTGGACGAGGGTCGGCGCGTAGGCGGGGGTCGAGCCGTAGAAAGCGAGCTGCTTGCGCGCTGCGAGCTTCGAGGCGGCGAACTCTTCTTCGGTATCGGCGGTCACCACGTTGATCGCGGAGAGGATATTCAAGCTCTCGCGGGACCGACCGGCCTTGGCGAGCCCGCGTTCGAGGGCCGGCAGCGTGTTCGCGAGCAGGCTCTCCCGGGAGTTGAAGGGGTGGGAGATGAAGCCGTCGGCGACTTCGCCGGCCAGCTCTGTCATCAGCGGGCCGAAGCCGCCGGTGTAGATGGGCGGCGGGCCGAAAGGGTTCGGTCCCGGGTCGAAGGCCGGGATCATGATCGTGTGCTGGTAGAACTCGCCGCGGAAGTCGAGCTCCGCCTGACCTTCCCAGCGCGAGAAGATCGCGCGGATCGCGAGCACCATCTCGCGGAGTCGTGCGGCGGGCTTCGACCAGGTCATGCTGAAGCGCTTCTCGATGTGCGGCCGGACCTGAGTGCCGAGGCCGAGCCAGAAGCGTCCGCCCGTGATCGACTGCAGCCCGTAGCCCAGGTTCGCGAGGTTCATCGGATTGCGCGCGAAGGCGATCGCGATCGCGGTCCCGAGCTGGAGCGTCTTCGTGTGCTCCGCGGCGAGGGCGAGGGGCAGGAACGGGTCGTGCTTGGCTTCGAAGCTGAACGCCCCGTCGTATCCGATCTCTTCGAGTCGGGTGAACTGGGTGCGCGCGTCGCGAGGGTCCTCCAGGGGCGCCGTCGTGTAGACCTTCATGCGGGAACCCTAGCGGGAACGCGCGCGGGTCGGGTGGTCCACGTAGATCGGGGACGACCAGGCGCGCGGACGGTCCGGGGCAAGACAATCGTCGTAGCCATCGCAGGTGTTCACGGCGAGGCATCGGCCCTCGGCGTCTCGCTCGCAGTTGAGCGGGTCGCCGTTGGCGGTCGGCTTCTCGGGCTCGTAGACCCGCGCGTAGTAGACGGCGTCTCGTCCGCCGCTCTGAAAGTCATCGTCGGTGAACGTCGCGACGCAGCCCGTCGGATCACCGTCGCACTCGAAGCTGCGCCACGGATCGTCGACCAGCGTGCCGACGTCCTCGCCCTCGAAGATCTGCGGAAGGACCCGGATCACGTCGATCCGCTCGATCGGCCGGCGGCGATCGCCCGGGTGGTAGCACTCGCCGAGGCACAGGCGTTCGAGCTCCTCCGGGCCGAGGGCGTCGAGGGAGCCTTGCGGGCAGCCTCCCTGCATCTCCCGGGAGCCGACGGCGCGAACACGGAAGGTCGGGTTCCTGGTGAGCTCGATTTCGGTGCCCATCGGGCGGGGACCGTCGTCGGTCAGCAGGTCGAACCAGAGCAGGATTCGTGGGCCGCTCGTGCCGTAGGTCTCGCGGCGTTCCAGGGCGCCCCAGATCGAGTCGCGATCGCGCGCGGGCGCATGGACGGCGACGAGGCCGCCCGTGAACTGAAAGGAGGCAGCGCGCTCGGAATCGGCGAGCGCCGTCAACGGGGATGTCGCGCCCGGGACCATCGCGCGCGATCGCGGCGGTCGTTCGGCGTCGTCGTCGGGGCCTGCGCGCAGGTTCCCCACGAGGGAGGAGCCTTCCTCCGGCCGGTCGAAGCCCCCGTCGGTGTTCGCGAGCAGCTCCTTGTAACCCGTCCCCGGACGGGCCGAGTGGTTGTCGCTCGAGGCCATGAAGCCCATCCGAAACCGGCGCGGGGCGTTCGGGTCTTCGTCGAAATTGCCGAGGGCGGCGATGTACTGGGCGGAGCCCGTCGGCACGTAGTTGAAGGAAGGCTGGTCACAGTCGCGACACATCCCGGCGTCGAGCCACTCGCGAGCGCTGCTGTTCTCGATCGTTGCGACGTAGTCCTTGCCAGCCTTCATGGCGTGCTGACGTGCGAGCTCCGCGCGGCCATCACACTCGGCTTCAGGCACCCCGGAATCGAGGCACCGTTTCATCACGATCCGCCCCGCCGCGCGGCAGGGGGGGAGGTATCCGGCGGATTCCTCGGGGCAGACGAGATGGCCCGACGTCGTCGTCTCGAAGCCGCGGAAGTCCCGGTAGACCTCCGAGTCGCCGTGACCGGAGTAGACCTCGAGGAGAGTCTGGCGATCCGGGTCGTGCATGTCGCCGGCGAGCTGTTTGTCCCAGCTCGAATTCGGGGGCGTATAGATGCCCCAGGCCGTGCCGTGGGGGATCACGATCGCGTCTTGGCCCCATTCGTCGAGCTTCCGATAGAGATCAGCGGGGGTGGGCGCCACTTCCTGACAGTCGGTACCCAACTCGCTTACGTGTCCCTCGCCGCAGACCGGGGTGCCAGTCCGTGTGGCGATCCGATGATTGAGATCGTCGAAGCGGTTGTCGACGAAGGAGAGGGCGCCGCGCGTCATGCGGCCGAGGCTCGAGAGCAGGATCGAGCCGGGCTTGGCGCCGATCGGGCGGGTCGGGATTCGTGCCTCGTCGGTATGGGCGAGGACGACGTTCTTGTGACCGTAATGGTCGTCGGGGGTGAGTCCCGCCTGGGTCCACTCCCAACCCAGGAAGGCGACCGTATCCGGATTCGTCGGATCCCCCGCCTTCGCGTTGCACTCGCGAATCGCGTCGACCGTATTCGACCAGTCCTCGGGATAGAGGCTGTTCGCGTGGTCGTTGATCGACCAGAAGTCGAGGGCCGCACAGTGGCGCGCGAAGTCGCAGGCGTCGGCGGGGCTCATCGCGCCGGCCCCTCCCATGAGAGGGAGGTTCATCACGAACGCATCACCCGAGAGCGTCGTATGCACGTGGAAGTCGCCGAAGAGGACCTGCCTCTCGGTGGGGGCGGAGACGGCCTGCGCAGCCGACGCTTGTTCGGCGATCACGCCGTCGACGAAGGCTCCGCTTCGACGATCGCCGACCGGGGTCGGGTCGGCGCCGTCGATCCGGCCGGATCCGCCGCCGCCGGCGATCCAGATCGAGGCGAGTCCGAGGACGACGAGAATCCCGAGGGCAGCGAGTGCTCTTCGCACGACGTTCCTTCCCGCTCAGCGGGCGTGTGCCGGAGCGTTTGGTGGGGCGCAGCGAACGCTATCGCCTCATCGCAGCGCGGCCCACCCGCTCGACCAGCGCCTTCTGCCGGGCGACGTTCGCCGGGTCGTCGAGGGCCCCGACTCCGAGACTTTCGAGGACCCGCTGGGAGAGGAAGTAGCCCGTCGTTACGTTGAACATCGCGACGACGCCGATCGCGAGCTGCTCGCGATCGACCGGACCGCGGGTGCCCGTTCGCGCCGTGTCCATGCCCTGGACGAGCAGCCGGTCGAGCCAGTCGCGCATCAGCTCCTGCCCGGGGGCCTCCGCGTCCTGGAGTGCCTGCTGAAAGAGCGCCGCCATCTGGGGATGCTTGAGGAGCAGGTCCGTCATGACGGCGGGAAGGCGCTCGAGCGCCCTTGGGGAGGTCGCGTCGCGCATCGCCTCCGACATGGCTGTCGCCATCGGCGTGAGCGCGCGGTCGAGCACGGCTGCGTAGAGGTCGCGCTTGCTTGCGAAGTAGTTGTAGAGACCCGGCTGCTGGATCTCCGCACGGCGCGCAATTTCGCGCAGGGATGCGCCCTGAAAGCCGGCCTCGGCGAAGACGACTTCAGCGGCGTCCAGGATCCGGGCTGCGGTTCGCTCGCCCTTGGTCGGGCCTGCTTCTTCTTTCGTGTGCCTCGCCGCCGGCATTCCTGGTTCCTTCGTTCCGACTCAACGACCGAGGAACGTCTTTGCGAATGCGTCGATCGCCTTCTGCTTTGCGGCGAGCGAGTCGTAGTTCGGATCGCCGGCCGGCCAGGCGAACGCGAGGGTGCTCGTCACGCCGCGCTCGCCGAGCGCTGCGTGCAGATCCGGTGAGGGGTCGGCGTTCGGAATGACGAAGACCTCGAAAGGGTCGTCGCGAGGTGGGGCTTCGGCACGGAGCTCGGCGAGGGTGTCGAGGAGGGCGTGGACCTCGGGCAGGTCGTAGTTCATGCCCAGCCATCCATCCTGACGCACCGCGCGGGAGAGGGCGGCGCGGCTCTTGCCGCCGACCCAGATCGGGATCGGCTGCGCAGGCCGCGGAGCCATGCCGGCGGGGGCGAAGTCGTAGAACTCGCCGTGGTACTCGACGCTCTCTTGCATCCAGAAGGCGCGCATGATCTCGAGCATCTCGTCCATCCGCCGACCCCGGGCAGGGACGGCCTGTCCCATCAGCTCGATCTCTTCGAAGAGCCAGCCGGCGCCGACGCCCATGCGAAAGCGACCGTCCGAGAGGACCGCAAGAGTCGCTGCCTGCTTGGCGACGGAGAAGGGCTCGCGCATCGGAAGGATGTAGACGTAGGGCATGACCTCGAGGGTCGAGGTCGATGCGAGGATCGCGGCGGCGAAGGTCAGCGGGTCGGGAAAGCTCGAGCGATGGTCGAAGGGCGTCTCACCGGAAGGGTGGGTCGAGCCGAAGCGCACGGGAACGGCGACGTGGTCCGCGAGGGCGACGCCGCGAAGGCCCGCTGCTTCCGCGTGGCGCGCGAGCGCGACGTATTGGCTTTCGTCTTCTCCGGTCAGGTAGAGCCAGTAGTCCACGGGCGGGGCCCTCTCGTGCAGCGGTTGAAAATAAATTATCACACGATAATTTTTTAGCCCACCGCAGGAGACACCGTATGGGAACGAGCACGCCGCGCGTCGCCGAAGTCGTGAACGCCGACGCCACGCTGATCGGTCGCAAGGCCTGGAGCGATCCGGGTCTCTACGAACTCGAGAAGAAGGGCATCTTCGGAAAGAGCTGGCTCTTTCTGACCCACGAGACCCAGATTCCGGAACCCGGCGATTTCGTACAGGCCTACATGTGCGAGACCCCGATCATCGTCTCTCGCGGTCGCGAAGGCGGAATCCACGCCAACGTGAACAGCTGCGTCCACCGCGGCCTGCCGGTCTGCCGCGCAGACCACGGCAACGCGAAGAGCTTCGTCTGCCCGTATCACAACTGGAATTATTCGGTCGAAGGCAAGCTCCAGTCGATTCCTCAGGAGCGCCACGTCGAAGGGAAGACCGACAAGTCGAAGCTATCGCTGAAGGCGGTTCCGCGGGTTGAGACGTGGCACGGGATGATCTTCGGCTCCTTCGATCCCGAGATCGAACCGCTCGAGCAGTACCTGGGCGATCAACGCTGGTACCTCGACGCGTTCTTCGAGCGCTTCGAGAACGGCATCGAGTTCGTCGGCTCGCCCCAGCGCTGGGTGCTCGACGCGAACTGGAAGCTTCCGATGGAGAACCAGCTGGGCGACGTGAATCATGGGCCCTTCCTGCACGCGGCGGTGATCCCGCCGGAGGCCAATGCCGAGGTCTTCGATTACGGCTACAGCTGCGTGACCGAACCGGGCCATGGTGCGACCTTTCGTCTTATGCCCGAGGACTCACCCCTCGAAAGCCGGGCGTGGGGCTTCGAAGGGATGGCGTCGCTGCTCTCGCCGGAGATCCACGAGTACCTGCGCGAGATTCAGATGCGGGCCGAGGAGCGGGTCGGTCCGTTGCGCGCCCGGATGAAGGGGCTCACGTACGGCGTATATCCCAATCTCTCCTTCCTCTGGTCGAATACCGCATTCAAGGTCTCGCACCCGCGTGGCCCCGGGAAGGTCGAGTACTGGTCGTGGTCAGTCGTGCCGGCGGACGCGCCGGAGGAGTTCAAGCGGATCCTTCGCGGCAACCACACTGCCTTCTTCGGCCCGGGTGGCCTGCTGGAGCAGGAGGACTCGGAGGCCTGGACCCAGCAATACCTGGGCAGCACGATCGACTTCGCCGACGACCGCCCCTACTTCTACGGGCTCGGGATCGGCGAGGAGAAGCCCCACGAAGACCTTCCTGGCCTCGTGAGCGTGACCGCGAACGAGTTCTATGCGCGGAACTTCTTCCTGCGCTGGCGGGATGCGCTCATGGCGGTGGAGGAAGCCTGATGTCCGACGACTTCCGAGCGAGTCTCGAACTCCAGCACGAGGTCGAGCAGTGGTACTACCGGGAGGCGCGCCTGCTCGACGGTCGCGAGTACCAGAAATGGCTCGCGCTCTGCGCGCCAGAGATCCGGTACATCGTCCCCGGACGCGGAAACCCGCTCGTCGACAACAAGCTCCGCGGGACCGAAGAGATGATCAGCGTCGAACGCGAGCTCGAAGGTCGCGATGGGGATCGGCTGCCGATTCGAGACGAGACGCTCCCCTACCTGATGGTGCGGGTCGAGCGCGCCTTCAAGCCGAACTCCTGGTCGGAGAACCCGCCGGCCCGGACGCGCCGCCTGGTCGGTAACGTCGAGGTCGTGGGATCGGAAGGCGAAGACTACTCGATCGTGAGTGCCTTCCATCTCCACTGGACGCGACCCGGGAGCGCGACCTTCCTCTACGCGGGGCAGCGAAGAGACGTGCTCTCGCGCGCCGAGGGCGGTGCGCCGGGCGACTTCCGTCTGAAACGCCGAGAGACGATCCTCGACATGGCCGACATCGCGTACCCGACGCTGGGGCTTATCTTTTAGCGCGCCCGCGGCGCGCGCCGATCCCGAACGGGTTAGAAGCGGTAGAAGAGGCCACCACCTACCGAGACGTGCTCGAGGTTGTGGATGTTGCCCTTCGGTCGCATGTAGTCGGTCGAGAATCGGAGGCCGACGCACTCGGTCAGGTGAAAGTCGAAGCCCCCGCCGACCTTCCAGAGGAAGCCGATCCCGTCTTCGTACACGACGCCGAGGTTCTGCGAGTCGTTGAGGTCCGCGTGCATCAGGCCGACGCCCACGACGCCGAAGGGCTCGAACCGGCCGAGGGGCAGGATCGCGCGGACGGAGGCGGTGAAGGTCATCGATTCGCCGTCGAGAAAGGTCCCGCCATTTTCGTCGAACTCGATGTCGGTCAGGTGCTCGAACTCGAGCTCGGCTGCGACGAACTTGTGCGCGCGGTAGCCGACATAGATGTCGTAGCCGAGTCCCAGGTCGTGTTCGATGTCGTTCGAGATACCCGGGAAGGGCGGCGTGGCGCCGAAGTCGGGAGGGACCTCCAGTCCGAGCGGGCCGAGCTGGTCGTTCAGGTCGTCGGTTGCGGCGGTGAAGCCTCCGCCCACGACGCTCGCTCCGAAGTACGGCCCCGTACGTGACCAGTCGTTCTTCTTTCCTTCTTCGGCGTCGTCCTGTGCGGCCGCTGCGAGTGGGATCGTCATAAGAACGAGGGCAAGGCCGAGCAGCCGAAGCAGGAAGGGGGAGGGGCGCATTCTTGGGCTCCGAAGCGGTAGTGCGGGCCCGTCAGGGGACCTCGCGGTCGAGCGAGAATAGTGAGGCGTTTCGGTGGCTGCCAATAGCCTCTTCGCGTTCGGGGTCACCCTTCGCGCCCGCTCGGGGGGCGAGCGGGCCGAGCTAGTCCTCGGCGAGCTGCCCACGAACCATCAGATGGTTCGGCCCGATCGCGATCTGATCGGGCCATGCGCGCGGCTTGCTGGGTCGATCGAGGGTCGGGAGAACGCTCCGGACGGCCCGAGCGCGCGTCCGGATCCGGGACCAATCCGGCGGGGCCGCGTCGAGGCCCGAACCGATCGCTTCGAGGTCGTCTACGGCGTCTCGCGGCAGGACCGGCGTGAAGGCCCGCCGGACCCC
Source organism: Deltaproteobacteria bacterium (assembly GCA_002709835.1). Lineage (GTDB taxonomy): Bacteria > Myxococcota_A > UBA9160 > UBA9160 > UBA4427 > UBA4427. The sequence goes on from PAQX01000027.1 coordinate 14,049, forward strand.
GTGCCACGCCTCCCGATACAGCTCGCTCATCGCGAGCGCGGGATCCATGTCCTCGGGATAGAGACCGCGCTGGATGTCCTCGTCGGCTTCGAGGATATCGAGCGCCTGACGGAGCAAAAGGACATGTTCGATCTCGTGGATGTTTGGCGGATGCATCGCGCCAAAGAATAGTCCACCCGACGTGCCATACTGCGCGACCGACGGCAGGGGAGAGTCGACGTGAGTAGTGCGGGAAGCGACGTGGGACCGATGTGGCTGTCCTGGAGCTCGGGCAAGGACAGCGCCTGGGCGCTTCACGTTCTAAAGGCATCGGGCGCCGATCTACGTGGGCTGATCACGAGCTGTAACGCCGAGCACGATCGTGTCGCGATGCATGGGGTGCGTCGCTCGCTCCTCGAGGCGCAGGCCGAAGCGATCGGACTTCCGATCGTGTGTGTCGAGCTTCCCTTTCCATGCACGAACGACGAGTACGAATCTCGTATGGATTTGGCGTTCGAGCGTGCAAAGGCCGAGGGGATTGAGGCGATCGCCTTCGGGGATCTCTTCCTCGAAGACATCCGTGCTTACCGGGTCGAGCAGATGGAGCGGGTGGGTCTCGAGCCGGTCTTTCCGATCTGGGGGCTCGAGACCCGGCCGCTCGCGCGCGAGATGAGCGCCGCGGGGATTCGCGCCGCGCTCGCGTGCATCGACCCGAAACAGATCGATCGTCGCTTCGCTGGCCGCGATTGGGAGCCTGCGCTCTTCGAGGAGTTGCCGGCCGGAGCGGATCACTGCGGCGAGAACGGCGAGTTCCACACCTTCGTATACGACTCGCCGGACTTCGCTGCGCCGATCGCGATCGAGCGGGGCGAGATCGTAGAGCGGGACGGCTTCGTCTACGCGGACGTGTTGCCCGCGAAGCCGGCTGCGACTCGCTAGAGCGGTCTAGCTCGCGGGATCATCCGCCCACTGATAGATCTGGTCCATCGTGACCGGCCGATCCGCGATCCCTTCGAAGCCTGGGAAGCCGCCCGCGGCGTAGCTGTCTTCGCAGGTGACGAGCCCGTCGTCGTCGAAGCCCCAGACGATCATGAGTCGGGAAAGGTAGAGGTAGTGAGCGTCCTCGTCGGGGACGGGGATTGCCATCGCCGCAAGGATCTTGCCCGGGTACGCCATCTTCATGTCGCCTTCGGTCGTGATCACATCACGGCCGACGGCCATCCGGTCGACGGCGTGCTCGATGTGATTGCAGCCGGAGCCCACGATTCCCTGATAGTAGGCGGCAACGCCGCCCCTTCCGGTCGGACTGTTCGCGGCGGCATCACCGTCCGTGTAGCTCGTGTAGCTCGCGTTCTCCGCGACCGTCGCCATGAGGGCTTCGAAGTCCGGCTTCGCCTCGGCCTTCGCGTGGGCGATGATCGTCTCGAGATTGCGGCGGCGGATCGGATCAGCCTCGTCCGCGAGTGCCTTCTCGGTCATCGCCCAGTTCTTGCGGCAGTCGATCACGTAGCTCATCGCGAATTCCTCGTTCGGTGGGGCCCTAGACGATAACCGAATCGTTGGGGTGGGGACCGGGGTCACGACTGGAGGTTTACCCCGGGGCCTGCTCGTCCTTTTGGCGCATTCTGGGCGAAGGCCGTTGGGCCTGAGGCGTTGCTTCTAAGGTGCCTCTTCTTTGCTCCCGAAAGACGGATTGGATCTCCGCCCGGGATCCGCATAAGAGGGCGCCGAACGTGAAGAATTACGACGCAGACAGGATCCACTGGATCAAGAACCACGTCCCGACGAACCGCGACGACTATCTCGAGATCGCTCGGCACGCGAACGTCATGCCTGTCGATTTCCCGCGGACCGTCTATCTCGAGGTCGGCCAGGACTGCAATCTCAATTGCAGCTTCTGCTCGAAGCCGACCCGGAAGAAGTTCACGCGGGAGATGAACGCCGAGACCCTCGCGCGGGTGGTCGACGAGTGTGCCGAGAACGGGGTCTACGGCCTCTACCTTCATCTATTCAACGAGCCGCTGCTCCATGTCGAGAAACTGATCCCCGTGATCCGTCGGGCGAAGGAGGTCGGGATCCCGATCGTCGCGGTGACGACGAACGGTACGCCGCTCACCGAGAAGATCATGAACGATCTGGTCGAGTCGGGCCTCGATACGCTCCACTTCTCCTTCGAAGGCGCCAACGCCGACTTGTATCAGCAGGTTCGTGGCGCGAAGGCGTCGGTCATCGAGCGCCGGATCGAGATGGCCCTCCGAATTCGCGAAGAGCATGGTCGCCGCAATGACCGTGATCAGCCGGTTCCGTGGATTGCCATCACCTCCGTCCGAACCGACGAGACCGACGAAGAGGTCGATGAGTTCCTGACGAAGTGGAAGGGCACCGTCGACGACATCGAGATCCGCCCCGCCCTGGGCTTCCTCGGCCGCACGGTCTTCCGCGATTGGGAGCAGCCCGAGAAGCGGGTCGGCTGCCGCTACCTCGGCGATCGGATCATCATCGCCGCCGACGGCTCGGTCATTGGCTGCTCCGTCGACGTCGACGCCGAGCTTTGTTTCGGCAACGTGATCGATGGCCAGACCATTCGCGAGATCTGGCACAGCGACTACTACCGGGAGATCTGGTCACTCCATCAATGGCAGGCCTGGGACAAGCTTCCCGAGCCCTGCAAGAGCTGCGACTCCTGGGACTTCACGGCGACGAAGCGCAGCCAGTTCTCTCAGGAGACGGCACGATGAGATTCGAGCTTTCGGGACGCAGGACGGTCGTGACGGGAGCGAGTCAGGGACTTGGGGCCTCACTCGTCGCGGAGCTACGGGCGCGCGGTGCCGACGTCACCCCGGTCTCACGTGGAGACGAATGGGAACCGGCGGACTTCGACTGTCTCTTCCTCAACGCGAGTTTCGGCCTCCTTCAGTCGAGCGCGTCGTCGCTCGGCGAAGACGTTCGCGAGATGTTCGAAGTGAACGTGCTCCGGACGATCGAACAGGCCCACACGGCGCTTGCCGCCGGTGCATCGCACGTCCATGTCGTCGGATCCAACCAGTCGATCGTGGCCGCGCCCGCTTCGGCGCTCTACTCGGCAACCAAGCACGCCGTGCGTGGCTGGGCCTACGGCTCTGCGCGCGAATTGCCCGGTCGCGTGAGCATCAGCTATCCCGGCGGAATCGCGACGAACTTCTTCCGGAACCTCCGTGGCGATCCGGCGATGCTCGACGACTATCTGTCGCGTGTTGCGGAAGCGTCCTCGAACTACGACTCCCCGGAAGGCGTGGCCCAGGGAATCGTCGACGGCGTCTACTACTGCGCGCGCGAGATCATCCCGACCCGATTCGCTCTCGACTGGTTCGAGCGAAACGGAGAAGACGTCTCACGCATGTGGCATCCCGGGCTCGAACAGCCGAGTCGGGAAGAATGGGACTGGTGGACCCTCGTCCGGTCGCACGCGCTGACTTCTTCACCGCAGGCCGCAAAGGGCGGGGCGACATCCGATCGCGTCGCGGGATCTCCGGCGACGGCGTAGCGGGGTACGCGTTACCCACCCCCCGCGCGAACGGAGCCGGCGGACGGCGCCCACGCCTGAGCCTTCAGGCCGGCGCACGAGAGGCTCAGCCTGCCGATGCCGGAGGTCTGGGGCCATTCGGGACCCCTGTGCTAGCCTCCGCGCCGCTCGCAGGGTCAAGACCGCGTCTACCCCGCGTTCCCGGAGAGATGGCCGAGCGGTCGAAGGCGCACGCTTGGAAAGCGTGTGTAGGGCAACCTACCGTGGGTTCGAATCCCACTCTCTCCGCCATCGAGTCCTTCTCTTCAGAGGCTCATCGCACGCTGGTCGCGAAGTCGGCGACGTTGGGGGTATGTGCGGCGATTTCGCGGGGTGGGCGATTTCGGAGCCAACCGGAGACGACCGTCGCGGCCCCGCAACACGCCCACACTGGTAGAGTCTGGTACTGGCGCGACGCTGCGCCGGCCCGATCGAGGTATCCCGACGATGACGACTCTCTCGCAAGACGACGCCCTGAACTTCACCGACGTACTCCCGCTGCTCGACGAATACCGCGCGCAGGAGGCGTTGGGCGCCCAGTTCTTCGGGGCCTGGGTCGACGTCTGCGACGACGCACACTTGCGCGGGGGCCTACGCACGATCGCGCTGCGCGAGGCGAGCCACGTCCGCCTGCTCACGGATCGGATCAAAGTGCTCGGCGGTGCCGTCGAGGCGGAGCTGGCGGATACCGGCATGATCGAGCAGTTCGGCAGCCGGGAGATGAGCGACGCAGAGAAGCTCGCGGGCTTCATGCAGACCATCGGGAGCATCGACGCCGTGATCGGCCGACTCGGCGAGATCGCCGCGATGCTCGACGGCGATCCGGACGCGCGCGGCGTGCTCGATACCATCATCGAGGACGAGCAGGCGAGCCTGAACTTTCTGTCCGACGCCTGCCAGCGGCTGAACGCCGGCGCCTGAGCGGAGGGACGGAGCGGGCAGCGCCGTTCGGGTCTAACGCTCCGCCTTCGCCACGATCGCCGCGTACTCCTCGGCGATCAACCGGGTCGCGGGGAGCTGCGCGCCGAGGCGCCACTCGCGCCAGGGCAGCCAGTCGTACCAGGCCGCGAGCTGCTCGAAGTTGAGGGTCGTGACGATCAACTCCTCGCCGCGCCCGGCCTGGGCCAGCACCTTTCCGAATCCGGGGAAGGCGGGGCCACCGATGATGCTGCCGCCGGACCAGGTCGCGTCGCCGGTGACGCCCACGCGGTTCGCCGACGCCGCGTAGACGAGGTTTTCCTGGGCGCGGACCAGGGTCATGTGGCGCAGGTTCTGCTCGGCCCGGGGCAGGTCGCCGCGGCCAGTCGGGTTCACGAGGAGACGCGCCCCCTTCAGGCAGAGAATCCGGGCCAGCTCCGGATTGTTGTAGAAGTCGTAACAGATGGAGATTCCAATCGGGCCGAGCCGGGTCTCGAAGACGGGGATCGCGTCCCCGGGTGTGAAGCGATTCGTCTCGAGCGGAATGCCCAGGTGGACCTTGCGGTATGTCCCGAGCAGTCCGTCGGGTGTCACGATGGCCGCCGCGTTGTAGAGCACGCTCGCGTCGTCCTCGTCCTGCTCTTCGAAGCCGTAGATCACGTGAATGTCGAGCTCGCGAGCGACTCGGGCGACTGCGTCCGAGGTCGGGCCGTGCGCCAGCTCCGCGTCCGCCAGATGCCAGTCACAGGGACGCGATCGGGCGGCGCAATCCGCACACTCACCCCAGCTGTTGAGCGCGAGCTCAGGAAAGACGACCAGATCGCATCCCTGGCGCGCCGCGTCACGCACGACGGTGAGGAGCTTCTCGAGCGTTGCCCGCTTGTCGCGCTGCACGCTCAGGAAATTCGCGCAGCCGACGGTCAGCAGGCTCGGCCAGGCTGCGTCGTCGACTTTGTTGAGGGGGTGCATCGAAACCTCCGGAGCAGTGGAACTGGGAGCGTCGTCGCCGTGTCGAGCAAGAACCGTAGCGAGCAGGCGGCATCGGCCGAAGCTCAAGCGCGTCGAGATCAGCTGGGGACTGGTCCCCGGGCGAGCGCGGGTACGCGAATCGGATCACTTTCCGCCGGCCCTCTCGGCGTCGCCGCGCTCGCCGCTCGCGCGCGGACCACCATCGAAAGGGCGAGCTCGAGCCAGCGGAGGCCCGCGGGAGGGGCTGAGGTGCCGCGCCGGGGCGTATTTGTCAGGTCGCTCCGTACCGGTGGTGGCGCAGAAGCGGCTTGAAATGCCGATCCGCGATCGAGCTCGTGCGAGATTCGCGAGCAGGGAGTATCGATATCCTGATCCCCCCGGAGTTCTCTGTTCGCTTGGCAGATTTCCCTGTTGGAGTCCGTAGGGAGTTCGTTGCCAACCGACATGATCCGCACTGGAATCTCCGTTGAGCCGTCCTATTCGATGCCGAAAACGGGCGAATTTCCCCGTTCTTTCCCTGCTGAACAGGGAACGGACTGCAGAGACGAGTTCGCCTCGGACTCCCCCCACCGCCATTCCGTCTGCGGGAGCAGAGACGATTGCGCGCTTGGAATCAGAGTCGGCGGGATTCAATCTAAGGGCTTCTCCCTCGATGTTGATAGGCGGCCGAACCGGCGCTCAACCGCGCGCGAGCGCACGCAGGATCATCGCGATCTCCTCGGCCAGCGCCACGCCCTTGGCGTCGAGGTGTCGGACCGAGAGGAGGATTTCCTCCGTGATCGGGACGCGCCGCAGGACCTCGGTCGTCTCGTCCGCTCGGGCGCGCGAGCTCCGGGCGGCGCGCTGGTCCAGTCGGCGCAGCAGCAGGGAGAGTCGCTTCATCGTCGCGGGGTCGCCCAACGGCTTACCGAGGCGGCGGGGGTCCGGTTTGGAGGAAGGCGTGGGCGAGATCTGCGCTCGGGCGACCTTCGGGCCGTCTCGGTGGTGCAGGGCGAGGCTGGCCGGGCGAGCCTGCGGCTTTGGGGATCCCACGACGTCCTCGACCGCGATCGCGCGGTCGGACGTGTCGAGATCGGGCTCGGTGAAGAGCCCGCGGATCCTCTCCTCTGCGATCTCGTCTGTCGCGGCCTCGGCGATCGTATCGGTTTCGAGGGCGTCCATGACGGAGCGGATCTCTTGCAAGGTGACGGCGCGGAGGCGTCCCGCGTCCTGGAGATCGCGCACGCGGCGAATGAAGAGCAGGCGGTTCAGGAAGTCCTGCGAGTAGCGGGTGCCTCGCCCGCGTCGGCCGACGCGCGGAAGGAGTTCCTCCTGCACGTAGTAGGCGATCGTGCGCCGGTCGAAGCCCGACAGCGCCTCCAGATCGGCCGCCGTGTAGCTCTGCTCCTCGCTCAAAGTCCTTCGCCTCCGCAGGGGGTGCTCGGGACGAAGAGTGTGGCGATCGGCGACGGTTGTGTCAAATACTGTTGATTTACTGTCGTGTTTTTATATGCTGTCAACGACTGACATTTAATGGTCTCTACCAGGGAACCTTCCGCTCTCTGGGGAGCCTGAATAAATCCCCTTCGGGGAAAATCCAAGGAGTCCGCGATGCCCCAGCCGACGCTCACCCTCACCCCTCGGAAATCCGCTCTTCTCGCCGGACACGACAATCGTCTGGACCTGCTCGTTCGCGTGCAGGGTCCGGAGCTCCCGCCCGGCACGGTCTGCGAGCGCCCCCCGCTCACCGTCGCCCTGGTCCTCGATCGCTCCGGCTCGATGTCGGGGCCGCCTCTGGAAGAGGCCGCGCGCTGCGCCCGCTTCGTGCTCGACGGCCTGCGCCCGACGGACCGGGCCGCCCTGCTCACCTACGACGACCGGGTCGATCTGCTCGTCCCCCCGAGCTCGCTCGATCGGCGCAGCGAGTTCGATCGGGCGCTGCGCGGTCTCTCAAGCGGGGGCGCCACGGACCTGCACGGAGGATGGCGCCGCGCGGCGGACGCCCTGCGAGCCGAGGCCTCTGCGGAGACGCTGTCCCGCGTGATCCTGCTCTCGGACGGCTGTGCGAACCGGGGGATCGTCGAGCCCCAGGCGATCGCTGCGGAATGTCGGGAGCTGGTGGAAAGCGGCGTCACCACGTCGACCTACGGGCTCGGCGATCGTTTCAACGAAGACCTGATGGTCGAGATGGCGCGCGCCGGACAGGGCAACAGCTACTACGGCGAGACCGCCGAGGACCTGATGGATCCGTTCCGTGAGGAGCTCGAGCTGCTGAACGCGCTCTTCGCGCGGGGCCTTGAACTCGAGGTCGAGCCCGCCGAGGGCGTACGGGTCGAGCTCCTCAACGACTATGCGACGCTGGGATCCGGTCGCTGGAGATTGCCGGACCTCGCCTACGCTTCGGAGGCCTGGGCGATGCTCCGCGTGCACGTGCCGCGCGCTCTGGCAGACGAGGGGCTGGATCGGGAGTCGAACTCGCTCGTTGGCGTGCGTCTGCGCTACCGGGATCTCGGCGGGATGCATCTCTCGACCGAGGCGGCGCGGCTCGGGCTGCCGTCCGTCCCGGTGGAAGCCTTCTCGTCGATCGCCGAGGACCCCGCGGTGCAGCGCCGCGTCTCGGAACTCGAGGCGGCGCGCCTACAGCTGAGCGCGCGGAGGGCAGCGCTCGAAGGCGATTGGGGCAGCGTCGAAGAGATCCTGTCCGAGATCCAACGGCTCGGCGTCGACAACGTCTGGATCCGCAACGTCGAGCGTGAGCTCAAGCTGCTCGCTCGCCGGCGTGATCGGTCGCAGTTCTCGAAAGAGGCCCGCTATGCGGCGCTGAAGATGCGGAGTCGGCTCGCGTCGTTGGAGGATTCAGCGGAGGACCTGGAACTGGACGGTCCCGCCTTCCTGCGCCGGAAGCCCGCACAGGGAAAGCGTCCCGAGGCGCGCCGCTAGCGTCGGGTACGGCCGTCGCCGTCGGTCCAGGCGACGCCCGCCGAGGTGCGCGGACAGGAATCGCGGTCGCCGATCGTGAAGAGGACGGCGCCCGCCGTGCCGTTCGAGGCCTCGCCTGGCGTGCTGTTCGGGCCCTCGCCGTTGATAGGCGGCCGAACCGGCGATCAACCCCGCGCGAGCTCTCGCAGGATCATCGCGATCTCGGTTCGCTCGACCCTTCGACGTTGGCGATCTCTTTGAAGGAAGAGACTGAGCAGGAGGCGACGTCTTCGAACCCGTGACGAGCTCGTTCGGCGAGCCGCAGGAGCGTCTACCCGAGAGAGACCGGGAGTTCGAGTGGCCCGCGTAATCGCGACGTCCATCGCTCCACGAAACCCTCGCTCGCAGGTCGGATTCCGGGCGCGCGACGGAAAAGCACACCGAGTGCCGCCTGGATCTCAGTCCGCGCGAGCGCGTTCCCGAGGCAGTAGTACGCGCCCGCGCTGAAGGAGAGATGCGAGGGATTTCGGTCGAGGTCCAGTCGGTCGGGTTCCGCGTGGAGGGCGGGGTCCCGGTTCGCGGCGCCGTAGCAAAGCGCGATCAGACTGCCTGCTGGGATCTGCGTCTTGCCCAACTCGATCGGCGCTCGGGCGAGACGCATCGAGATCTGGACGGAAGTGTCGTACCGCAAAAGCTCGGCGGTCGCGGGGACCACGAGGTCGGGATTCTTAGCGAGACGTGAGAGCGCCTGGGGATGCTGAAAGAGTCCGATCAGGGCGTTTCCGAGGAGGTCGCTGGTCGTCTCGTGCCCTGCCTGCAGGAGCAGGACGAGGGTCGCGATCGTTTCGTCCCGACCGAGCCGATTTCCGTCGGCTTGTGCGTGCACCAAGGCGGTCACGAGGTCGTCGGCCGGCGCGCGCTCGCGCAGATCGAAGACTTCACCGAAGAAAGCGTCGAGGCCTTCCGCCGCGCGGTTGCCTCGTTCGATGATCTCCGAGGTCGCCGACATCGGATCCCCCGCCCGCGCGAAATCCCAGGCGTAGCGTTCGATCGTGCCCTCCGCGTCTCGCGGGATGCCGAGAAGACGCATGATCGCGCGAAGCGGGAGGGGGTACGTGAAGTCTCGAACGAAGTCGATCTCGTCGCGATCCCCCACGGCGTCGAGCAGCTCGCCGGCGACCCTCGCCGTCAGATCACCGAGCGGTGCGACCGACGCGGGCGTGAACGCCTTGTAGACGAGCCGGCGGACGCGGTCGTGGTCCGACTTGTCGAGGAAGAGCATCGCGCGACTCATCATGCGATAGAACGCGCCGCTTCCGTCGCCCTCGTAGTCCCAGACCTGCGCGGTCCGCGGGTCGTTCACGGCACCAGCAGAGCGCGCCACGGCGTTCACGTCTTCGGCCCGAGTGAGGAACCAGGTGCCAGGCGGCAGCCCCTCGACTTCGGACCGGTGGATCGGCGCGAGCTCTCGTAGGCGTCGGTAGTAGGGGTAGAGCGCGCCGCGTCGCTCGGCGTCGAGGATCCGCTCGAGTACGGCTCCCGGGTCCGAGAGACCGGCGGCGATCTCGTCATCGCGACCGTCCTGTTCGAGCGAGCGAGGGATACCTCGGGTGCTTTCCTTCATGATTGGTTCTCCCTCGAGACGAGACGCTCGGCCCAAGCCTAGCCGGACGCGGAGGCCTCGAAAGCGCCCGTATGGAACGGTACGCTCGAACAAAGATGAATCTTCCTCTTGTCGGCATTCGGATTCTCGAGGTGGCGCAGTTCGCCCCGAATGCCGTCGGTATGCACCTCGCCGATCTCGGCGCCGAGGTGATCAAGGTCGAGGCCCCCGGGCTGGGCGACCCTTCGCGGCTCCTGGCGAGGCCCCTAGACGGAGAGTCGTTGGCTTCGCGGCGTTGGAATCGCGGAAAGCAGCGGGTCGTTCTCGACCTGCGGAGCGAAGCCGGCTGCGACGTGTTCCGTGCGCTGGTCGCTGAAGTCGACGCCGTGATCGAAGGCATGCGACCGGGTGCCCTCGATCGCCGCGGCGTCGGCTACGAAGGGCTGCTGGAAGTGAATCCAAGACTGGTCCACATCAGCGTATCCGGTTGGGGCGAAGACGGACCCTATCGGGACCTGGCATCCCATGGCCTCGCTTTCGACGCCTACGCCGGTCTCGCCCCGCCGATCCGCGATGCAGAAGGGAGGCTCAGCCGCCCGACCCGACACGTCTGGCAGGGGCTCGAGGCTGCGCCACTCTACGGCGCCCTGGCCCTCGTCTCGAGCGTCCTCCGCGCTAGAGAGACGGGAGAGCCCGCGCGCATCGAGGTCAGCCAGGCCGACGCCGGTGTCGTCTGGAATGGATGGCGGATCGCGTACGAAGCCGTCGCTGCCCGCGAGACGCAAGGCGAACGCCTCGAGGCCCACGCCGCTGCCGCCGAGGTGACCCTCCCCACCGATCGTGCGCGCGGTCCCGCGGAGGATGTTCGTTACCAGTACTACGCCGCGAGCGATGGTGGCGTCGTCCTCCTCATGGCGACGGAGCGACGCTTTTGGGGGAACTTCTGCCGCGCCGTAGACAGGCCCGATCTCTTCGAGCGCTGGCCAGGCGTTGGGTACGCGGATCACGACTACGGGAACCAAGCTCTGCGCGAGGAACTGACCAGGCTCTTCGCGTCGCGCACGCGCGCGGAATGGATCGAGCTCTTCATCGAGCACGACGTCGCCGGCGGTCCCGTCCACGAGGCGGGCGAGACCTTCTCGGATCGTCACTTCGAATCCCGGGGCCTCTGGACCGACGCGGAAGTGCACGGCATGGCAATCCCTTCGACGCCGACCCGGATCGACGGGGAGCGCGCGCAGAGCCCGTTGCCCTCTCCCCGAACGGATGCCCGAGGCGAGGATGTCCTCGCGCGGGTTCTCGGCTGGGACGGCACGCGAGTCGCCGCCGAGCGCGATCGAGGCGCGTTCGGCGTCCCGACCGAATCGAGGAGTTCATCGACATGAGCCGCCGACCGCTCCGGGGCGTGCGCGTCCTCGCTGCCGAACAGATGATCGCGCTCCCACACGCCACGCAGCTCCTCGCGCTGCTCGGCGCAGAGGTCCTCAAGGTCGAGCCGCTCCAGGGCGAGTCCGGCCGCCACGGACGCCCGCAGGTCGATGAAGCGGACGGTTCGAAGACCGGGTCGACCTTCGTCCGCAGCAATCTGAACAAAGAGACTCTCTCGATCGATCTCAAGAGCGATCGCGGGCGGGCGCTCTTCCTCGACCTCGCCGAGAAGGTCGACGTCGTCGCCGAGAATTTCCGGCCGGGCACGGCGGACCAGCTCGGGATCGGCTACGAGGCCGTGCGCGCGCGCAATCCCGGCGTGATCTATGTCTCGATCTCTGGCTTCGGTAACCGCTCGGACCCGGCGAGTCCCTACCGCGAGTGGCCCGCCTATGCGCCGGTCGTCGAAGCGATGGCCGGGCTCTACGAATACGCGCGCGAGGGCGAAGCGCCGCCGCGTCTCGCGAGTGCCGGTGCGCTCGGCGACGTCGGTCCGGCGCTCTACGCGGTGATCGGTCTGCTTTCCGCGCTACACGAGCGAAGTCGAACCGGAGAGGGGAGTCGCGTCGACGTCTCGATGTACGACGCGATGATCGCCCTTGCCGACGTCGTTCACCTCGAGAGCGTCGGCGTCGACCCGAGTCGCGCGACCCGCGGAATCGGAATCCTCGACGCATTCCGCGCCCGGGATGGATGGTTCACGATCGAAGTCGTTCGTGAACCCCACTTCCCGCGTCTTTGCGACGCGATCGGACACCCCGAATGGAAGGAAGACGAACGGCTCGCGACGCGGGCGGGCTGGGCCGAACACCTCGAGAGCGTGATCCGGCCGGGGGTCGAGGCCTGGGCAGCCGGGATGACTCGGCGTGAAGCCGCCTCGATCCTCGCCCGCCACGGCGTCGCCGCGGGACCGGTGAATCGCGGATCCGACATCACCGCGGATCCGCACGTCACCGATCGGGGCTTCGTTCATCGCTTCGACCTCCCGGGTTCGCAAGGAAGCGTCGATGTCGTGGGGAGCCCGATCCATTTCGCAGGCGGCGACCCGTCCGAGGCAGAGACCCGACCACGGAGGTGGCCGATCCTCGGCGAGCAGACCGATCGAGTGCTCTCGGAGCGGCTTGGCTTGTCACAGAAGGAAATCACGGCCCTGCGTGAGGGGGACATCGTCCGATGAGCAGCGCATCCCAGACCGCCTACGAGATCCGGAGCCGACTCGATCATCCGGTGATCGATGCGGATGGACATACCACGGAGTTCGTTCCGGCCCTCGCCGAGTACCTCAGGGAGGTCGGTATCGAACCGGCCTTCGACCAGCTCTTCAAGGGCGTGCTCGGCGCGGTCGCGGATTGGTATGAGCATCCGTCGGACGTACGTGCCGCGAAGCACATGACCAAGCCGCCCTGGTGGACGCGGCCCATGCGAAGCGCCGAGGACCGCGCGGCGGCGTCGTTCCCCCGCTATCTGCGGAGTCGGATGGACGAGCTCGGCTGCGACGTCTCGGTCGTCTATCCGAGTACGGGCCTCGCCTTCTTCCAGCTCCGAGAGGCCGAGCTCCGTCGCGGTGGCTGTCGTGCCCTCAATCGCTACCACCGCGACGCCTTCGAAGGCTGTACGGACCGTCTGATCCCGGTCGCGGCGGTCCCGACCCATACCCCGGAAGAGGCGATCGAAGAACTCGAATACGCGGTCCTCGAACTCGGCTTCAAGGCGGTGGTGATCCCGACCTACAACCTGCGCGTGCCCGCTGGCCTGGAGGGGGACGATCCCGACCTCCGGCGCTGGGCCTTCTGGCTGGACGCGTATGGGCTCGACTCGCCCCACGACTACGATCCGTTCTGGCGCCGCGCGATCGAGCTCGGCGTCTCGCTCGGAACCCACAGCCAGGGCAATGGCTGGGGAACGCGTCGTTCGACGAGCAACTGGGTCTACAACCACATCGGCCACTTCGCGGCGGCGGGGGAGGCGCTCTGTAAGTCGCTTTTCCTCGGCGGCGTGACCCGGCGCTTTCCCGATCTGCGTGTCGCCCATCTCGAGGGAGGTGTCGGCTGGGCCGCGAGCCTCTACGCCGATCTCGTCGGCCACTTCGAAAAGCGGAACCTCGAGGCTGTGAAGGAGAACCTCGACCCTGCGCTCCTCGACCACGCCGCCTTCGCGAAGCTCGCCGAAGCCTACGGCGCCGTTGGTCCGGCGACGCGGGAGAAGATCGAGGGCGCCCTGCTAACGACGCCGGGACAAAATCAGAACCGACCTTCGGACGCGGAGCTCGACGAGTTCGCCGCTCTCGGAATCCGCGAGGCCGGTGAGATCTCAGGCCTCTTCGTTCCGAACTTCTTCTTCGGCTGCGAAGCGGACGACCGATTGAACGCCCTCGCTTTCCAGTCGGAGCTCCTCCCCTTCGGCGCCCGGCTTTCCGCGATGTACGGCTCCGACATCGGTCACTTCGACGTCCCCGACATGAGCGAGGTCCTCGCCGAGGCGATCGAGCCGCTGGACGACGGGATCATGTCGCCAGCCGACTTCCGCGACTTCGTCTTCGGGAATGCCGCGCGGTTCTACACCGACACCAACCCGAATTTCTTCGAAGGGACCGTCGTCGCGGACGAAGTCTCGGCGACCTGATGACGAGATCCGCTCGTCCCGAAGTTCCCACGGTCATAGGCCCTTCGACCCGAAGGCCGGGTCGATCCGTCCGCGCGCCAGGGGATCAAGCGAGCGTCGCGCCTTCCGCACCGAACACGACCGACTCGCCGATCGGATCCGTTTCGAGCATTGCGAGGACGTCACGCTCGTTCTTGATCATGGCCCAAGCACGTGCGCCGTTGTCGAGCAGGCAGGCCGCAACGGCGTCTATCGGTGCGTTCCCGCGATCGTGCCGAACCGTGTACCCCTCGATCCGCCCCGGACCTTCCGGCCGGCTCTCGAGCAATCGACGGTGGGCCGTTCAACGCGCTCGCTGCCGAGCCTGAAACAGTACGCGCGCCTTGCGCTCGCTCGGCTTCGTCGACCAGCCGTTTCTGGCTGCCGCCCCTCGCTCGAAGCGGCGGCATTCGATCGTGGTGGACCCGCGCCGCGCGCACCGGGCAGGCCCGGATCAGGCCTCGAGGCGCAGTATGAGCTCTTTCGGCCCCCGGATGACGTTGCTCGACCAGACGAGCTCCTGCTCGGGCATCGTCGTATTGGGGAAGCGGTCGAGGATCGTGCCGAGTACGGTCCGGAGCTCGAGGCGCGCGAGCCAGCTGCCGAGGCAGACGTGCGGCCCCTCAAAATGGGCCCGACGTTACGGAAGTCGTGGTTGCAGAGCAGGGGCTTTGAGTAGGGTGTTTGCGGCAGGGGTCGCGCTCGCGACGGCCGCGCGGCGGCGGTATGAATACCCTCAAGGGCACAGCGCGACACTCCCTATGTAGTCAGCTTTCGGAAGACCCATGTCGGATCGATCGATCAATCTCCACGATCACAATCAGACCCAGAACATGTGGCCACTTCTTGCACAGTGGCGACGAGAGTCTCCCGTACATCGTCTCGACGACGGGCAGGTTTATGTCTCGCGCATGGCCGACTGCTGGTCTGTTCTTCGCGATCCCTTCACCTTCGCTAATGGGGACGGTTTCAAGGCCGTCGAAATGCCCGATGATGAGCGCATGTTGGGGGAGATGGATCCGCCCCGACATCCCGTGATGCGTCGAATCATGCGATCGTCCTTCGACAAACACGCCGTAGAAGGCGCTCGCCCCTTCGCCCGAAGCGAGGCGACGACCCTGCTTCGGAACTGGGCGCCGGCTGAATCTCGCGACTTGATTTCGACGTTCACAGACCGCATCAGCAACCTCGTGAGCTTTCAGCTTGTTGGCTTTCCACTCGAGGACACCGATCGCATTATCGGCTGGGCTCGCGATTTGCTCCATAGCGAGTGGCCGGCGATGAACCGTACGGACCGCGGCGAGGGACTGGCAGGCGCTTTCCCGGAATTCGCGAGCTACCTCGATCAACTCGTCGAACGCCATAGGGACCAGCCCGGCGACGCTAGCTTCGTCGCTCGCCTGGCCAAGAGTCGCCACCTCGGAGAACTACTCTCGCCGACGGTCCTCCGGGCCCTGACAGCGCATATCGTGCTCGGCGGAATCTCCACAACGACGAACCTGCTCGGAAACATCCTGCTCCGACTGCTGCGAGACCCTGCGCTTCACGCCACGCTTCGCCGCGACCCTGGCCTCGTCCCGGCCGCCGTCGAGGAGAGTCTTCGGATCGACCCACCGGTGTTATTCGTCATGCGAGTCTGTCGAAAGCCGGTCGAAATCGCGAACGTCGAGATCAGAAAAGGCGACTCTGTACTTGTTGGGATTGCGTCCGCGAACCGCGATGAAACTCTCTTCCGCGACCCCGACGAATTCCGCCTCGATCGCGGGCTGCCGCGCCATATCTCCTTCTCGGGGGGCGCCCATCACTGCATCGGCGCTGGCGTTGCTCGCCTGGTCGCGCAGGAAGTCACCGCGGCCTTCGTCGAATGCTTCGAGCCTGGCGAAGTCAGCCTCGCGCCCGGATTCGAGTTCGAGGGTGTTCCCGTCTTCCTTGAGTACGGCCCAGCTCGGCTCGACGCGATTCGCGCCGGGTAGAAGCGCTGACCTNCGCATGAATTAGGTGAAGTGGCTACTGNGAGCGTGCAGGCNNTTGTTAGTTCGGNTNGACTGAGNNGNGCCACCGGCAGTGGGTCAGGTCACTGCAGNCCGATTCGGGCATCCTGAGCGTTGCGACTCCAGCGTGCTCAGTGCNGGCCCCGGAAGGGGCCTGATCTGCCCGTGGGTTCGAATGCCACTCCCTCTGNAATCCAATCGTGNCCNGCGCGAGGNCGTCCCGTCCTTCGCGAGCATGATGGCNTATGCCGACCCGCTCGGCNTCGACTAAGCGACGAGCGAGCGGTTGNGGAGCGAGAGCCTGCGCNTCCACAGGATCGAGGCTCCGGGACCCGTCTNAGGCGTACCCGATCAGAGCCGGACGTGGATCTCCGGGTGGGCTCGCGCCCAGCGGGACGGGAGCCAGTCGGGCTGCTTGGCGAGTGCGTAGTCCGGGAACCGTTCGAGCAGTGTCTCGAAGGCGACCCGCGCCTCGAGTCGAGCGAGCGACGCGCCGAGGCAGAAGTGGATTCCGTGGCCCAGGGCGAGGTGGCGCGGCGCCCGCCTCGTCACGTCGAAGCGTTCGGGGTCGGGGAACTCGCGCTCGTCGAGATTCGCCGCCGCCCAGACGAGGAGCACCCGGGCGTCCGGCGGAATCGTCCGGCCGTGCAGCGAATAGGGCTTGATCGTCCGGCGCGGCAGGGCCTGGGCCGACGGCTCGAATCGGAGCATCTCTTCGACCGCATCTGCAATCCGATCGGGCTCCCGCACGAGGAGCGCCTTCTGCTCGGGATGGTGGTCGAGAAGCACGAGGCCGTTCCCGATCAGGGCGGTGGTGGTGTCGTTCCCGGCCATGATCAGCTGGAAGCAGAAGCCCAGGATCTCGTCGTCGGAGAGCCGCTCACCCTCGACTTCCGCCTCGAGCAGCGCCGACATCAGATCTTGCTGCGGTGCGCGGCGTCGCTCGTCGATCAGGAGTCGGAACTCGTCGTAGATCCGGTCAGACGGCTCGCGGATCGCGTCGGCGATCGCGACGTCTGGATGCGTCACGAGCATCCGACGGCTCTGCTCGAGGAACGCGCCGCGTCGTGACTCCGGGACGCCGATCATCTCAGCGATGATGCGGCCGGGCAGCGGCGTCGCGAACGCCTCGACGAGCTCCGCCTCGTCCCCCGTCGACAGGTCGTCGAGGAGCTCGTCCGCGATTCGCCGCACGTGCGGCTCCATTTCGTTGACCCTACGGAACGTGAACGCGCGCGAGACGAGCGCCCGCAGCCGATCGTGCCGCGGCGAATCTAGGTAGTTGAGCATCGGCAAGAGCGACGCGCCTTCTTCGACCCCTTCCGTCCCGAGCTCCTCGTGGTCGATCGTCGCCTGCCAGACGTCCTCGAACCGGGAAATCGCCCAGAAGTTCCGATCCGGATTCTCGTAGAGCGGATGCTCGTCGCGCAGCGTGCGATACGTCTCGTGAGATGTCGCGTGGAAGTCCGGGTCGAAGGGGTCGTAGACGAAGGCGTCGGACATCGGGTGCTCCTTCTAAGCGGCGTATCGGGACATGATAGGGAAGGCTCGGCGGCCCGCGCCTGCGGACGGAATCGGAGATCGTCCCGAGCTAGCGACGCTCCGGAAGGAGGTCGAAGAGCATCACGTCCTCTCGGACGCTCAGCTTCGTGTAGGACGCGATCGCCGGCTCGTCGCCGAGATCCGCCTGCACTAGACGATCCACGCCCGACGCTCGGCGGCGAGAAACGAGTCTTCACGCCCTCGGGAAGCGTGCCTATCATCGCGTCTAGTGAATTCGGGAGAGCAAAATGAACTTCGAGCGCATTGCCGAGATCGAGCAGATTCGAGGGCGGATCGACCACCCCGTCATCGACGGCGACGGCCACCTGATCGAGTTCGCGCCCCTGGTCCGCGATCTCGTCAAGGAAGAGGCGGGCGAGTCGGTTGCGGAGCGCTACGAGGCGATGATGGGGAGCGGAAAGCGGTTTCGCGACATTCCCCATGACATGAAGACCCGCTTCGGCGCGTTCCGATACACGTGGTGGGGCCTGCCTTCGGCCAACACTCTCGACCGGGCCACGTCGATGGCGCCCGATCTGATGCGGGCGCGCCTTGATGAGCTCGGTCTCGATTTCGCGATCCTCTACGGAACGAGCTCTCTGGGCGCTCTAAGCTCGCCCGATGAGGAGCTGCGTCGCGCGCTCGCCCGCGCCCACAACCGCTACTACGCAGAGCTCTTCACGGGCCACCGCGACCGCATGGAGCCGGTCGCGGTGATCCCGATGATGGAGCCCGACGAGGCGATCGCCGAGCTCGACTTTGCGGTTGGAGAGCTCGGACTCAAAGCCGTCGTGATGAACGGCATCGCTTTCCGCCCCATTCCGGGCGCCGAGGACGTCCCCGGCGCGAAGTGGATCGACACGCTGGGCCACGACAGTGATCGCGACTACGACCCGGTGTGGAAGCGATGCGAAGAGCTCGGGGTGTCGCCCACCTTCCATCACGCGGGTCTCGGATGGGGCTCCCGCGCCGGTCGCAAGAGCTATGTCTACAACCACCTCGGGCACTTCGCGGCCGCCGGCGAAGCGACGTGTCGCTCGCTCTTCCTCGGGGGTGTGCCGAAGCGCTTTCCGAAGCTTGCCTTCGCCTTCCTCGAGGGCGGCGTCGCCTGGGGGCTGAGCCTCTATGCCGCGCTGCTCGGCGTCTACGAGAAGCGCAACGTCGAGGCCATGGAGCATCTGAATCCGGCGAAGCTCGACCGCGCGAAGCTGCTCGACCTGCTGCGAGAGTACGGAGGCGATCCGATCTCGAAACGCCTCGATCGCATGTACGACGAGGGTTTTCTCTTCCTCCACGACCCCGACGACCCGGGCGGTTCTCGCGACGAGTTCGCCGAGAGCGGGATCGAAGGGCCCGACGACATCGAAGACGTCTTCAAGAACCGCTTCTACTTCGGCTGCGAGGCCGACGACGCAATGAACGCGCTCGCGTTCTCGCCGAAGCTCAGTCCCCGCGGCGCCGAACTCAAGGCGGTCTTCGCAAGCGACATCGGCCATTGGGACATCCCGGACTTTCGCGACGTGTTGCCCGAGGCGTGGGAGCTTCGGGAGGACGGGCTGCTGGACGAGCACCAGTGGAAGGCGTTCATGTACAGCAACGCCTACGACCTCATGACGGCGGCGAATCCTGGATTCTTCGACGGGACGGTCGTCGCGGACCGTGTCTAGCGGTGGTCGGCCGGATACGACCTAAACGGCGTCGGCGCGATCGCGCGCCGATCGACGCGACGCGCGCGAACTCGCCGCCATGAGAGGTGCCCGCTTCGCCGGTCCACGCGGTTCGAATCGCGCGCCCCGACCGGTCTCCGGGAAGCCGCCGACGTTGTTCAGCAGGACGCCGATCTTCGTGGCATCACGGTCTTCCGGGGTCGGAGCGAATTCTGCGCCGTTTCACGCGCCCCGGATGACCTGCCCGGACGTCGCGCCCGTGTATTTCCCGTGATCCATTGTGAGCTCGCCATTCACGATGATCGCGGCGTATCCCTCCGCATCGACGACGTATCGCGCGCTATCGGCTGGAAAGTCCCGCAGCAGGTAGCTTTCCCCTGCGTCGAGCTTGTCCGGATCGAAGAGCACGAGGTCTGCGAACGCGCCCTCGCGAACGAAGCCGCGATCGCGGAGACCGTGGACCGTGGCAGGCATGCCGGTCAGCCGGTAGACGGCCTCCTCGAGGCTGAGCAGGCTCGGGACCCACTCGGAGATCAGCCGGGTGGTGTAGTCGGCGCCGACGAAGGTCGCGAGGTGGGCACCGCCGTCGCTGCTGCCCGACATGACGAGGGGATGGGTGATCGCTTCCTTTGTGATGTGGGTCATGAAAGCGGCCGCCTCTTCGTTCGTGGGAAGCGTCCACCACACGTCCAGCGCCTCTTCGAGGCACACGTCCAGGAAGACGTCCATGACGTGGCCACCGCGCTCGGCGTGGAGTTCCGCCAGACTCCGTCCGATCCACTCGGGATGCTTCGGCGCGGACTCGACGACGAGCTGCGCCCAGTCGATCGCGATCGCGCCGGGCTCAGGGCTGTCCCACTCGACGCGGAGCCGGTCACGGACCGCCGGGTCCCGCAGCGCGGCGAGGCGAGCCTCGCCGTCGAGGCAGAGCGTCTCTCGCCAAGCGAGCAGGTCGTCGAACGCGAAGGTGTCGCCCAGGTTCAAATGGAAGCCCGCACGATTGGTCATGAACTGCGGATGGAGTCGGATGCCTTCCTTGCGGGCCTCCTCGACGAACTCGAGCGTCTTGGACCAGCCTTCCGGCGTGTCGGCATTGGGAGTGATGGGGCCGAGTTCGATGGGGCGTCCCGATACTTCGTGCATTCGGCGGATCAATTCGCGATCCGCGGCGTCGTAGCCGGCGGTGAAGCTGCGCGAGATGATCTCGATCGCACCGTGGTCGAATTCGGCGAGGACGGCGCAGAGGGCGACGATCTCGTCGGCGCTCGCGTGGTTGCTCGGGACCTCGCGACCATCTTCGCCGACGTGGAGATCGACCTGGGAGGTGGAGAAGCCGATTGCGCCTTCCTTCATCGCCTGGCGCACGAGCTCCTGCATCGCCTCGATCTCTTCGGGCGTCGCCTCGCGCTCGCTCGCGTCGTCCCCCATCACGTAGCGACGAACGGCAGAGTGACCGACGTAGCTGCCGACGTTCACGCCGAGGTTTCCGTCGAAGCGTCCCCAGTAGTCGGCGAATCCGCCGCCCGAGAAGCGAAGCCCCTCTCCGAGCGCCGCGCGCGACATGCCTTCGACCCGGCTCAGCATTCCGGCGAGCCAGTCGACGTCCTCGGGCTTCGCAGGGGTGAGCGTGAAGCCGCAGTTCCCGACCAGGACGGTGGTCACGCCGTGCCACGAAGCGGGGGAGGCAGTCGGGTCCCAGTCGAGCTGGACGTCGTAGTGGGTGTGGACGTCGATGAAGCCGGGCGCCAGGACGAGGCCCGTGCCGTCGATCTCCTGCTGGGCGGGCTCGGTGATTCGACCGATGCGGCCGATTCGCTCACCGCGAATGCCGACGTCGGCGATGTAGGCGGGCAAGCCGCTTCCGTCGACGACTCGCGCGCCGCGGATGACGAGATCGAAGCTCATGGGGGCCTCCTTGTCGTAGGTCGGCGCGGTCTGCGCCGGCCGCTGCCGGTTGGGCGCCCGTCGGGGCGCATGGGTCCTCGATACTCTGGCACCCGCGAACGGGCCTCACAAGCTCGGCGCTCAGCGTCGCCGCCGCCCCGGCCGTCGAACGGCTCGACAAGCGCCGCAACGCCGGGTAGAGGCTCACCACCCGTATTCAGTAGGCGGGCGATTTCGTCCCGCCGCGAAGGAGCGCCGGCTCACGAGCCGGAAATTCGTTGCGTTCGTTCGTGATCTCGTCCGTCGCGGTCGGTCTCACTCAGCGCGCGTGGCCAGTGGTCGCGCCGCGCGAGTCGTGCTCACCGGTCTTCGGCGGCGGTCGTCAGCGCCTTGAAAACGTCGAAGTCGGGATCCATGTGGATCACCCCGTACTCCTCGACGTAGCGTTCGTAGCGCGCCATCAGTCGATCAAAGGTCTCTGGCGCCGTCTCCCGGAGGTCCTCGAGCTCGCCGGGGTCCTGCTTCAGGTCGAAGAGCTTCCATCGTCCGTCGCCGGACGGCGGCAGCGCCTTCGAGAGTTTCAGGTCGCCCTCGAAGAGCGCACTCCCCGTCATCAGCTCGTAGCCCGTGACGTGGCCATCTGAGTGGATGTGGTCGCGCTCGCCCTCGAGGAGCGGGACGAAGCTTCGGCCGTCGATCGGATGAAAGCGTTCGTCGGGGGGCGATGCCGCTCCGCTCACGCCCGTCAGCTCGAGCAGCGTCGGCACGAGGTCGGTCGCAAAGGCAAACGCGTCCGTGCGTCGCCCGCCCTGGATCCGCGCCGGATAGGAGAGGAAGAACGGCACGCGCATCCCGCCCTCCGCAGAGCTGCCCTTGTAGTGGCGCAGCTGGACCGTGCCGAGCTGCGCCCATTGGGGCCCGTAGCTCGGGAAGCTCCCGGGGCGCCCGGTATTCGCGGGGGAGAGGTCGCCGTAGTGGGCCGTGTACCAGGCCTTCGCGCGTGGAGCGAGATCGGGCTCCGAGGGATCGGGGCCGTTGTCGGACACGAACACGACGAGGGTATGCTCGAGCTCACCCTGACTCGCGAGCGCATCGAGGACGCGGCCGACTTCGCGATCCATGTCTTCCGTCATCGCCGCGTAGGCGGCCATGCGGCGACTCTCGACCGCACGACGCTCCGCCGAAAGGCTCGACCAGGCCGGCACGTTCGGATCGCGAGACCTCGTCGATCCCGCTGCATCGAGGAGTCCGAGTTCGACCATCCTCGCGTGCCGACGCGCGCGGATCACGTCCCAGCCCTCGTCGTAGGCGTTCGCGTATTTTTCGAGCATGTCGTCTGGCGCGTGATGCGGCCAGTGCACGGCCTGGAACGAGAGGACCGCCAGAAAGGGGCGATCCGTGTCCTCGTTCTGTGCGAGTCCGCTCATCAGCTCGTCGACGAAGAGCGCGCTCGAGAAGCCGGTGGGCCGGTCGACCTGCACGCCGTTCCGCGTGAACGTCAACTCCGGCACGATCGGCGCAGGCCCCACGCTCGTCCAGTTGTCGCCAGAGCCCTCGAGCAGAGAAAAGCTCCGATCGAATCCGCGTGCCGCCGGCCATTGGTCGGGCGCCATGCCGAGGTGCCACTTGCCGGAGAAGGCCGTGAAGTAGCCAGCCTCGGACATCCGTTCGGCCAGCGTCAGCACGCGGTCGTTCAGAAAACCCTCGTAGCCGGGCGCGCCGCGTTGATCCGGCGTGAGGAACTCACGCATGCTCCCGAGGCCATTTCGATGATTGTCGACGCCAGTCAGCAGCATCGCGCGACTCGGTGAGCACGTGGCGGCGGTGTGGAAGTTCGTGAACTGCACGCCGCTCGCGGCCAGCGCGTCGAGTCGCGGTGTGTCGACCTCCGCGCCGTAGAGACCGAGGTCGGCGAAGCCGAGATCGTCCGCGATGATGAAGAGGACGTTCGGCCGGTCGGTCGCGTGATCTTCCGCCGGCGGGGGTTGCCGCTGCGTCGTGCACGACGCGAAAGCGAGCGCTGTGAAGCTGCAGACGAAACCCCAGACCTTGACCAATCGGCGCATCACACCCTCCCTGGACTACGATCAGACCGGATCGACACCCGGGCGCGACGCGCGCGCCCCGGAGGAAGCATGGAGGTCGCCGGGGCCGCTTTCAAGTCGACCCCGCTATGGTCGCAGCCATCCGGACATCGTCCGTCCGGAGTGGAGGAAATCATGTCGTCCATCGCTTGCTCCGTAGGACTCGCTCTGCTCGCCGCCTTCGGCCTCTTCACCCTCGTGAGGCCGAGGGTGGTAATGAGCGGCGTCGGACTCCGCGTCGACGGCGGTACTGGAATGGCCGAAGTGCGTGCGCTCCTCGGCACGACGCCGCTCGCTCTCGCTGCCTGGGCCGCCTACACGTGGAGCGCGGAGGCGATGGTTGCCGCAGCATTGCTGCCGCTAGGCGCGGGATGGACGAAGTGCGCGACGGCGCTCGTCGATCGGGATTCGAGGCGCGCGAACCTCGTCTCGGCCGCCGCGGATTGGACGCTGGCGGGTTTGGTCCTCGCCGGCGCATACGCCTGAGGAAGAGGGTCGCCGTGCGAAAATTCGAGATCGCGGACAAGGTCGTCATCGTGACGGGGGCCGCTTCGGGAATCGGCTGCGCGACCGCCCGCGCCTTTCTCGAGGCGGGCGCGCGGGTCGCCCTGATCGACATCGATGCGGAGCTGCTCGAGGCGCAAGCTCGAACGCTGTCGTTTGCGTTCCCGAAAGATCGTGTCGTCCATCTTCCCTGCGACGTCACGGTCGACGAGGAGGTCGAGAGATCGATCGACGCCGTCGTGGCCCGATGGGGTGCGATCCACGTCCTCATCAACGACGCCGCGGTCGTGACCGCCGGGCGCTTCGAGAATCACGACCCCGAGCGCATGCGGCGTACCGTGCTGGTAAACCTCTACGCGCCGATGCATCTCTGCCAGCGCGTCATCCCACATATGAAGGCCGCCGGGGAAGGGCATATCGTGAATGTCTACTCCGGTTCGGCCGGCGGCGGTGTGCCAGGCTACACGGCCTACGGCGGATCGAAGGCCGGATTGGCGGGCTTCTCGCGCGTGCTCCGCCGGGAACTGCTCGACAAGAACATCACCGTGACCCTCCTGTGCCCCGGAATGACGCGCACGCCGGTGGCGGCACGGAGCATCGAACGCATGCCGGCCTTCGGGGCGCGTGCGCACGACGCAGAAGTTCCGGCGGAGGCGATCGTCCGGGCCACGCGCGATCGCACCCGGTACGTCGGCGTCTCGGATCCGCCGGTCGTGCCGCGGGTGATCGCGCTGGCGGACGCGTTCTTTCCGGGTCTCATGGACCGGCTGTGGTTCCGCTTCGCGACGCCCCGCTACTTCGACGCGATCGCTGTTCCTCCCGACCCTGCCGATCCCGATTGATCGCCGTGAAAAGGTACGCTGGTTCGCTCGCACGTGAGCGCAGCCTGAACACGCGTTTCGCATCGTCAAGCAGCTTTGGGGCTTCACGAAGACTCGCTACCGGGGGATCGCGAAAAACCTGGCGCGGGCACAGACGACGTTCGCCTTGGCGAATCTGTACGTCGAGCGACACAAAATCATCTCCTCGGATACGAGGGCGGCGCTGTGACCGAGGAGTCCAGAGGCGCCCAGGCCTTGGCGAGGCGTTGTGTGCGGAGGCTCCCTAGGCGGGCCGCAGCTTGTACTCGATTGGCAGCCGTTTCACGCCGCCGATGAGGTTCGATCGCAGCCGGTCGATCGGGCCGGCGACCACCGCCTCCTCGAGACGCGGCAGCAGGTGTCGGAAGATCACCTGGAGCTCGAGTCGCGCGACATGTGCGCCGACGCAGTAGTGCTCACCGACGCCGAAGGCGATGTGGGGATTGCGTTTACGGTCGACGCGGAAAGATCGCGGATCGTCGAAGATCGCGTCGTCCCGGTTTGCGCTCGGATAGAACATCCCGACGACTTCCCCCTTCGAGATCTTCTGGCCGGCGACTTCGGTGTCGACGGTTGCTGTACGGCTGAAATGGATAACCGGGCTCGTCCACCGCAGGATCTCTTCGACGGCCGGCTTCACGAGGGAGGGGTCCGCCTGGACCTTCCGCATCTCGTCGGGATTCTCGATGAAGGCGAGAAGCCCTCCCGAGGTCGCGTTGCGCGTCGTCTCGTTTCCCGCGGCGACGAGGATCTGGTAGAAGGCGAGGATGTCGATGAGTGGCAGCGGCTCGCCGTCGACCTCCGCGTTCGCGAGGAGCGTGATCAGGTCGTCTTGGGGATCCGCGATTCGCTTCTCCCGGAGTCCGGCGAAGTAGGTGAAGAGCTCGACGTTCGCGCGCTCCATTGTCTCTCGCGCGCTCTCGCCCTCTCTCCGAAACTCGGGGTCGCTCGCGCCGGCGCTTTCGTTCGTCCACGTATAGAGCTTCCGCCAGTCGTCGATTGGAACACCGAGGAGGTACGCAATCACCGCAATCGGTAGCGGCGCCGCGACCGTCTCGACGAAGTCGCATCCGGTCTCTTCATGCTGCGCCAGATCGTCGAGGATCCCGACGGCGATCTCTTCGATCTGATGGTGGAAGGCAGCGACCTTGCGCGGGGTCATGCGTCGACTCACCAGCTGCCGGTACTTCGTGTGGATCGGCGGATCGAGCTGGATCAGGACCGCCGGAAGTGCCGACGGCTCGTCGTTCACCTGCTCCTCGTCGCGGATCGCCGGAATCTCCGAGCTGAACTCGAGGGGCCGGCCGCTGACGTCGACGATCTCATCGTATCGGGTCAGGGCCCAGAACGAGTCGCCCTGGGCGCGATCGATGTGGTGGATCGGGCGCTTCGCACGCATCTCGTCCCAGGTAGCATGGGGATAGCCGTGGGCTTCGAAGTAGTCAGCGTCGACGATGTGCGCGTCAGGGGAGTCTTGGGGCATGGTCGAATTCCTCTTTGATCGGGACCGATCCGAGCATACCGCTCAGGCCAGGCGCGCCGACTCATCGTCTCGAGGGGCGTCGAAGCGGGTGTTCTCGGCGTGCAGCCTCGGCTCCGGACCCCGAGCGACGCCGAAACGCGTCGCCACCGCTCGGTGAGTTGCGCGGCGATCTCCGGTGCGAGCCCCGCGCCCATTCCTGGATGCGCCGCGGCCGGCTCGGGGCCATGCTCGGCGTAAACGGTGCGGAAAGGGGATCGGGAAGACGCAACTTCTTTTACGGCGGACGCTTTGCGCGTGCGACGGAGGCTGAAAACGCTTAGAGCCCGAGGTCACGGATCGGCGCATCGATCGGCCCGGACACGCCGTGGAGGGCAGGCAGCAGGTCCGCGTGCTCCCGCTCGGCGAGGAACCCGTCGAGGGCCTGATGGAAGTTCGCAATCGTTCCTTCGACGCCTCTGGCGAGGCGCATCGCGTCGAAGCCCGGGCTCCGCACGCCCCGTTGGAGTCGCGGCAGATTGGCGAAGTCCTGGCGCAGCACTTCGCCCCAGTTCGGGTCATCGTGAGGTCGCCGCGTGGGTTCTCTCGGCGTCGAGGCCTGGTCGCCGGCGGGCCAGAGAGTCGTGGTCCAGACCTCGAAGCGGGTCTCTTCGGGGGAGATCGGTCGAATCCGGTAGGAAGCGGCGTTGCCGTAGACGGGGAGATACCAGAAGTGGGGGAAGCAGAAGTTGACGCTGTGGATGTGCCCCGATGAGAGCAGCGCGTTGAGGTCCGGCATGTCCGCGCCCTCGGCGCTTGCTCTGGATCGGATCTCGTCGTTCAGCCGAGTGGTCCATTCCGAGAGCGCCTCCACGGGGTCGTCCGGAAGGTCCATCCTGACGAGCTCCTCGGCGACTTCGATGTCCCGCGCGTGGACCATGCCGCCGCCCATGCCTTCCGAGAGCGTCCGCATGAAATAGAGGGAGCTGCCAACGATGTCCTCCGGATCGACGAAGCCGAGGGGATCGGTGCCGGCCGAGTATCCCGATTTCGCCGAGCGAGCGAGGAGCTGCGGATGGGTCTGTTCCGCGTGATAGCCCTCCATGAAGGCTTCGGCGACGAGCTTCCAGTTCGCCGGCACGATCGTCTCGAACCAGCTCTCCGCATGCATTCGATCGACGCCGAGTGCATCGTGATAGGTTGCGAAGGGCTCGAGGCTCGCGCGAAGCGGCGGCGCCCGGTCATCGAAGTTGATCCAGGCGCAGCCGCCCCAGGTTTCGACGCGGACTTCAGCGAGCCGGAGCGCTTCGGGCTCAAGGAGCGCCGGGTCGAAGACCTCGGGTGCGAAGACCGCCCGGTTGCTTCCGTCCAGGTTCCAGCACCAGCCGTGGAAGGGGCAAGTGAAGCCGTTGGGCGAGTGACCTCGCCCGACGCCGAGCTGGGTCCCGCGGTGGCGGCAGGCGTTGTGGTATCCGCGGAGCTCTTCCTCTCCGACGCGGGCGACGAGGACCGACCGACCGAGGCACTCGTATTCGACCCAATCGCCGACGCGCGGGATCTCTTCGAGTCGGCAGGCCATCTGCCACGTCCGGGTCCACAGATGATCCCGCTCTAGGGCGAAAAAGTCCGGGTCGGAGTAGCGCGCCGCCGGAATCAGGTCGGGGCGCGAGAGCGCCAGAGGGAAATGGGCGCCTTCGACGAGCGGCTTCGATTCGTTCATGACGTCGTCTCCTGGCCGATCGCGTCAACGCGTTCGGCTTGCCCGGCGGCGTGATGGGCAGCTACGAACCCGTGGACGAGGCTCGCGGAGATGCTCGCGCCCGCACCGGGATAGGTCTTCACGAAGAGGGAAGCCGTCGTATTTCCCGAGGCGTAAAGGCCTTCGATCGCGCTCCCGTCCTCGCGCAGCACCCGCGCATACGGGTCGGTCACGAGCCCACCTGCACATCCGACGTCGCTCGGGAACATCGGCACGGCGTGGAAGGGCGGCTTCGCAACTGTGCCCATGGATGGATTCGGGCCGACGGTCGGATCCCCGTGGATCCTGTCGAAGACGCGCTCTCCGCGATGTTGCTCGGAGTCGATCCCGTTCGCGCATGCTGCGTTCCAGCGATCGACCGTCTTTTCGAGGCTGAGGGGGTCGATGCCGCACACCTTCGCCAACGCCTCGAGCGAATCGGCGCGCTTCATGTAGCCGCTCTCGAGCCACTCGGAGGGCGTGGTGCCGGGCAGCGCGGTGCCCCAGGGATACCGGGCGCGGTGGACGGAATCCATGATCGTCCAGGCCGGGATCGCGGCGCCGGTTTCGGCGTGTCGCTTAAACATCGCCTCGCCGAGTTCCATGTAGGAGGCGCTCTCGTTGCAGAAGCGTTCGCCTCGTCCGTCGACGAGGATCGAGTGGGGGAGGGCGAGGTCGAGATGGTGCATCCAGGGCGCGACCGACCCGTCCGGCATATTCGTGCCTTCGGGCCAGGTCCCGTCCAGATTCTTGGAAGTGAGGACCCACCAGAACGCATCGAGGTTGTCGGTCGCTGCGCCGAGGGAGCACGCTTGCTCCAGGATCTCGCCGGTATCGCCCAGGTTGGTGGCGGTCCACTCGCTCGTTGCGGGCACGCGGCCCGATTCGCTTCGGAGCCGGTCGTTGCGCGAGAAGCCGCCTGCGTTGAGCAGGACGCCATCGCGCGCGCGGACGACGCCGGGCCGCTCGCCCCCGACCTCGACGCCAAGGATCCGGCCGGCATCCTCGATGAGCCCGACGACGGGGCTCTCGAGCCGGATGGGAATCTCGCGCTCGAGCAGAAGCGAGAGCAGTCGGCCCTGGAGAGCCGCGCCATTGGTGACGAGGTCGGCACCGCGGAGCCAGGCCGAGAGCCGGCGCCGGAGCATCTCGAGCGCCATCCGCTTCCCCCGCCAAGTCCGGCGCACAAGGAAGAGGTCGGTCAGCTCGTGGCTGTGGACCGGGAGGCCCGCGCCTACGGGCGAGCGCGCGAGGCGGGGCGCCCAATCGCCGAGCCGCTTCGCGTCGTAGAGCGGCGCCATCAGGCATCGGCTCCGGGGCTCGCCGCCGGGCAGCTCGTCGTAGTAGTCGGACCATCCGTCGGGCCGGAAGAACTGCATGCCGCGCTCGCGGAGGAAGGTCACGAGGGCGGGGGCGATGCGCAGGAAGGTGTCCCGGTGCTCGGGTGATGAAAAAGGCGCGTCCGTTGCGATCGCGGCGTCGAGGTAGGTCCGCGCCCGCTCCCGCGAGTCGGGTAGGCCTTCCTCGGCCATCAGGGGGTTGTCCGGGACCCAGAGGACGCCACCCGAGATCGCCGTCGAGCCTCCAAAGCGCGCCTGCTTCTCTAGCAGGATCGGCCGTTGACCGAGGGCGTGGGCCGCGAGAGCGGCGGAAACGGCACCTGCTCCGCTGCCCACGATCACGAGATCGAAGGTTTCGTCGGTCGTGGTCGTCATGCTTCTCCGAGCGAGCGCATCCGCGAGCCGCGCACGGTTCGATTCTCGCGCATCGCAACGTGCTCGCAATGTCGGCCCGGGGGCGCGAAGAGCGCCGGCCGGCGATGGAAAGCCGCACCCGCGCGTGTAAAGATCCTATCGGGTTCACTCCGGGAGAAAGACCGTGAAACACTGGCAGGCACTCGGTTATGCGCCGCCGGACGAGATGCTCGAGGTCGCATCGGTCGCCGAAGAGGTCGGCTTCGAGGGGCTGCTCCTTTCCGACCACGTCTTCGTCCCCGAGGAGCGCCAGTCGAAGTACCCTTACAGCGCCGACGGCGAGCCCGACTTTCCGGTTGCGGCGCCCTTCCCTGAGTCGTTTGTGCTGATGGGCGTTCTGGCGCAGCGGACGAGCCGGCTGCGATTCGCCACGAACGTCTACATCCTTCCGCTTCGTCATCCTGTAGAGGTCGCGAAGGCGCTCGGGACCGCGGCGGTCTTTTCGAACGATCGCGTCGTGCTCGGTGTCGGCGCGGGCTGGATGAAGGACGAGTTCGACGTGCTCGGGCGGACCTTCGAGCAGCGCGGCGCGCGGATCGACGAGCAGGTCCAGGTGATCCGAAAACTGCTGAGCGGAGAGGTCGTCGAGCACGACGGCGAACACTACGCGTTTCCTCCGATGCGGATGCAGCCGGCGCCGGCGAAGCCCGTGCCGATCTGGATGGGTGGTCAGAACCCGGCCGCGCTCCGCCGCGCGGGGCGGTACGGCGATGGTTGGTCGGGCTCGGGGCAGACCTACGCGGAGGCCGTCTCGGTTCTCGAGGCGATCGCGGCCCATCGACGAGAGGCTGGACGCGAGGACGCGCCCTTCGAGGCGATCGTGCCCTTCGTCGAAGACGTGAGCGCGGACCAGCGCGCCCGTCTCGTCGAGATGGGCATGACCGGAACGGTCTCGTATCCCTTCCCGTACACGGTTGGTCCCGAGGCGTCGCTTCAGGAGAAGCTCGACTACCTGCGCCGCTATGGCGACGAAGTCATCTCGAAGGACGGAGCGCGCGCGGGCTTCCGCTGATCCGTTCAGCGTTCACCCCTGAGCTTCGACTCGATCGGTGGGGACGGCGGCTTTCCGCGGTACGCTTTGGGACGGCGGGCGATCCGCAGGCCTGCGGGCCGGCTCGCGCCGCGAGGAAGAACGTGAAGCTGCCCGACGCCTA
The DNA here is from genome assembly GCA_002709835.1 of Deltaproteobacteria bacterium. Taxonomy (GTDB): domain Bacteria; phylum Myxococcota_A; class UBA9160; order UBA9160; family UBA4427; genus UBA4427. The sequence goes on from PAQX01000027.1 coordinate 44,662, forward strand.
TGACCTGCTCGATCCCGAGACGATCGACGACCCTTATCCCTGGTACGCATCGCTGCGCGAGCACGCGCCAGTCCACAGGATCCCGGGCACGCAGGTCTTCACCGTTTCGACCCGCGAGCTGATCCTCGAAGCCCTCGACCGCCAGAGCGACTTTTCCGCGAACCTGACCGGCGTATTGATCACGGGACCCTCGGGCGAGCCCACGCTCTTCGACCTCGCCGACTTTGGTACGCCGATCGATGCCCTCGCGACTGCCGATGAACCGGCCCACGCAGCGCACAGGCGCCTCATACTGCCTCACGTGACTCCTGGGCGGATCGCCGAATTCGAGCCCCTGCTGCGGGACTGGTCTGCCGAACGGATCGATCCGCTGGTCGCCGAAGGCGGCGGCGAGTTCATGGCGAGGGTCGCCGATCCGATCCCGACGCGCGCCTCGGCGCGCCTGGTCGGACTCCCGATCGAGGATGCGGACCGGTTGCTCGCCTGGTCGGTCAGCGGGGCCGAGATCCTCGCGGGTCCGACGACCCGCGAGCGGCTGCTCGAGGTGAACGCAGAGACATCGGAGATGGGCGTATATTTGGCTGAGCACCTCGCGAGGGCCGTCGTCGACGGCCGTGATGCGCCGGCGCTGGACGTCCTCCACGAGGTAGCGGCCGCGGTTCGCTCTGGGGCGCTTGAGCTGGCAGACGGAGTGGCCAACCTCGTAATCCTGGTGAGCGCCGCCGGAGAGTCGACGTCGAGCCTGACGGGCAACGCGGCGAGGCTGATTGCCGAGGACCCGGTCCTCCAGACGGAGCTCCGAGCACGACCCGAGCGGATCCCCGCGCTTGTCGAGGAGACGCTCCGGCTCGAGTCCTCATTCCGCTTCCACTACCGCGTGGTGAAGCGCGCGACCCGGCTCGGTAACGCGCGGCTCCAGCCGGGCGATCGTCTGATGCTCTTGTGGGGTGCCGCGAACCGGGACCCCGCGCTCTTCCCCGATCCCGATCGGGTCGACCTCGACCGTGCGAACCTCCATGACCACCTCGCGTTCGGCCGCGGTATCCACTTCTGTGTCGGGGCCCGTCTCGCGCGGCTCGAGGCGCGCGTGATCCTCGAGGAGTTGCTCGCGCGCACGCGAACCATCGCGCTAGACGCGAGTCGAGCGCCACGGTTCGCTCGTACCATCCAGGTTCGCCGACACACCACGCTGCCGATCGTGACCGAGGCCTGACGACCGGCGTCGATCACGCAATTCAACCGGCACCCTCGGTCTAGGCGCCGGCAATCGATCGTGGGGTACCCGCGCCGAGGGCTCGGGTCAGGCCTCGAGGCGCAATATGAGCTCTTCGGGACCCCGGATGACGTTGCTCGACCAGACGAGGTCCTGCTCGGGCATCGTCGTATTAGGGAAGCGGTCGAGGATCGTACCGAGTACAGCCCGGAGCTCGAGGCGCGCTAGCCAGCTGCCGAGGCAGACGTGCGGCCCCTTGCCAAAGGCGATGTGCTGACGCGCGTTCGACCGGGTGATGTCGAAGACGTCCGCAGTCGCGCCCCACTGCGACTCGTCCCGGTTCGCCGAGGCGATCCAGCACACGACGTTCACGCCCGCCGGCAAGGTGATTGCGCCGAGGTCCACTTCGCGCTCGGTCGTGCGGCGCATGTACTGAGCGGTCGGCTCGAATCGCAGGATCTCCTCGACTGCGTTGTCGAGCAGGTCCGGCTGGGCTCGAAGGAGCTCCCATTGCTCATGGTGTTGGAGCAACGTGTAGAGGCTGAGCGCGGTCTGATTGACCGTCGTATGCATGCCCGCGAGGTAGAGCGTATGGATGAAGGGGAGGATCTGCTGGGGCCGCATGATCTCGCCTTCTTCCGCCGCGCGGATGATGATGGAGAACACGTCGTCGCCCAGATGGCCCCGCTTCCACTCGAGCACCTCGCCCAGGTGCTCGGCAAGTCGACCGGAAGCCTCCATGTTCTCCTGGAGCTTGTCGTCGGGAAGGAACGCATCGATCAACTCGAGACTCTTCCAGGTCCAGTCGCGCAGGGTGTCTCGGTGAGGCACGTCCGGTACGCCCAGGATGTCGCGAGTGATGTGATAGGGCAGGGGGAAGCCGATCTCTTCGATCACCCGCAGCTCCGACCCCGACTCCTTGTCGCGGAGAGCGTCGTCCACGATCAGTTGCGCCCGGTCTCGAAAACTCGCGAGCGCACGGTTCGTGAAGGTCGAAGCGAGCAGGCCCCGCGGACCGGTATGACCGGGTCCATCGAACGAGAACGGATTCTCTGGGAAGTGGACGTGCCGATCGGGGCCGTCGGGGTTGCCTCGCGTGATTTTGGTCAGGCCTGCCCCGACCTCATCGTATCCGAGCAGGAACCATTGACCGCTCGCGGGATCGACGTGGCAGGAACCCTCGGCGCGGAGTCGCTTCAGGGCAGCGTAGGGGTCGGCCAGGTAGGCCGGCGATGTCGGGTCGAAGTCGGCGGAATGCATGATCGTGTCCTGGGATGATTCGAGTCGTCCGGCAGGTTCGGTTCTCGGATAGACACCCGTGGCCGCATTCGATTCTCGCGCGAAGCAACGCGAGCGGGTCCTCGCCACGACTCAGCCCGTATCGACCCCACGCGCCGTATTGCCCGCTAGCCCGCCGCCGTCGGCGATGAACTCTGCGCCTCCGCTTCGCCTTGTCCGCGCTCGGCGCCGCCGATCAAAGCGACCCTGCCATCCAGTCTGCCCATACGACGATTCTGGCACAGCCGCCCGAGCGCTGCTCCGGAGCGCTCGAGGAGGAGTTCCATGTCCGATGCGGTTTCGATGGCGGACGAATTCCAGGGATGAGTTGCTTTCGTCACGGGGCCGCTTCGGGAATCGGCCACGCTGCAAACCGTCTCTTTGGGGTCTGAGGCGCGCGCGTTGCGTCGGGCGGCGGCGCGATCGTTCACAGCGAATCCGGGTCTCCAGCGCGGGAGGGCCTTAGCTGCCCCTGCGTGGCGCACTTGTCAGCTCGCTACCTATCAGTGCTCGCGAAAGCGCGCCTTGAATGCCTCATCCGCGAGCGCACTCACCGCGGTCTGTGGTATCCGATGATCGATCGCGATCGCACGAAAGAGAGGTAGCGATGGAGCTGACCGACGGCGTATTGAAGATCGAGGCGTTTCTGACGGTGACCCTGGGAATCGTCGTTCTCTTTCTCGGTAAACGCGTCAATGACGCGGTTCTACTGCTTCGCGAGTTCAGTATCCCGGAGCCCGTCACGGGTGGGCTGCTCCTGTCCGTGATCTTCGGAATCGTTTACGCGACCACCGGAGTCTCGGTCGAGTTCATGCTCGGCGCGCGGGACATCCTGCTCGTCTACTTCTTCACCACGATCGGGATCAACGCCAGCCTCAAGGATCTGCTGGCGGGCGGCAAACCACTGGCGATCCTGCTCGCAATCACAATCACGTACATGGTGATCCAGAACCTGGCTGCCGTTTCCGTCGCGTCTGTGTTCGGTGGCACCGCGGCTGCGGGTCTGCTGGGCGGTACGGTCTCGCTCATAGGAGGTCATGGCACTGCGATTGCGTGGGCACCGCAGATCGAGCAGAGGTTCGGTGTGGAGAACGCCATGGAGATCGGCATCGCGTGCGCAACGTTCGGCTTGATTCTTGCGAGCCTGATGGGGGGTCCCATCGCCAAATTTCTTATTGCTCGGCACGACCTCAAGCCGTCCACGGAACAGGAACAGGACGTCGGCCTTTCCGAGCTGCCAGAGAAGTCCGGCCTCAATGCCCATGACTTTCTCGACGCCATCCTCGCGATCCATGTCTGCGCCATTTTCGGACTTCTTCTGAACGAGGGACTGACTTCGGTCGGGCTGAAGCTGCCCCTCTTCGTGACCTGCCTCTTTTCCGGGATCCTCATCACCAACCTGATCCCGGAGAATTTCCCGCGCATCAGCGGCACCCGCTGGCCCACGCGAACCCCCAGCATCGCGCTGATCGCAGAGATCTCGTTGGGCACGTTCCTCGCGATGTCGCTGATGAGCATGCAGCTCTGGGTCCTGATCGACCTCGCCTTGCCAATCCTGACGTTGCTGACGATTCAGTTCCTGATCGCACTGGGGGTCAACATCTTCATCGTCTTCCCGGCGATGGGAAGAAGCTATGACGCGGCCGTAGTGTGCGCCGGCTTCGGTGGAATCTCGCTGGGTTCAACGCCGACTGCCATGGCCAATATGTCGGCCGTTGCTCAGCGTTATGGAGCGTCCAACCTGGCCTTCATCATCGTGCCACTGGTTTGCGCCTTCTTCATCGACCTGTTCAACGCGCTCCTGATTCCGTTCTTCCTCACGCATTTCTAAGAGCGCGCAACGAATCAGGGGGCGGCGGACTCGATCGCGTATGTCCATTAGGACACCGGTCCTGTTGAAGATGCCGCTTTGCGGCTGACGAGAAATGACGGGAACGCACACATGCGCGTCCCGCACTTCAACCGAGATGAGCACGCCCCGTTCATGCTCGCCCCGGATTGGACGACCCCCGTGCTATCGAGAGTCTGGCCGACGCTGCCCTGTGCCTTTGCGGATGCCGTCATGTGCTGAAGGGGTGTCGAGCGCCTCCCCGCCGGCGAACTGAGCCTGCAGGGGGACGAGGCGACTCCGCTCCTCGAGTGCACATAGGGACACGAACTCCTCTCCGCGCTCCCAGAGCCGTCCGCGGCCGCCGGCGTGACCCCTCTCGCTCGTCGACCATTGCGTGTAGCGTATGGGAGAGCACTTCGTCGGGGCGCGCCGCTTCCCGACGATTCGTGGGAAAGGAGCGTCCGTGATGGCTTCACGCGCAGCGAAGGGTTCGTCGGATTCGGAGACGGTCGTCGATTGGATGATCTCGTCCGACTCGCACATCATCGAGCCGCCGGACCTCTGGACGGAACGGATCGATTCACGCTTCCGCGGGCGGGAGCCGCGGGTCGTTCGCGACGGAGACCACGACTGGTGGACGATCGACGGCCAGCGTTCGATGTCCTTCCTCGGTGTCCAGACAGGAGATCGTTTCGACAAAGACGCGACGGAGCTGATCACCGCGGCGAGCTTCGAGGAGGTCCGCCCGGCCGCCTACGACCCTTCGCTCTATCTCGCGGAGAACGCCGACGACGGCGTGATGGGCTCGGTGATCTATCCGAGCGAAGCGCTTCTCGCCTACAGCATTCCCGATTCAGAGCTCTGCTCCGCGACCATGCGCGCCTACAACGACTTCATCGCCGAGTTCTGCGCCTACGACCCGGGTCGGCTGAAGGGAATCGCGCTCGTCAACGTGGACGATCCGGCGGAGGCGGTCGGCGAGATGAAGCGCGCGCGGGAGATCGGACTCTGCGGGGCGATGATTACCGTCCTGCCGCCGGAAGACCGGCCCTATGACGACCCGATGTACGAGCCGGTCTGGAGCGCCTCCGTCGATCTAGACATGCCGCTCAGCATGCACGTCGCGACCGGCCGTCGACTGCTCTCCGTCGAAGCCGGACAGAGCAGCACGCAGCGGGTCTCGGAGGCCGCCTTCTACCTACAGGATCATTTCGTCCGCAAATCGCTCGGCGAGATGATCTTCTCCGGGGTCTTCGAACGGCATCCGGAACTTCGCGTCGGGTCGGTGGAGCACGAGGTCTGCTGGGTTCCCTTCTTCCTCTTCCAGGCAGACTACTGCTATACGGATCGACCGCCCCGCGGAGACTGGCACCGCTTCGAGCCCGGCGTCCTCCCGAGCGACTTCTTCAAGCGGAACTGCTTCCTGAGCTTCCAGGAAGATGCGGTGGGGATCCGCGTCCGCGACGTCTGCGGGGAAGGCACGCTCATGTGGGGCTCCGACTATCCGCACACGGAGTCGACGTTTCCCCGATCGCGCGAGATCGCGGCTGAGATTCTCGCTGGGGTTCCGGTCGAGGAGCAGCAGGCGATCCTGCGCGACAACGTGGCTCGTCTCTACGGCTTCGACCTCGAGTCGATTGCGCCGTCGGGAGACGGCTGATCTTTTCCGGGTCAGCCAGGGGGGAGCGCTGGGGGCGCGAATCGCCTTCAGGCGCGCGTGCTTCGCAGGACCCGTCCGGGCAGACGATCGAGCAAGCCGAGGCACGAGTTCCCGTCCCGACGCGTCGGCACGCCGGCGACGAGGATGGTTTCGACGCCGGTCGGGGCATCCGCTGTGAGGCGCTCGCCGCCGGCGGGGAAGTCGAAGGCGCGCCTTTCCGGGCCCGGAGAGAGTCGTTCCCAGTCGAGGACGACCACGTCGGCGATCCGACCGGCTTCGAGCGTTCCGCGATCGCCGAGTCCGGCGACGCGTGCGACTTCACCGCTGACCTTTCGGATCCCGTCTTCGATCGACAGGAGGGACCGGTCCCGCACCCACCCGGCGAGAAAGTCCGTGGGCATCACCGCGTCGCAGATCTGACCGACGTGGGCTCCCGCATCCGAGAGGCCGAGGACACAGCCTTCGCCACGGAGGAGCTCGCTCACGCCTTCGACGTCGTCGTTGGCGAAGACGATCTCGAATCGAGTTGCGAGATTCTCCTCGAGTGCGAGGTCGCAGACGACATCCCAGGGTGTCCCGCCTCGTTCGCGCGCGAGGTCGAGGACGGAGCGGCCGACGAGTTCTGCATGGACCTTGGACTCGGCGATCGTGAACGTGGCCCAGCCGGGGTCGATCCAGTCTCCGGAATCGAACTCGGCGAAGACTCGAGCGCGCCATTCACGGTCGGCGAAGACCCGTTCCCGCTCTGATTCCGGTGTCGCGACGAGCTCCTTGAAGGAGGGCATCTGATAGAAGGAGGTCGGTTCCCGCATGACGATCCGCTGGACGATCGGCCGGCAGGTGACCTGAACGGAGACGTCCGCGCCCGATGCCCGCCCGGTGAGGTGTCGCTCGAGCTTCTCGCGCCAGGGCGCGCGCGACTTCCACGTTTCCGGATAGGTCAGGATCGAAGACCAGTTCAAGACGCGGCCGATCCTCCGCTGAGCGTCGTAGACCCAGTCGAAGTTCTCGCCGGCGGCGACGTGCAGAACGCCCTGGCCGATCTCGCCCGCAACGCCGAGCAGGGCCTCGACTTCCGCCTGGCTTGCCACGACGGAGGGGACCGGGCGGCCTCCGTCGCCGAGGTGGAAGCCGGCACGGTCGGAAGAGAAGCCCAGGGCGCCCGCTCGAATCGAGTCCGCGACGATCCGCTTCATCTCCTCGATCTCGGCCTCCGTCGCCTCCCTTTCGTAGGCGTCGTCGCCCATTACGTAGAGACGAACGGGGGTGTGGCCGACATAGCCTCCGAAATGGATGCCCAGACCGCGGCTTTCGATCAGGTCGAGGTACTCGCCGTAGCTCTCGAAGTCCCAGGAAACGCCGGCCTCGAGGGTCGCGAGCCTCATGTCCTCGACCTTGTCGAGGGTGCGCATGAGAGAGGCGCGGTCGCGCTCCTTCGTCGGCGCGATGCTGTAACCGCAATTGCCGGCGACGACGCTCGTCACGCCCTGATGACTCGACGGCTCGAGGGCTGGGTCCCAGAGGACCTGCGCGTCGTAGTGGGTATGGATGTCGACGAATCCGGGGACCACGAGTCGACCGCTCGCGTCGATCTCTTCGGCCCCGCGAACCGAACCGTCGATCTCGAAGACCCGACCGTCACGGATCCCGACGTCCGCCCGGCGGGCCGGCGCCCCCGTTCCGTCGACGACCGTTCCTCCTCGAATCGCGATGTCGTTCATCCTCGGGATCCCTTTCCTTCAGCTGCTCGAGGCGGCTCCAGTCAGATCCGGGACACGCGTTCCGCGTTTCCGTGGAGCATGGTGATCTGCTCGTCGTTCGAGAGGAAATCGATCGCCGCCGAGAAGATCGCCCAGGTCGAAGGATGGTCCGTCCTCCACCCGACGATCGGGAAGTTGCTTTCGAAGAAGCTTGGGTCGTGGCCTAAGACTTGCGCCGTCTCGACGATCCTTCGCGGGAATCGCCGACACGGACCGGGCGAGCTCTAACGATCCTGGGAGAGCGCCAGCGTCGGACGGATCACGAACGCGGGTTTCGCCTCGAAGTGGAGCGCCGTCGAGATCGAGGTACACGCGCCCGTTTCGGGGTCGGGGTGGCCGTCCGATACGCGAGGAATCGCATGGTACAGCCCGGCGCACATGAAGCCGCGATTGAAGGCGGCGTTTCGACCCTGGTGGCGATCTCCGATCATATGATCGTTCATCATCGACCAGAAGTTCTCGTTGTCCCAGTAGGCGCCGAGCACGCCCTCGATCCGGCCGTCGGGGAGGACCGTCGCCCGGATCCTCGCGTCCCGATAGAAGACCGCGTTGTCCTGCGTCTGCTGCTTGATCTTCAGGCGGAGATCGACGGGTTCGGTGGTGAGCACGCCGTCGACGATTCGCCCCGTGGCGACGGCGTTGTGGTACGTGGTATCCGCATGGGCATTGAAGCTGACGTGCTCCATCGGATCGCCGAGCGCGTTCAGTGAAACGGGCGCGGCTGACGAGAGGAACTGGACTTCCACGTGGTCGTCGTTCACCGGGTCGTCCATCCCCGCGATCTCCATCAGGATCGCGTAGCCCCCCTCCTTGATCATCGTGTTCGCCTTATGGAGCCGATCCATCAGATCGTTCGGGCGATAGCCGCGAACACACCCCATCAGTCGCCAGAGCTGATTGTCGATTCCGCGTACGCCCGACGGGTCGACGAAGTCGTCGTGGGCGCATTGCGGGCTCGAGGCATCGGACAGGGTCGAGTCCACGCCATCGAGGTCGAGCCCCGCGACGTGAGCCGGTCCGTCGAGGGTCCGATAGCCCGGGTCGGGCTGGGCGTGGGGATCCTGGCAGGCGTCGGGGGGGAGGAGCGGGTGATCCCACTCGAGGTGCCGGCCTTCGGTCTCGCGGACCCGCTTCCGTTCCACCATGTAGGTCTGCCACTGCTCGGGGAAGTATTCGACCTCGGTCACGTTGAGACCGTCGGGACATTCCCCAGGCTCGTCGTGCGGGATCTCGTCCCACCACCGCGCCATGACGTAGCCGCGTACGGGGGGCGCAGCGTCGAATGAAGCGCCTTCGACGGGGGGCCCGCTTTCGCAGCCCGGGAACGCGGCGAGGGCGAGCGCAAGGAGAGAGAGGGTTGCGAGGGATCGGGTGGGATCGATCGGTCGATGTCGGGACATACGGACTCCTCGGCCTGTGTGGCTCATGCGAGGATTTCGGAAAGAGGGCGTGACGTCTCGTTCGCGCGGTAGCCCCAGCGCGCGACCGGACGGCCCATCACCTGCTGCAGCGTCAGCCCGATGCGCGCGANGGANTCGCCNGCCCCCTGGACGTGGAGGCCGTTCCGGAGGCGCCCGCCGGCNGTCCCNGCGAGCATGATCGGGAGACCCGTCACGCTATGGCTGTTGGCNTCNGANGTCTCGGAATGGCAGAGGACGACGGAATGNTCGAGGAGGGTGCCGTCGCCTTCCGGCACGCTCGCCAGAGTCTCNACGAACCGCGTCCAGGCTTCCATGCTGCGCATGACGAANGCNGTCGCCTTCGGCTGGTAGCCGAGGGNCTCGTCCTTCGCTTCTTCGTGCGTGAGCGTGTGATGCGTGTCGGCGCTGCCAGCCGTATGGAGGCGGGAGGCGCCAGCCGAGAAGACGAGGTTGAAGACGCGTGTCTGGTCGCACGCGAGCGCTAGCGCGAGGATACGGGCCATCAGGTCGTGGTTGTGGGCGACGTGCTCCACGTCCTGGGAGACCGACGCTTCGGCCGGAGAATCGGGCGGCTGGCAGGCTTCGAGAGGCGGCGGCGCGGAGAGCTGGATCTCGAGCTGGCGTTCGAGCTGGCGGAGCGAGGTGAAGTACTCGTCGAGCCGAGCGCGATCCGACTGGCCGAGTCGACGGTCGAGCCGCGCTCGGTCCTCGCTCACGGCCGACAGAACGCTCTTCCTGAGCAGGGCGCGCGGATCCGGAACGAACTCGCCGGCATTGGGGTCCGAGAAGCCTGGGCCGAAGATGCGTGTGTAGAGCGAGAGCGGCGTCGGCTCGGCAGCGTTGCGGGCATTCTCGCTTCGCAGGCTGTAGCTGTCCTTTGCGATCCCGTTGGCGGCCATCTCAAGGGAACGGAAGCGCGTCGCGTCGCCGATCGTATCGGCGATCAGGACGTCGAGGGTGGGGCCGTCGACCTCGGTCGTCGTGATCGGCGCACCGCCGGTGAGCGTTCCGAAGACGCCCGTGCGGTGGACGTGATTGGTTTCGCCGGCGAGCAGGACGCTGAATCCGCTCAGTACCGCCACGTGATCCCGGATCGGCCGGATTGGCTCGAGCTCGGGCGTCAGAGGGAAGTCCCGGCCCTCGACGGTGGGGTTCCAGCGTTCGGGATTCATCCCGCAGCCGTAGAACCAGGTGCCGAAACGCGTCGGGAGGGGCGCGCCGGTCGCTGCGAGGGCATCGCCGTTCCCGTTCAGGAATAGGTCGAGGTAGGGGAGGGCGACGCTCAGGCCGATCCCTCCGAGACTGCCGCGGAGCGTCCGTCGGAGCATCGTCCTGCGTGTGACGAGTCGAGTCATGGCAGGGATTCCCTTCGCTTCGTTTGCCCCATCATAGCGTGTCTCTGGTAGGGTCTGGCGAGCCCGCCCCACTCGCATGCGACGCTTCGGTCGAGCGCGTTGCGGGCGCGGCGAGGAAGCCTGGCGCGTGTACGACCGCTCGAACCAGGGGGGCGAAGCGATGGCCCGAGTCGGCGAAGCGTGCCTCGAGCGTCCGCAGCCATCGGCGCTCGGACGGCTTTGCCGCTCGACCGATCGCCGCCTGGTAGGCGTGACGCGCGAGGCAGGCGCTGAGCCGGTCGTGGTCGGCGAGGGCGGCGCCGAGTCCCGGTGCGTCGGCGAAGTCGAGGCCGTCCAGGTCACCGCGCGCGTCGATCGGTGCGCCGTTCTCGGACCGGCGATGACGTCCCATTCCGTCGAAGCTCTCGAGGGCGAGACCGATCGGATCGGTCAGCTTGTGGCAGCTCCGACAGGAAGCGTTCGTGGAGTGCACTTCCAGGCGATCGCGAGCGGTTCTGTGTTCCGGGCTGTCGTCGGCGTTGAAGAGGCCGAAGTCGACGTCGGCGGGCGCCGGAGGAACGCGCTGGCACAGCAGGGATTCCCGGATGAAGAGACCGCGCAGCGTGGGTGAGCTGCGCCCCGCGTGGGCGTGTAGCATGTTGAAGCTCGCGTGGGTGAGGAGGCCGCCGCGATCGCTCTCAGCTCCGAAGGTCACGGCTTCCCAGCCGCTCTCGGCGCGAACGGGCAGGGCATAGACCGGGCCGAGAATGCGGGTCATGAAGGTCTGGTTGGACGTAAAGAGCGATCGGTAGTCGCCCTCGCGACGCACCAGGTGCTCGACGACCGTGCGCAGCGTCTGTTCTTTCGCGTGCTCGGCGACCCGGGCGCTGAAGATCGGATAACGCACGGGATCCTTCGCCAGATCGGCGAATCCGTCGAACTGGAAGATGTCCGAGAAGAGCGCCCGAACGCCGGCTTCGAAGCGCGGTGAAGCAATCATCCGATCGACCTGTGCGGCATAACCTTCGGGCGTCCCGAGGGTGCCGCTCTCGATCGCCTCCAGCAGCGCCGCGTCCGGACCGGCGTTCCACAGGAAGAAGGAGAGCCTCGACGCCAGGCTCGCGGCCGAGAGCGTCGTCCCTTCGTCGCCGACGGCCGCGGTTTCCACGCGAAAGAGGAAGTCGGGGGCGATCATCACGCTTGCGAGCGCGGCGCGGGCGCCGACCCAGAAGTCGCCGAAAGCCTCTGCCCCTTCCGTTGCGACGGCAACGCGCCTGCGGAGGTCGCCCTCGTCGATTGGACGCCGCAGGAGCGTGGGCGCGACTGCCCGGAGCATCGCCTCGACGCACTCGGGATCCGGGCGATCGGTGGCGTTCGGCCGGCACGGGAGCCAGGTCTCGCGTCGGACGGGCTCGAGTGCCTGTCGCGCGATCTCGATCGCCATGCCTTCGTACTGCTCGAAGCCGCTCGCCGTGATTGCCGCCTGCGCGCTGCCGACCGCGATCAGACCGTGGCGTCGGTTCTCCGGCTCGAAGCGGCCCGCGATCTCGAGGCCCGTGCCGAACGCATCCGCGACGACGTTGCGGTACTGGGACTCGGTCAGGCGCCGCATTCCGACGCGGGCCTCGGCCGGTTCGGTTGCCATCACAGCGGCCGGAGCGGAGCTACCGGCCGCTTCGCGGAACTCGGAGTGACGTACGTGTCCACCGGCCGACGCGATCACGCCGGCCGCGCCGAGGCTAATCGCGCAGCCGAGCAGGGCAGCGAAGCCGGCCTGGCGCCGCCACGACTCTTTCCGCCACCCGACGCCCAGCGCGACGAGCGCCAACAGCGCATTCGCTGGAATCAGGCGGCCCCACCGCGCTGCGAGCTCTGCGTGATCGTCGAGCCAGGCCTGCCCCGGACCATCGAGCTTGTCGAAGAGAATCGGATACGCAGCGTCGCCGGACTGGAGCACGAAGATCGCGGACGCGGACAGGATCGCGCAGAGGACAAGGGCGAAGACGATCGAACGCCATTGGTTCTCGACGAGGGACCACGCAAGGACGCACGCCGCGACCGCCAGACCCGTGATCGGGAGGTGGTTGAGGAGAACGTGTCGATAGGCGGGGTTCTCGACGACCTCGTAGATCAGTTCGACCACGACTCGACTCCTCGCGGGTAAAGGGGATCTCTACCTCGATCACGCTAGCGAATCGGTTCGGCGTGACGAGTTCGACCGATCTCGGGATCGAGCGGCGGGCACCCTGTCTTTTCCGGATCCAAGGGCGTTCTCGCCGTGATCGTGCTCTACCTCGCGTCCGGGTCGGGTCGAAGTTGGCGGAACGCATGATCGTGTCCTTGGATGACTCGAATCCTACGGCACCTTCGGTCTTTGGATGGACTTCCATTGGCCGCGCCCGACTCTTGAACGGACCAGGGTGAGCGGGGCATCGCCACGAGTCAGTTCGTATCGACCCCACGCGCCGTGCTGCCCGCGAGCCCACCGCCGTCGGCGACGAACTCTGCGCCCGTCGAGTAGCTGCTCTCGTCGGAGGCAAGGAAGAGTACGAGACTCGCGATCTCATCGGGCTGGCCCACGCGTGAGATCGGCTGGCTGCTCCAGACGGCGTCCTGGTCGATCGAATCGAAGTCGCTGGCGCCGATCATGGGGGTTGCGACGCCGCCCGGACAGACGACGTTCACGCGGATTCCGAAGCGGCCGAGCTCGAGGGCGGCGGTCTTCGTCATTCCGCGGATCGCCCACTTGCTCGCGACGTAGCCGATCACGCCCTGAACGCCCTCCATCCCGGCATTCGACGAGATGTTGACGATCGAGCCGCCTCCGGCCTCGCGCATCGCCGGTACGACCGCGCGAATGCCGAGGAAGGTGCCGATCTGGTTCACGTCGACGACCGCGCGGTAGTCCTCGAGCGACGTCGACTCGATCGCGCCGGTCCGAACGATGCCCGCGTTGTTCACGAGAACGTCGAGTCGGCCGAATGTGTCGAGGGCCGTCTCGACCGCGCGCGACCAGTCTTCTTCCCGGGTTACGTCGAGTCGGATCGCGCGCGCTCCGTCGCCGAGCAATTCCGCGACGGTGCGGCACTCGGCCTCGAGCACGTCGCCTAGCACGACGCGCGCGCCTTCCGCGACGAAGCGCCGCGCCTCGGCCTCGCCCTGCCCGCGCGCCGCGCCGCTGATCAAGGCCACCTTGCCATCGAGCCTGCCCATGCGAGGATTCTGGCACAGCCGCCCGGGCGTTGCTCCGGAGCATTCGAGGAGGATTGCCATGGCCGATGCGGTTTCGAAGACGGACGAATTCGAGGGACGCGTCGCGTTCGTCACGGGGGCCGCGTCGGGGATCGGGCGGGCCGCGAGTCGTCTCTTCGCGGCGCGGGGCGCGCGCGTCGTCCTCGCCGATCTCGAGCGCGAGGCCGGCGAGGCGGTTGCCGAGGAGATCCGGTCGACCGGCGCCGAGGCCGTCTTCGTCGAGACGGACGTCGCCGACGGCGCGGCGGTGGCGCGCGCGGTCGCGACGGCGACGGAGCGATTCGGTCGGCTCGACTGCGCCTACAACAACGCGGGTCTCTCCGGGCCGCCCAACTTCGTGGCGGACATGCCCGAGGACCAGTGGCGGCGGACGATCGACGTCATGCTGACGGGCGTCTTCCTTTGCATGAAGAACGAGATTCCGGCGATCCTCGAGTCGGGCGGTGGTGCCATCGTGAACTGCGCGTCGGGTGCCGGCCTGATCGGCTTCCCCGGGCAGTCGGCCTACGTCGCGAGCAAGCACGGCGTGATCGGGCTGACTCGCGCCGCGGCGCTCGAATACGGGTCGCAGGGCATCCAGATCAACTCGATCTGTCCTGGCACCGCGCGTACGGGCATGGTCGAGGACGTGGTGCGCGAGACACCGGAGCTCCAGCAGGAGCTGGAGCTCCTTCACCCGATCGGTCGGATCGCGGAGCCCGAGGAGATTGCGGAGGCGGCACTCTGGCTCTGTACAGAGCGCGCCTCCTTCGTTCTCGGTACGGCGCTCTCCGTCGACGGTGGATACGTGGCGCAGTAGCGTGTCCCGGTCTGCGGCGGCGCGACCCGCGTCGACGAGGAGCGGGCGCAGACGCAGGAGAGCAGGGTGGCCTTTGATCTCGTGATTCGCGGCGGCCGGGTGGTCGATGGATCCGGCACGGGCGCCTACCGGGCCGACGTCGGGATCGCGGGCGACCGGATCGCCGCGATCGGTCGTCTCGCCGAACGCGGTCGTGAGGAGATCGACGCCGACGGACTCGTCGTGTCGCCCGGCTTCATCGATGGCCACACCCACTTCGACGCGCAGGTCTTCTGGGATCCCCACGGCGCGAACTCCTGCTGGCAGGGCGTGACCAGCGTGGTCATGGGCAACTGCGGATTCACGATCGCGCCAGTCCACGACGAGGCTCGCGCGCTCGTCCTCCGAAATCTCGAGCGAGCCGAGGACATCGACGCGACCGCGCTCGCCGAAGGCATCGACTGGACCTGGCAGACTTTCCCCGAATATCTCGAAGCGCTCGAGCGCGTTCCGAAGTCGATCCACTACGCGGCGAACATCGGCCACTCGGCGCTGCGCACCTGGGCGATGGGCGAGCGCGCCTTCGAGGAAGAGGCGGGCGAAGACGACCTGCGGCGGATGCGAGAGCAGCTCCGGGCGGCGCTGCTCTCCGGGGCGATCGGATTCACCACGTCCCGGAGCGAGCACCACGAGACCTCCGACGATCGGCCCGTCGCGTCGCGCATCGCGAGCTGGGACGAGCTGCACGCGCTGGTCGACGTGATGGGCGAGCTCGGGATCGGCATGCTGGAGGGCGGAACGGAAGGCTTCCTCTCGCCGAATCCCGAAGAGCGCGAGATCGTCTTCGAACACGTCCGCCGGATCGCGATCGACCAGAGTGTGCCCGTGACCGCGGGCCTGATCGCGACGCGCGAGGGCGGCCGCGCGATGCTCGACCGGATCGACCGGATCGCGGCGGCGGGTGGAAGGATGATCGGGCAGAGTCATTGCCGCGGGATCTCCGTCCTGCTCGGCTTCCGGACGCGGCTGCCCTTCGACGTCCTGCCGGAGTGGATTCCGTTCCGTGAGCGACCGCTCGAGGAGCAGAAGCGGGCGCTGCGGGATCCGGAGACGCGGGCGCGTCTCGCGAAGGCGGCGATGGAGGGCGACTACGATCGCTGGCGCGGGATCGGCGCGATGCCGCGCAAGCCCGACTGGGACGGGATCCGCGTCTTCGACCGGGGTCTCCCGCCGTGGCCTTCGATCCGGGAGGTCGCGGCGGAGCGCGGGGTCTCACCCGCCGAGGCGATGGTCGACCTCGCGCTCGAGAGCGACTTCGAGTGCCTCTTCATCCAGCCGAGCCTGTACCCGCAGGACGAGGAGGTTCTGCTCGACGTGCTGCGGCATCCGCGGACGGTGATGACCTTCTCTGATTCCGGCGCCCATCTGAGCCAGATCTGCGACGCTTCGATCCAGACGCATCTGCTCGGACACTGGGTACGCGACGCCGGTGCCTTCACGCTCGAGGAGGGCGTCCGGATGCTGACCCTCGAGCCCGCGCAGGCGTGGGGCTTCGCGGATCGCGGGCTGCTTCGGGAGGGCATGCTGGCGGACCTCAACGTTTTCGACCCGGAGACCGTCGGGCCGGCGGTGCCGCGGATCGTGAACGATCTGCCCGGCGGCGGACAGCGGCTTTCGCAGGGCGCGACCGGGTTCGCCGCGACGGTGGTGGCGGGCGAGGTCGCCTTCCGCGACGGCGAAGCGACGGGGCGTCACGCGGGTCGCTTGATCCGGAATCGCCGCGCCATGGGGAATGGCTGAGCGGAACGACCGCATTGCCCTTCGACGCGCGTTTCGGGTACGCGTCCGCTAGAACGACGAAAGAAACGGAGGGGGCGCCCATGGAGGCACCGACCAAAGAAACGCTCGATGCACTCTTTGAAACGCTTTCGAACTGGGGGCGCTGGGGCGAGGACGACGAGCTCGGGACCCTGAATCACCTGCGGCCGGAGCATGCGGCGCAGGCGGCGGCCAGCGTTCGCGAGGGACGCTCGATCAGTCTCGCCCACGACCTCGAGCTGACTCCGTCGCCCGAGAC
The DNA here is from genome assembly GCA_002709835.1 of Deltaproteobacteria bacterium. Lineage (GTDB taxonomy): Bacteria > Myxococcota_A > UBA9160 > UBA9160 > UBA4427 > UBA4427. The sequence continues at coordinate 61,266 of PAQX01000027.1, forward strand.
GCCGATCCCGGCTCAGCACCACATGCTCGCGTCGGGCGACGCGCGGGACGACAGCGGGATCCCCGGTTACGAGGCGGCGCGCGACTTCGTCGGCGCCCACGTCCACGGGCTCGGCGTCACGCACATCGACGCGCTCTGCCACATGTTCGTTCGCGGAAAGATGTACAACGGCGTGCCGGCGGCGGAGGTCCGCAGCGATGGGGCGCGCCGCAACACGCTGCTCAGCTTCGCCGACGGGATCGTAGGCCGCGGCGTCCTGCTCGACCTGGCGCGGGCCCGCGGCGAGGCCTTCATCGACGGGAACGAAGCGATCCACCTGGCCGAGGTCGAGGAAGCGCTTGACGGGCAGGGCGTCGCGATCGAGACCGGCGACATCCTGCTCGTCGCGACCGGGCGCTGTGCCCGCCGGCGGCTCGCCGGCGGGCCACTCGATCCGGCAGACGGGATGGTCGGTCTTCATGCGGAGTGTCTGCCCTGGCTCCGGGAGCGGGAGATCTCGGTGCTCGGGAGCGACGGGATCTCGGACCCGCTGCCGGGGATCGGGATCCCCGACTGGCCCTTCCCGATCCACCAGATCGGGATCACTGGACTCGGCCTCCCGCTGATCGACAACCTCGCCCTCGGCGAGCTGTCCGAGGCCTGCGCCGCGGCGGATCGGTGGAGCTTCCTGTTTACCTTGGGCGCGATGCGCGTGCCGGGCGCGACCGGGTGTCCCGTGAACCCGATCGCGGTTCTCTAGGGGCACGTGCCCGGTTTCCCCTTTCGACCTCCTCCCACTCTCCGAACGAAGGAGGACCCATGTCGTCCGCTATTCCGGATCATGTCCCCGACGAGCTCATCCATCCCTTCGATTTCCGTCTCGACCCCCGGATCGAGACCGACCCGTGGAGCTTCTTCGCGAGCGCAGCGGACCTTCCCGAGGTCTTCTGGTCCCCCGATCTCGGCGGCCACTGGGTTCTCGCGAGAGCGGCTCGGATCCAGGAGGCCTGGATGCGGCCTGATCTCTTCTCCGCGAGGAGCGTGAGCGTGCCTCGGATCGACAGCCCCTACCGCCTGATTCCGAACAACCTCGACCCGCCCGAGCACCGCGCCTACCAGCAGATCTTCACTCGCCAGATGTTCGCCCCGCGAATCATCGATGCCCTCGCCCACGCGTTCCGAGCCATGACCCGCGCGCGGATCGACGCCTTCTTTCCAGAGGGGTGCGCCGACTTCAACGCCGAGTACGCGCAGCCCCTTCCCGTCCAGATCTTCCTCAGCATGCTGGGCGTTGCCCCAGAGCGCCGCGTCGAGTTCGACTCGGGCGTCCAGCGCGTCTTCCGCGGTGCCACGCCCGAGGACGTGTTCGGCGGGATGACCGAGGTGGCGCAGCTCCTCGGAGAGTGGATCGAGTCCGAGATGGCGGATCGCGAAGCGCCGCGTGACGCGCATGTGCTCGAGGCGATGCTGCGGGCCGAGATCGACGGGCGCCGGCTCGACAAGGCGGAGCTCACGAGCATGGCGACGATGCTCATGCTGGCCGGGCTCGATACGGTCACGAGTGCGACGCTCCACCAGATTCTTTTTCTGGCGACCCATCCCGAGCACCGTCGGCAGCTGATCGACGATCCCGCGAAGATCCCCAACGCGGTCGAGGAGCTGCTCCGTCGTTTCAGCGCTCCGAATCTCGGCCGGATCGTCGCGCAGGACTGCACCTTCGCCGGCGTCCCGATGCGCGAGGGCGACATGGTCCTCGTCTCGACGACGATCGCTGGCCTCGACGGCGAACGCTTCGAGCGCCCCTTCGAGGTGGACTTCGACCGGCCGGGCTTGAAGGCGGAATCGCTGTCGTTCGGAACGGGGATCCACATGTGCAGCGGACACGCTCTCGCGCGGACCGAACTCGCGATTACGCTCCAGGAGCTGCTCCCGCGTCTGCCGAACCTGAGGCTCCGCGAGGGGGCGGAGATCCGGTACGCGTCGGGCGGGACGCTCACGATCACCACTCCGGTTCCGATCGAGTGGGACGCCTAGGGCGCGACGCCCGCGGGCTTCGTGGTCATGCTCGGCGTGGCGCTCCTGGCGATCGCCTCGAGCCTGTACGTCTGACTCCTCACACCGCCATTGAGTCCTTCCTCTCGGAGACTCCATCCGCTCGAACGCGATTCGTCGATGCGGCAGAGGCGGATTGTCCGGGGTGGCTCGCGACCAGATGACGACCTTCGTGCCTTTGCCGGGGGTCGTCGACGCTTTCAAATGACGCTCGCTCGGAGGGAGGGCGAACTACGAGCTCAGCTCGCCTGCTCCACGTAGGTCACGTCTTCGGTGAACATCTCACCCCAGCGCCCCCGGTCCCCGGACCGCGCCGCCGCGCGGCCTTGGACCTGATAGGTCTTGAAGGCGGTTTCGATTTCTTCCTTGCTCCAGCCTCCCATGACAGGCTCCATGACGGGCGGCTCCCAAGGCTAACCTGTTCGCGTGATGAGGATTGGGCTGCAATTTGACACCGGGAGCGTCCAAGAGGTGGAAACCGTCCTGGCGGACTTCGAGCGGGCCGAAGCCGAGGTCTTCGACACGGCCTGGAGCGGCCAGATTTTCGTCCACGGCATCCTTAAGCTCTTCGCGATGGCGGGCGGACGCACGAAGCGGATCGAGCTCGGGTCTTCGGTCATCCCGCTTTCGACCCACCACGTCGTCACTCTGGCCCAACAGCCCCTCGCGACCCAGCTCGCGAGGATCGGGCGTCTCTGCCTGAGGATCGGCGCGGGGCATGCTCGCTCTGTCTCGTAGACTCGCGGGCGCCGTTTCGGAATTCAGCCTCGCGCATCGGGATGCCACCCATCCAATCACGCGTCTGATCTGTTGTGAGGTCGACGTTGAGTCCCGTCGCTGTCTCTACCTGGGTCTCTCCGGTCTCCAACTTCGGGCTGGGTGCAACAGCCTCGCAGACGCGTTGCGTCACGGCCCGACGGCTGTGTACGATGCCATAATGTCGACGAACACCCCCACCCGATGACCTCCGAACCGTTTAACCCGAACGCCGCGCCGGGCGATCCCGATTTTCCGACCATCGACGAGATGGGAGAGATGGGCTTCACCGATCGGTTGCCCTTCCTGTGCAAGCTCTGGGCATCGCAGAAGAACCCGACGCCATTCTCGATCCTCGTCATGTACTGGACGAAGTACTTCGTCCTATTCGTCGGCGGCTGGATGTTCTTCGCCTCTTTCCGAAGTGAATCGAGCTTCTTGAGCTTCGACTGGTTCTTCACGTGGCAGTCCTTCGAGAAGGCCGCCGTCTGGGCGATGTTCTACGAGTTGATGGGCTTCGGATGTTCGTCCGGGCCCATGAACGGGAAGTTCAGGCCGCCGATCGGCGGCTTTCTCTACTTCGCACGTCCAGGCACGACGAAGATTTCACTCGTGCCCGATTGGCCGATCTTGGGCGGGGTCACGCGAGGCTGGCTGGACGTCATCGGATATGTCTCGATGCTGTTCCTCCTCTTCCGTGCGTTGATCGCCCCCGACGTCACGCCTGTGCTGCTCGCCCCCGCGATCGTGCTCCTCCCGATACTGGGTCTCATGGACAAGACCCTCTATCTCGCATCCCGCGCGGAGCACTACTACACCATCCTGATCGTGCTGGCCGTCGCCGCTGCAGACGAGAGTCTCGCGATCGCCGGCGCGAAGATGACGTGGATGTTCATCTGGTTCTGGGCCGCCATGTCGAAGGTTAACCACCACTTCGGCAGCGTCATCATGGTCATGATGAACAATGGGCCCTTCTTCCCCGGCTGGCTCAAGAACAATCTCTTTCGCGATTACCCTCACGACCTCCGCCCCTCGGAATTCGCCCATCGAATGTCCCATTTTGGTGCCGCAACCGAGTTCGGGATTCCCTTCCTCTTCCTCTTTTTCGGCCACGATCCGGTTATGGCCGGGGTGATCGCCTTCGTTGCGACGGGCTTTCACGGGTTTATCGCGCTGAACAATCCCAGCGGCATGCCGATCGAGTGGAACATCATGATGATCTACGGTGCGTGGGCGCTCTTCTTCACGCATCCCGAGGTTTCCGTTCTCACTCTGCCCAGCGGAGCGCCCTTCCTCTTCGCCTTCTTGGTCCTGACCCTCTTCGTGGTGCCTGCGTACGGGAACTTCTTCCCGCGCCACGTCTCGTTCCTGCTCGCGATGCGTTACTACGCTGGTAACTGGGCCTACAACGTCTGGCTCTTCCGCGGCGACTCGATCGAGAAGCTCAAGAAGTGCACGAAGGCGTCGGGTACCCTGGGTGAGCAGCTCGCGGAAATGGGAGTCGACTCTGCGGGCGTGCGCGCGGCGCAGATAAGTGCAGCCACAAGTCGGTTCCTCCACTTGCAGGGCAGAGTGCTGCATGACGCGGTCCCTCACGCCGTCGACGACGTCGACAACTACGAGTGGTATGACGGCGAAATGATCGCCGGAATGGTGATCGGCTGGAACTTCGGGGATGGACACCTGGGCCACGAATCCCTTGCGCGCGTTCTTCGAGAGCAGTGTGACTTCGCGCCGGGAGAGGTCCGAATCATCTCCGTCGAGGGCCAGCCTCTCTTCGGGCCGACGATGGCGTGGCGCACCCACGACCTCGTGACGGGACCGCTGGCCGAGGGCAAGACCGAGATGTCGCCCGCGCGCGAATGGCATCCCTGGCCCGAACCCGCGAAAGCGGCGGCCTACCACCAAGGGCACGCAGCCGCACGATAGGCTGCGCCCAGCCGAGCCGGCCGTTGTCGGTCGAGTTGGCTGATAGTTCTGTAGAAGGAGCACGCATGCAGCGGTTTGAAGGAAAAGTAGCGTTCATCACCGGCGCGTCGGCTGGCATCGGTCGGGCCACCGCGGAGCGCTTGGCGAGCGAGGGCGCGGCGATCATGATCGTCGATGTCGCAGCCGAGGGGCTCGAGGAGACCGCCAGGCTTTGTGCCGAGCATGGCCACTCGGTCGACCACCGGATCTGCGACGTCTCGGACGAAGCGCAGGTCCGGGAAGCAATCGAGGCCTGCGTCGTGCAACACGGCCGACTCGACGTGCTCTGTAACATCGCTGGGATTCTCGTACTCGAGCATTTCGACAAGATTCCGCTCGACACGTTCCGAAAGGTGCTCGAGGTCAATCTCGTCGGAATGTTCGCGCTTTGCCAGGCTGCACTTCCACACTTGATCGAGACCAAGGGAAACATCGTTAACATCTCGTCGACCTCCGCCCTCGCCGGGATGCCCTATGGTGCGGCCTATGGGACCAGCAAGGGTGGCGTCAGCGCGCTGACGAGAACGATCGCGGTCGAGTACGGCGGTCGGGGCGTGCGATGCAATGCGATCTGTCCGGGCTCGATTCTGACGGCGATGGGCTCTGACGGTACGCTTCCCGAGGGTGCCGACATGAAGCTGGTCTCACGTGCGATGCCCCTGGATAAGCCTCGCCCGCCCGCCGTGATCGCGAACGTGGTTGCGCTATTGGCGAGTCGAGAGGGCTCGCATATCAACGGTGAAGAGATTCGCGTCGACGGAGGCACTCTGTCGTGAGCGCCTACGACCCCGAGGCGGTCGTAGAAATCCAACAGAAGATCTACCGCTACGGATGGTGCATCGACCATCGGCTCTACGACGAGTTGGATTCGATCTTCGCGCCCGATGCCGTCTTGCACTATGACGTCAGTGGCGGGACGATGAAGCCTTGGGCGGAGATGAAGGGCTGGCTGCGCGAGCGCTTTCCGGTCTTTCGGGTGACGCAGCACAACATGTCGAACCCCGTGATCGACCTCGATGGGGAGACCGCGACCTCGACGACCTACGGACATCTGGTTCACGTGCAGCACCTCAAGGACGAGACCACGAGCGTCTTCAGGCACTACGCGATCTACCGAGACAACTGGCAGCGCACGGCCGACGGCTGGCGGATCCAGCTGCGCCGACTCTCGAATCTATACATGGAGGGTCCCGTCTACGGCCCCGACCGCGTCTATACGTACGATGAGCTTACGCCGTTCTAGGCGGTCCTCGCGAATGCCGATCGGTTCGACGGCGCGCGTGGCGCGCTAAGGGTGCTCAGCTCTGATCCAAGTGCCCTCGATTGCCGGTACTCTGAGCGTGCAACGCGAGCGCCCGAATTTGAAGTGCAGGCCGCGATTCGTGCTTTTCGGGATTCCTGGTAGTTTGAGCCAGGCCACAGCCCCGCGGTCTGACGGGGTACATTAAACGGCATGGAAAAGCTGGTCTATCTGCTCGGCGACGCAGAAGCAGGGACGCCGCCGCAGCGTCGACACGATTTGCGCGAGAAGATCTTCGACGTGGTGCCGGCGCTCGAAGCCGCGGGCGCGCGGGACTTGACGGTCACGGTCGCTGACATCGAAGACCCGGCCCTGGATCAGATCGCGCAGATGAATGCCCACGGGTTGATTGATGGCCAGGTTTCTCTCTGGGTCGATTGTCTCGACGATCGACGAGAGATCGAAGCGGTCGTTTCCAGCCTCGCCAGCCGGTTCGCGGGTTACCTCGTGACCGAATCGATCCTTCGGGAATATCCTCGTCAAGAACGGGCGCGCGGTGAGGCGAGCCCGGGTGTGGCGATCTTTACGACGTTTCCCAAACCGGACGCCCTGGACTTCGAGACCTTCTACGCGCGTTGGCACGGATCGCATGGCCCGCTGACGCTGCTTCTCCACCCGCTCACTCGATACGTCCGGAATGCGGTAGTGCGAGGCATCACGGCGGGGGCCCCCACGCTTCACGCGATCGTGAGCGAGTCGGTCGCGTCGTGTGCCGTCGTTGCAGACCCCGACCAGTTCTACAGTGGCCCCGAGAATCGGAAGAAGATCGTGAAGGACCTTCTGTCTTTCGCAGACATGACCACGATGAGCAGCATCCCAATGCGCGAGTATCTGTTCTGAGCTCGGCTTCGACTGCTCTGACCGCTTCGGGCCACTCGACGATCCATTGATCGCCTAGGCCAACACTGTCCGCTCTTCCACGTGTCGATGCCGCCTCGAGTTCGGCCGATCGAGGCGCTCGTTCTCGATGGATTCCGCGACTTCGAGCACAGCCATTGCTGGCCTATGGACCTGAACCGCTTGGTCAGCCGGAGGCTGTTCGGCTACGGCCTCCTTGAGTCTCCGAGATGGCCACGCTCTCGCGCTCCCGGAGGTAGGGATCTGCTCAGCCGGGAGCATCCTCTCCAGGGGCGGGGCCGAGTTCAGGCAGCGGCGGTAGTCCGATCGCTGGGAGGAGTCTCCGTCCGGGGTGGCCTCTGAACTCCTAGAGGTCGTGTTGCTGTGCGTAGCGTGGCGTCCATCCCGAGGTCGTGCTGAACGATCGATAGCATGTTTTCTTACGAGCACGTCGACACAGCATGGAAACCGGCGGCTCGCGGGCGCATCTTCGCGCGCGACCCAAGTGTGCTCGAGAGGCTGAGCTTGGAGCCATTTGCTATTCAACTGCAAAGACAGGAGACCTCCGCGATGGCTGCCGCCGACCTCATCGAATCTCTTCACCTCGTCGAACCGACGAGCTATTCCACACGTGGTTATCCGCACGAAGAGTGGGCGACGCTTCGAAAGTCGGCTCCCGTCGAGCGATTCGAACCGGAGGGCTGGCCGCCTTTCTGGGCGATTACCCGCCACGCGGACATCGTCGAGATCTCGAAGAGTCCGCAGTCCTTCCTCAATCGCGACGGGATCAACTTCGAACCGGTCGACACGATTCTTCGCGATGACGCGCAGGTTCAGATGCGCACCATCATCGAGATGGACAACCCGGATCATCGAAAATATCGGGGGGTCGCGAGTCGATTCTTCACGCCGCGCAGCCTCGGCAAGTGGGACCCGATGATCGAGGCCCTGGCCGTCAAGCTCGTCGACTCGCTCGGCGAGGAAGGCGAGGCCGATTGGGTTCAGGACGTGGCGTCGCTCCACCCGCTCTCGATCATCTGTCGGATCCTCGGCGCGCCCGAGGAAGATGAGCCGTTCGTGCTCAAGACGACCAACGAGATCTTCGGTCGGGACGATCCGGAGTTCCAGCGCCCGGGAATGACGGCGCAGGAATCCGTGATGGCCGCCGCGATGGATTTCGGCGGCTACTTCCACAAGATCCTCGAGGATCGGCGGAAGACGCCGCGTGAGGATCTCGTCTCGCTCTTCGCGAACGCTCGGGTGGACGGCGAACCGATGAACGAAGTCGATACGATGGGGTATTGCCTCGTGATGTTCATCGCCGGGCACGAAACGACCCGCGGCGGGCTCACCGGCGGGATGCAGGCTCTGCTCGATCACCCGGATCAGCTCGCGAAGTGGAAGAGCGATCCCGATGGCTACACGAAGAGCGGCGTAGAGGAGATCCTGCGCTACGTCACGCCAGTGAATACGATGGCGCGAACTGTTGCCGACGACATCGAGATAGGCGGTCGGCAGATGAAGGCGGGTGATCGCCTGATCATGTACTACGCGTCGGCCAACCGCGACGAAGACGTCTTCGAGGCGCCGGACGAATTTCGCATCGACCGTAACCCGAACCCGCACCTCGCCTTCGGCATCGGCGAGCACTTCTGCCTGGGCGCACATCTCGCTCGGAAGTCCCAGCAGGCGCTCTTCCGGGAGTTCGTCTCGCGCGTCGAGTTCCTCGAACAGACCGGCGAAGCTGAACGGACCGCGTCGAATCTCGTCCCGGGTATCAAGCGTCTCCCCATCCGCTATCGACTGCGCCCGCACGTCGGTTGAACGCAGAAGAACGCGCCTCTGCCCGGGGATGGGCTTTGGAGATCGTTTGGGACAACCGCGTCCCCACCGCAGAACTGACCTGCCTGGGCGTCCTTCCGCCGAGTGCTAGGGTGCTAGGCCTCGGGAGGAGGGTCCATGGCAGACGAGACCGAAGCCCCTGAAAAGGCCGTGGCTGATCCGGAGACCTATCGGGCATCGCTCGAGGCGTGGATGCGCGCACAGATGGTCGACGCGACGGACCTGCGCGTGCACGACGTCGACATGCCTCGCGCGACCGGGTTTTCGAACGAGACCGTCTTTTTTTCGACGACGTCGAGGATCGACGGTGAGACGCAGACCCGTAAATGGGTCGCTCGGATCGAGCCGCCGGACGGGGGGATCTTCCCGGAGCAGACGGACGCGTGCGCGATCAGCTGTCAGGTCCAGCATCGGATCATGCAGGCGATTCGCGATGCCGAGGCGGCGCCGATCCCCGCAATGTTTCCCTTCGAGGGCGACGCATCCGTGCTGGGAAGTCCATTCTTTGTGATGGAGTTCATCGAAGGGCTGATTCCCGCGGACGTGCCGCGTTACTCGCAGGCGGGATTCCTCGTCGACGACGCGACGCCTGCAGACCGCGAACGCATGGTTCGAGACGCCTGCGAGACGATGGCGTCTCTCGCCGGACTCGGCTGGCAGGACCTGGGATTGTCGTGGCTCGACGTGAGAGGCGAGGGCGATCCGCGACTCTCGGACCAGCTCATGCTCTATCGGACGTGGATCGAGCGGGAGCTCGGGGATCGCGAGCATCCGATCATCCGGGCCAGTCTCGATTGGCTCGACGCTCACGCGCCGGATCTCCCGTCGGGCATCAGCTGGGGCGATAGTCGCCTCGGGAACATCATCTGGCAGGACTACCGATGCGCGTCGGTGTGCGACTGGGAAGCCGTATCGCTCTGTCCTCCCGAGGCCGATATCGGCTGGTTCGTCATGTTCGATCGAATGTCCTTCGACGACTTCGACGCGCCTCGTCTCGAGGGCTTTCCGACCCGCGAAGAGCAGGTCGCGATCTGGGAAGAGCGCTCCGGCCGGCAGGTTGCGGATACGATTGATTATTGGGAGATCTTCGGGGCGATGCGCTTCGACGCGATCATGATCAAGCTTGGCGACCGAATGGTGCGCCATGGAATCGCGCCCGTGGGTCACACGATGTCGGTGGATAACGGCACCACCGACGCGCTCGCACGTCTGCTCGAGCGCCAGGGCGTGAAGGTCGATCTACGGCGCGATCGGGGCGTGTAGTTCGTCGGCGCTGAACTGGGCCTGTTCGCTTAGAAGAGTTCGGCGAGCCGGAGTCGCGACTTCGGCGATGTTGCGGTGGGGGGGCGCGACTGCGCTGTCAACCGGAGACGACTGGGGGCAGGGGAGTTCGGCTAATTCCGATGAGATGTCTCTTACCCGAAGTCGGCTAGTGCAGATCTCGTGAACTAGACTTCCGCGACGAACCCTGGAGTCTGTTGGGGTTTATAAGGGAGGGACTATGTCGGAGACGAGGAAGTCGGTGCCGGTCGCGCCGGGCAAAATGGCGATCTTCACTGCGGCGGCGGCCCCGACGCTTGAGGAGGCGGGCATGATGGATGAGATGTCCTTCGCCCACGCCGGTGCGAACGATACGCCACCGCAAGACGCCGAGACCGCCCGGATGGTCGACGGCGGTCGGCTGACGGTTCCTTTCCGCCAGGAAGGCCCGGACGGATTCAGCCTGGTGAGTATTGATTTCGCGCCCGGATATCTACTCCCGAAGCACAGCCACTCTTCCGATTGCCTCTACTACATCGTCGAGGGAGGAATCGTCATGGGGCAGCGCGAGCTCGGGCCCGGAGACGGCTTCTTTCTGCCCGCCGAGCAGAGCTACGCCTACCATGCTGGTCCGCAAGGCGTGAAGCTGCTCGAGTTTCGAAAAAAGACGAGCTTCGACATGAAGGTCTACGAAAAAGACATGGGCCGCTTTCGAGAGAAGGCCATGAAGTCGATGGACCTGGCCGAGGTCGCTGCCGAATCGTAGGGCCCGCGTTGAGCCTGGGAGCGGTACCCAGCCTGTCGGAGTCTTTGGGAGTGGACGAGGAGAAGTTGAGGTGGTGCGCCTCGAATCCGCGGTGTGCCACGTGGCGGTCCTTCGCCGCGCTCTGGTAGCTAGGGCGGCCGGTAGCTGGTGCATGGCGAGAAAGCATGTTGCGCGCGTGCGGATCCGAACCTCCTCGCGTTCCGCCCCTGAGCGACAGCATAGGGCTCGGCTCAGCTCCAGTGGTTTCGCCGCCTTTGGAGGTTGTGACTCTGCGGACGATGGTCTCGTTGTAGTGATCGTGGGGGCGGGTAGAACGGCCACAGGAATAGGGCCGATCACGCCCCCGGCTCTTGCCTTCCGAAGTCTGCAGGTCGAAGGCTGATCCGCTTTTCCGCCTAAGCGCCGTCTCCTTACAACCGCCCGCTGCTGGCTATCCCACGAGACCCCCTCGACATGACGCCTCCGTGAGTTAGCGTCGCCCGACGGACCTGGATAAGCAGCATGTCTAATAGGCTCACAGGAAAAGTCGCGCTCATTACCGGAGCCGCCCGTGGGCAGGGCGCGGCGGAAGCGCGCCGTTTCGTTTCGGAGGGCGCGCGGGTCGCGATCACCGACGTCCTCGACGCCGAGGGCGCCGAGCTTGCTGCTGAGCTCGGCGAGCATGCGCTCTACCGCCGACTGGACGTAACGTGCGAGGCCGATTGGGACGAAGCGGTTCGCGATGCTGTGGGTCGTTTCGGCCGGCTCGACGTGCTCGTCAACAATGCGGGGATCGGCTCGGTCGGGACGCTCGATTCGCTCCCTCTTGAGATGCACCACAAGATAATCGACATCAACCTACACGGCGTTTATCTAGGGATGCGTGCGGTAAGGGCGGCCATGGTCGAAGCAGGAGGCGGTTCGATCGTCAACATCTCTTCGATCGATGGCCTCGTCGGCGTTCTCGGGATGACGAGCTATGCGGGCAGCAAGTTCGCGGTCACGGGCATGACGCGATCGGCGGCGATCGAGCTGGGGCCGCTGGGAATCCGGGTGAACTCGATCCATCCCGGTGTGATCAATAGTCCCATGGTCGAAGACGCACCGCCTGAGATCCTCGCGCGTCTTCAACGCCTAATGGATAAGCAGCCGATCAAGCGGATGGGTGAGCCAGAAGAGGTCGCGAATCTCGCTCTGTTTCTGGCGAGCGACGAAGCGGCCTACATCACGGGCACTGGCGTCGTGATCGACGGAGGCCATCTCGCAGGCCCCTTCCGGGAGCCGATCGAATAGGCCTGCCGAACTCGAATCGACGGAGACGAGCATCGTGAGCGATCGAACCATCTTCGACCCCGACGACCCCGAACACGCAAAGACCGGGGTGCCCTTTGGCGAGCTCGCGATGCTACGGCGTGAATGCCCCGTCGCGCGTACGCCTGGCGGCGCTTGGTTCTTGTCGCGCCGCGAGGAGATCGACCAGGTTCTGCTCGATGTCGAATCCTTTGGATCCGATATGACGCCGGGTACCGGTATCGACGGCGTGGAGAACGTTCCGGACGAGCAGCTCTTCCTTCCGGAAATCGGTGAGCCCCGCCATGGTCAGATCCGGCGGCTATTCAACTCGGCGCTCGGGGTCCATCGTACCCAAAAGATTGCGCCCTTCGTTCGGGAGACTTGTGAGCGACTGATCGACGGCTTTGCAGAAATGGCGGAGCCGGATCTCCATTCGGCCTACGCGATGCCGATTCCGAGTCACGTGATCGCTCACATTATGGGCCTGCCCGAAGGAGCGCCGGAAAAGCTGATCGAGTGGTCCTTCAACGGATCAGTAATGTTTCGGCCCGCGTCACCGCTTTTTTCGCCGGACGGCCCGCCGATCCACGCCTACCTGACTGAGTGGGTCGCAGAGGAACGCGCGAAGTCCGAACCGAGTTCTCACACGGTGAAGGTCTTCCTGGAAGCCGAGATCGAAGGCCGCCGGCTTAGCGACGTCGAGATCGCCCATCAGCTCCAGACGATGGTCCTTGGCGGCGTTCACACGACGCGAGGGCTGCTCGCGCACTGTGTTGAGCGTCTCATCCTGATGCCCGGACTCTTCGATCGACTCCAGGATCAACGCGAACTCGTTAAGGTCTTCGTAGAGGAATCCTTGCGCCACGACTCGCCAGCGCATCGGGTAACTCGACGATGCCTGAAGGATGCGACGGTCGGCGATGAGAGCATGAAGCGCGGTGACTGGCTCTCTGTGAGCCTCGCTTCGGCGAATCGGGACGAGACTCGCTACGACGAGGGCGACGAGTTCAGACTCGACCGGCCTGACTCGCGCGATCACGTCGCGTTCGGGGGCGGACCGCACATCTGTCCTGGTGCGAGCCTCGCGCGGCTCGAAGCCAATACTGCCGTCGAGGCCCTGCTTGACCGTTTCAGCGCGATGGAACCCGTCGACGGCATCACTTATCCGCCTATGCCCGCGAATCTGAGCTATCAGCCGCTTCCCGCGCGTCTTACCCTGCACTAGGTCGCCGAAGGCGTTTCCGCCGCAGCGGGCGTCCGGCGGGGCGGAAACCGGGCCTCCGATCTGGAAGCCTCATCGGGAGGTCCCAGCAGGCTCCGCAACGGCTCGTTTCAGGGCGACGTCGTTCGCGGTGTCAGGAGACGACAAGGTCCTCGTCGAAGTGCGGGCGCATCCCGGCATCCGTCTCGGCCGGAGATGGCCCGGCCGGGTCCTGAAGCCAGCGCCACATGCGTCGGATGTCCACCGGTCCGTTCACGCAAGACCGATCGCCATTCTGGTAGTAGTTGTTCGCGCGCGGGTCCATGTAGACCATAGTCCGCTCGCTTTCGTCGAGGATCCCGGCGAATCGCCAGTAGGCATCGTGCGAGACCTCGACGCTCTTCTTGCCGTTCTCGATCAGCCCCGCGACACAGCGAAGCGAGAACTGGGCAACGAGTTCGAGCAAGTCCACGACTGTGAAGCCGCCGAAGTTGTTGGAATTGGGGCCGTAGCACATGAAGAAGTTCGGAAACTCCGGGACCATCGCGCCGAGATAGGCCCGCGGTCCATCCTTGGCCCAGACCTCCTCTATTCGTACGCCGCCCCGTCCACGAACCTCCATCGGCCACAGGAACTCGTTCGCACGGAAGCCCGTTGCGTAGACGATGAGATCGAGGTCGTAGGCCGTCCCGCCGGCCAGGATTCCGGAAGGCGTGATCTCGTCGATCGGGTCCGAGACGAGCGTGACCTCGTCTCGGACGAGCGCATCGTACACGCTGTCGAAAGCGTCGATTCGAATCGGTCTCGAGGCCAGGGGCGGGAAGTTCGGCGTCATCTTCTCGACCAGGTCGGGCCGGGCGCCGAGCTTGCGCTCGATGAACTCGAGGCACATGTCGCGCGTCGCCTTGTTCGCGGGGCTCACCGTATGGGGATCATCGAAGTCGGGATCGATCCGGATGCCTGCGGACGAATTCTCCGGATTGATCAGGGCGGCGACACGGAAGCGGACGAAGTTGGCGTAGAAAGGGAAGTTTCGTTCGAGCCAGAGGATCTGGGGCGGCAGCTCCTTGAGATAGCCGCGGTCCTCGAAGCACCAGTTGGGCTGTCTTTGGAAGAGGTAGGTCTCCGCCGCGGTCTTCGCGATCACCGGAGTCGTTTGATAGCCGGAAGCGCCCGAGCCGACGATTGCGACCCGTTTGCCGTCGACGCCCACTCCATCGGGCCAGGCGGCCGTGTGGGTCGCCTCCCCGAGAAACGACTCCATCCCCTCGATCTCGGGGAGCTTCGGCCGCGAGAGAAAGCCCACGCAGGAGACGACCGCGTTCACTTCATAGGTTCGGGGGCCAGACGGACCCTGCGCTTCGAGCGTCCAGACCTTCCTCTCGTCTTCCCAGTTCATGGCGACGACCTCGGTGTTGAAGTCGATCTTCCCTCGCACGCCGAATTGGTCGGCAACCCACCTGAAGTATCGGAGGTTCTCGTCCCGCGGGCTGTAGGCCCAGGGGAACGGGTAGTCGTAGCTGAAGAGGTGGGTGTAGCCCCGGCTCGGCGTATCGACGCGTGCTCCCGGATAGTGGTTTTCGTACCAGGCGCCGCCAACTTCCGAATTCTTCTCGATGACGACGAAGGGGATGCCCGCCCGCTTCAGTTGGACCGCCACGTTGAGCCCCGCAATGCCCGTTCCGATGACCGCGACCTTGAAGTCCTCGGCGGCCTTCGGCGTTTCGTCGCCGGCCCAACGCACCCCTCTGGCCCAGCGATCGAGGGCCGCCTCCTCCAGCCAGATCGGCAGCTCGTCCTCGGGAATCTCCTGGTTGCCTGTGAGCGAAAGGCTCGTACGGAGACGCTCCTCGGGACCGAGGTCGATCTCTCCGGCACCGCCGTCTCGGCACGACTTGAGAAAGGCAGCTGCCTTTGCCTTGATTCGCTTCTCGTCGGCCTCGTTCGCGAACTCGCTCCCGGTCGTGAACTTGGCAGCGCCGCCCGGCTCCATCGCAACGACCTCCTCGTCGCCGGTCAACTGGTAGAGGAGCCCGCGCAGAACCATCGGCGAGGCGTACTGCACCGCGTCGTCGATCGTCTCGTCGCTGGCCAAGAGGAGATCGTCGTTCGTCGTCATCTCGAGAGATCCTTCTTCGGTGATTGCAGTGCGAGCATGACGCGGGAGATCCGCTCGCCTCGAAGAGCCGTCAGAGGCGGTCCATGGGGATCGATCCAACGTCGCTCGCGTATCGGCTCGTCGAGAAGCCGGACTCGATGGGCGATCCCGTGCCGATCATACCAGGGACTTGGGGGCGGACTGCAATTACGCGCGGGGAGGGCGGATGCGGCCGGCGGCGCCCGCCTGAGGTTTCGATGCACGTCTATTGTGGCGAAAATGCGGCCAACTCTTCCCGTTCGCCAGCCTCGGCCGGCCAGACGCCGTTCCTCATCGTTCGAAGTGGGTGCCTTTTCCGGTTTTCTTAAAAGCGTGGAGTTGGCAGTGGAGACGAGCCCGTTTTCGACCTACTGCGTTTCCTCGACGGCGACCGTGTCGAGGACTGATCCACCCGCGGAGGGACTCGCGGTTCGAATGACCCCGACCACGGGATGCAGGCTTCCCCGCGAAGAAATGATTCGCTCCTCCCCAGCCGCTGCGCCAGCGAGAGCCGCAACCATCAGAGGGGCGCGCTCGATCACCTGCGGACTCGGACGAATCGCGACGGTTTTACATCAGGGGCGTCGCGGTCGGTGGTCGCTGCCGAGTGAGATGGCCACCTCACTGAACTGCGCAGGGGGTCCCCCCGAGAGATCCAGAAAGCCGCTCAAGCGGCCTGCGACAGCATCCTAGGCGTCGAGGGTCCGGCCCTCTTCCGCGAGTCGGACTATTCCTTCCACCGCGTTCGAAAGGTCCGACAGATTGTAGGGCTTGAAGAGCACAGGGAAGCGCTGCTTGTCGTCGCTGCCGCGTCCTTGAGTGCGGCCCTGGTCGTATCCGGTCGCCAACTGAATCCCTATACGCGGATAGAGGGAGCTGACCTGCTCCGCCAACGCCCAGCCATCGATGTCTCCCGGCATGACGATGTCGCTGAACAGCACGTCGACCCGGCCACCCCGTTCTTCGATGGTTTTCAGAGCATCCTCGCCGCTGCTAGCCTGGAGAACGTTGTACCCCGACCGCTCCAGCCAGCGCGCGGCGAGGCGTCGGACGTCTGGCTCGTCGTCCACGACCAGGACGTTGAACTGGTCTCGCCCCGGTGAGAAAACGATCGTCCGATTGGTTTCCGAATCAGACGCCTCCGTCTCGGGCGAGACGCATCTCGGCAGGAAGAGTTCGACGGTCGTTCCCACTCCCGGTTCGCTGAAGATGCGCATGCTGCCACCCGATTGGTCGACGAAACCGACGACAGAGCTCAAGCCCAGCCCAGATCCCTCCCCCATAGCTTTCGTGGTGAAGTAGGGCTCGACGACCTTGCTCAATAATTCCGCATCGATTCCCGAACCGTCGTCGCACACCTGAACACAGATGAAATCATCCGCATCCGAGCCGCCATCGGGTATGAGTGGCTGCTCTCCCTCGTTGGCACGACTCGGAAAAGCGTTCAGGCGAATCGTTCCCCCCCCCGGCATGGCATCGCGCGCGTTGATGCAAAGGTTGATGAGCGCGGCTTCGAACTGCGACCGGTCGATGAAGGCTGCGAGTGGATCGTCGGGCACCGAGACCTCCAGCACGATGGACTCACCCAGCGCTCGCCCCAGAGACCGGCGAAAGTCGTTCAGAAGACCATCCAGCTTCGAGGCGACCGGCTCGAGAGACTGGCGTCGGGAGAACGCCAGCAGGTTCTTCACCAACTCGGAACCGTTGTGGGCGGCCTTTTTCGCGTCCTCGAGGATCTCCTTGTCGACCCCTTCTCCCGGCATGAGCATCGCAAGGTTGCCGATGACCACCGTTAGAAGGTTGTTGAAGTCGTGTGCGATGCCTCCTGTGAGACTCCCGATGGCCTCGAGGCGAGCACGTTGCCGGAGCTGTTCTTCCTTCTCGTATCTTTGCGTGATGTCCTGTCCGATTCCGATGACGCCGCGAATGGCCCTGTCCTCGTCGCGGCGCGCCGTCGCGTTGAGCAGGAGATGGATCCTCTCGCCTTCCTTCGTGAACAGCGGGAACTCGTAGTTCGACGTCTCTTCGCCCTCGAGCGCCTTTTTGAGGACCTCATCCACGGAAGCCTTGAAGTCTTCCGTGATGAACGTTTCCACGAGGTTCTGGCCCAGGGCCTCATCCTTGGAGAAACCCGTGATCCGAGCTGCGGTCTGGTTCCACTCGTTCACGGCACCCGAGGCGTCGATTCCGATGATCGGCGCGTTCGCCGTGTCAATCAGGCG